>NZ_FNGR01000004.1:0-416141 GCF_900103045.1 Ensifer sp. YR511
CCATCCAGTTGCGCGTCGCCTCGACAACCGCATGGCTGTTTTCGCGGTACCGCTCGAGAAACCCGCCGAGCGACTGGCGATCGTTCTTCACCCGGCCGGAGCGCAGCGTCTTGCCGCTGCTGTCCTGCACCACCAGATGGCTATAGGATTTGTGGTAATCAACGCCGATATGGTAATCATAGGACGCAGTCATGCTTCCAACTCCCGTGTTGAGATCTCCAAAACCCCAACAGGATAAGCCGAAAGGCTGGAAGCGTGGCTGTCCCTCAATCATCACCTGCATCTCAGTGATCCGTTCTCTCAGCGGACGCGGTCTCTTTCATGCCACCTCCTTTTGCGAAAACACTGCTCGATAAGAGAGGGCGCTGCCCGCCAAAAGGCAAGGGAGCCGCAAAAAGAATCAATCGCCTCCAGGCCGGCCCCTGAGCTTCTTGATCTCCCCGCGACCCGACTTCTCCTTGAGACGCCGCTCGACGGAGCCGCGCGTCGGCTTGGTCTTCTTGCGCGGCGGCGGCGGGGGTTCGGCAGCCTTCAGGATCAACTCCTTCAGCCGCTCGCGCGCATCCTCGCGGTTGCGCTCCTGGCTGCGAAAGCGGCTCGCCTCGATCATCAGCACGCCCTCTTTCGAGGCGCGCTTGCCGGCGATCTTCAGGGCGTTGGCCTTGATGCGATCGGAAAGCGCCGGAGACGCCTGGACGTTGAAGAACAGCTGAACGGCGGTCGACACCTTGTTGACGTTCTGCCCGCCCGGGCCACCGGCCAGCACGAATTGCTCCGTCAGCTCCCAGCCGGCAAGGACGATATTGTCGTTTATGTAGAGCGGGTCGCTGGCCATGGTTCACCTCGGCCCGATCTATGGCACAGAGCGAACCCGTTGAAAACACTGCGGCGCCGCGCGTCTCCTCAGAGGCGCAAAGGTCGCCGTAGCACTCTGGCTCGCCTTAGATCGAAGAGGATTTAAAGGGACATAGAGCAGACGCGAAAGCGAAAAACCCGGCCACAAGGACCGGGTTTCACGTGAATCATAGCCGACAATGTTTATTCGGCGGCGATCTTCGTACCGGGAGCCGCGTCGCGAACGCTGCCGTCCACATGGCTCTCGAACTTGGCGAAGTTCGTGATGAACATGTCGACCAGGCGGCGGGCCTGTGCGTCATAGGCTGCACCATCGGCCCAGGTCGAGCGTGGGTCGAGGATGCCGTCGTCGACGCCCGGGACCGACACCGGAACGGCAAAGCCGAAGTTGGCATCGGTGCGCAGTTCCGCAGCGTTCAGCGAGCCGTCAAGCGCGGCCGCGAGAAGAGCGCGCGTCACCTTGATCGGCATGCGGCTGCCGGTGCCGTAGGCGCCGCCGGTCCAGCCCGTGTTCACCAGCCAGCAGGTGACGCCGTTCTTGGCGATCAGGTCCTTCAGCAGGTTGCCGTATTCCGACGGGTGACGCGGCATGAACGGTGCGCCGAAGCAGGTCGAGAAGGTGGCTTCCGGCTCGGTAACGCCCTTTTCCGTGCCGGCGACCTTGGCGGTGTAGCCGGAAAGGAAGTGGTACATCGCCTGTTCCGGCGTCAGCTTGGCAATCGGCGGCATCACGCCGAAGGCATCGGCGGTCAGCATGATGATGGTGCGCGGCTGCGGTGCGGTGCCGGTGGCGCTGGCATTCGGGATGAAGTCGAGCGGATAGGCGCAACGGGTGTTTTCCGTCAGCGAACCGTCGTCGAAATCAGGAACGCGGCGCTCGTCAAGCACGACGTTTTCCATGACGGTGCCGAAGCGGCGGGTCGTGGCGTAGATTTCCGGCTCGGCGGTTTCCGACAGGCGGATCGCCTTGGCGTAGCAGCCGCCTTCGAAGTTGAAGACGCCCTGCTCGCCCCAGCCGTGCTCGTCGTCGCCGATCAGCGTGCGGGTCGGGTCGGCCGAAAGCGTCGTCTTGCCGGTGCCGGAGAGGCCGAAGAAGATCGCGGTGTCGCCGGCCGCGCCCACGTTTGCGGAGCAGTGCATCGGCATGACGCCCTTCTTCGGCAGCAGGTAGTTGAGAACGGTGAAGACCGACTTCTTCATTTCGCCGGCATAGGACGTGCCGCCGATGAGGATCAGGCCGTTGGTGAAGTCGCAGGCGATGACCGTCTCGGTGCGGCAGCCGTAGCGCTCCGGATCCGCCTTGAAGCTCGGCAGATCGATGATCGTCAGCTTCGGCAGGAAGGAGCCGAGCGCTTCGCGGGCTGGGCGAATCAGCAGATTGCGGATGAACAGCGAATGCCAGGCGTACTCGGTAACGACGCGCGTCGGCAGGGCGTTGTCGGCATCGGCGCCGCCAACCAGGTCCTGCACGTAGAGCGACATGCCCTTGGCGTGCTCAAGCATATCCTTGCGCAGCAGCGCAAAATGCTCCGGAGACATCGGCTTGTTGTTGTCCCACCAGATCTGGTCGTCGGTGTTCGCATCGCGAACGACGAACTTGTCCTTCGGCGAGCGACCGGTGTGCTGGCCGGTACGGGCGACGAGCGCACCGTGTGCCGTCAGCTCAGCCTCGCCGCGGCGAAGAGCTTCCTCATAAAGCTCTGCGGCTTCGAGGTTGTACCGAACCGTTTCCAGGTCGATAAAGCCGAGTTTTTCCAAGCCGTTCGCGAGATTGCGAGTGCCGAGTTGCTCCATGGTCAAGCTTCCTTCGTGTTTGGCCATTGGCGTTGAATTTCGCCGGACCTTACTTGCATGCTCGCTCAAAAACAAGGCGACGTCAAAAAAAGAATAATGATTTCAGTATATTAATCGATTTAAAGAAAATTATCGTTTTTTTAATCGGTTGAAATCGGCCTGTCGAACACCGATCTGACGCGACCTATCCTATCGTCACGACAGGTGCTTTTTGGGCTTCGCCACAATTTGTTCCACCTTTATACTCACTAACGCACCCGTGACTCGCGAATGCCGGAGTTTTCGGGGACGGGACCGGCACCTCAAAAGACGGAGTTGAACACGATGCAGACCATCGCGCTTGTCGATGATGACCGGAATATTCTGACGTCCGTATCCATCGCCCTGGAGGCAGAAGGCTACAAAGTCGAGACCTATACCGACGGCGCTTCGGCGCTCGAAGGCCTGCTCGCCCGGCCGCCGCAGCTTGCGATCTTCGACATCAAGATGCCGCGTATGGACGGCATGGAACTGCTGCGCCGCCTGAGGCAGAAATCGGACCTGCCGGTGATCTTCCTCACCTCCAAGGATGAAGAGATCGACGAACTCTTCGGCCTGAAGATGGGCGCCGACGACTTCATCACCAAGCCGTTTTCGCAGCGCCTTCTGGTCGAACGCGTCAAGGCGATCCTGCGCCGCGCCGCCAACCGCGAAGCCGCGGCCGCCAATCCGAACAATACCGTCAAGGCAACCGACGCGCCGTCGCGCTCGCTCGAGCGTGGGCAGTTGGTGATGGATCAGGAGCGCCACACCTGTACCTGGAAGAGTGAGCCGGTGACCCTGACGGTGACGGAATTCCTCATTCTCCATTCGCTGGCGCAGCGCCCGGGCGTGGTGAAGAGCCGCGACGCACTGATGGACGCTGCCTATGACGAACAGGTCTATGTCGACGACCGCACCATCGACAGCCACATCAAGCGGCTGCGCAAGAAGTTCAAGATGGTCGACAACGACTTCGACATGATCGAGACGCTTTACGGTGTCGGCTATCGTTTCCGGGAGAGTGCCTGAGCCTCGGGGCTTGCCATCGAGCCCAGAGTGGCGCATTTGAAGCGGCGCGATGGTGATGGCCTCATCTGAGGCTCGACACGATCTCCGCCGTCTTCGGATCAAAACCATGGAAGGCGGCGCAACCGGCCGGCAGCGCCGCCGCTATCGAACGATTATGAAGGACAGTCCGCGCGGGAGCGGGACATTTGGTAGAAGTCTTGCACGGCGACATTGAAGACACTGACGGGCGTGCCCAGGCACTGAAGGGCCAGCGCCGCTGGGCGCATCCCTTCACGCTCATTCGTCGTCTCTTCGGCAATGCCGTCTTCTCGAGCCTCACCCGCCGTATCGTCTTCTTCAACCTGGTGGCGCTCGTCGTTCTGGTCGGCGGCATCATGTACCTCAACCAGTTCCGCGAGGGGCTGATCGACGCGCGCGTCGAAAGCCTTTTGACCCAGGGCGAAATCATCGCCGGCGCGATCTCCGCTTCCGCCTCGGTCGATACCAATTCGATCACCATCGATCCCGAAAAGCTGCTGGAGCTGCAGGCTGGCCAGAGTATCACGCCGCTGCCGAGCGACGAGGATCTCGACTTCCCGATCATCCAGGAGCGTGTCGCGCCGGTTCTGAGGCGGTTGATCTCGCCGACGCGCACCCGCGCCCGGCTGTTCGACGCGGACGCCGACCTGCTGCTCGATTCGCGCCATCTCTATAGCGGCGGCCAGGTGCTGCGCTTCGACCTGCCGCCGATCGAGCCGGAGGCGACGGGCATCGGCGAAAAGCTCAACAGCTGGCTGAACAAGCTTTTGCAGCCGGGCAATCTGCCGCTCTATAAAGAACCGCCGGGTGGCAACGGCTCGATCTACCCTGAGGTGACCAATGCTCTGACGGGCGTGCGCGGCTATGTCGAGCGCGTTACCGAGAAGGGCGAGCTTATCGTTTCCGTGGCGGTGCCCGTCCAGCGCTTCCGCGCCGTTCTCGGCGTACTCCTGCTTTCGACCCAGGCCGGCGACATCGACAAGATCGTCCAGGCCGAGCGCCTCGCCATCATCCGCGTCTTCGGCGTCGCGGCGCTCGTCAACATCATCCTGTCGCTGCTTCTGTCGTCGACGATCGCCAATCCGCTGCGCAGGCTTGCGGCAGCAGCGGTGCGCGTGCGCCGCGGCGGCGCCAAGGAGCGCGAGGAAATTCCCGACTTCTCCTCGCGCCAGGACGAGATCGGCAACCTATCGGTCGCGCTGCGTGAGATGACGACTGCGCTCTATGACCGGATCGCCGCGATCGAAAACTTTGCCGCCGACGTCAGCCACGAGCTGAAAAACCCCCTCACCTCACTGCGCAGCGCCGTCGAGACGCTGCCTTTGGCGCGGACCGACGAATCGAAGAAGCGGCTGATGGACGTCATCCAGCATGACGTCCGCCGCCTCGACCGCCTGATCAGCGATATCTCGGACGCCTCGCGTCTCGACGCGGAACTTGCCCGCAGCGACGCCAAGACGATCGATCTCGAAAAACTCCTCGGCGACCTCGTCGATATCTCGCGCCAGGTCCGCAGCAAGAAGAAGGCGGTGCTGCTCGATTTCGTCATCGACCGCAAGGACAGCCCCAAGGCGCGCTTTGCCGTCAGCGGCTACGACCTGCGCATCGGCCAGATCATTACCAACCTGATCGAAAACGCCCGTTCCTTCGTTCCCGAGGACGGCGGGCGGATCGTCGTGCGCCTCACCCGCTCGCGCTCGCGCTGCCTCGTCTATGTCGAGGACAACGGCCCGGGCATCCAGGCCGAAGACATCGACCGCATTTTCGAGCGCTTCTATACCGACCGGCCGGAAGGCGAGGATTTTGGACAGAACTCCGGCCTCGGGCTGTCGATCTCCAGGCAGATCGCCGAAGCCCATGGCGGCACGCTCAAGGCCGAGAACATCGCCGGACCGGATGGCCATATCACCGGCGCGCGCTTCGTCCTGTCCCTGCCCGCCGAGCCGCACGCGTGACAACGGCCCGCGCCAATGTCCACGGCACCGCAATCGTGCTCGGGACACGCGGCTTCCTGCTTACCGGCCCGTCCGGCAGCGGCAAATCCAGACTGGCGCTCGCCTGCATCACGGCCGCCCGGCAGGCCGGACATTTTGCAGCGCTCGTCGCCGACGACCGCGTGGATCTTGCGCTCGAACACGACCGGATCGTGGCGCGCTGCCCGCCCTCCATTCACGGCCTCATCGAAATCCGCGGCGCCGGCATCGGCACGATCGAAACCGTGCCTGCCGCCGTCATGGACTGGGCCATTCTGCCCGTCGCCGCCCCATTCGACCCGCGGCTACCGCCCGAAGACGAGACATTCCCCCTGCCACTCGGGCGCGTATTGCCGATTGTTCGCGTTCCCGTTGAAGAAGGCGCCCAGGTTCTCAATATTTTGCAGGCGCTCATCGCTGAAAAAATAGGTTTCTAGCCCGATTTACCGTCAGCGCGACCGGAATTTCGGCATTTTTGGCTTGCACTTCCCCTTTTCCTTGCCAAGATGCCCTCCCCAACAGGTGGACGAAATTGCTGCATTGCGATATCTGGCCATCAGTGAATTGCGTGTGCAGTTGGAGCGAAGATACCCATGATCGGACTTGTGCTTGTCACCCATGGCAAGCTGGCTGAGGAATTTCGACATGCGCTTGAGCATGTTGTCGGTCCGCAAAAAGCTATAGAGACCGTCTGCATCGGCCCCGAGGACGACATGGACCAGCGTCGGCAGGATATCCTCGACGCGGTCACCAATGTCGACGAAGGCAACGGCGTCATCATTCTCACCGACATGTTCGGCGGGACCCCCTCCAACCTCGCCATCTCGGTGATGCGCAGCGGCACCGTCGAAGTGATCGCCGGCGTCAACCTGCCGATGCTGATCAAGCTTGCCGGCGTGCGCGGCGAGAGCGACATGGACAAGGCACTTGTCGAGGCCTCCGAGGCCGGGCGGAAATACATCAACGTCGCCAGCCGCGTCCTGAGTGGAAAGTAATGGATCACCGCCCCGACATGTCGCTGACGCGCGAACTGCTGATCATCAACAAGCGAGGCCTGCATGCGCGGGCGTCAGCAAAGTTCGTGCAGACGGTCGAAGCCTATGACGCCGAGATCACCGTTTCGAAGGACGGCATGACCGTTGGCGGAACCTCGATCATGGGGCTGATGATGCTGGCCGCCAGCACCGGCTGCAGCGTTTGCGTGACCGCCAGCGGCGCGCAGGCCGAAGAAGCCCTGAACGCGCTCGACGCTCTGGTCGCCGACAAGTTCGGCGAAGAAATCTGACGGCAATATAAAGATATAAAGACTTCTTTATATCGAGGTTGCTCTCCACCCTGAATCCTGATAGATCGGTCGCACTCTCACCGCGTCGTATAGGCGTGGGAGGCATAATCGCGCCGCGGAGATGGCCAAGGCCGCGCGGCTTGAAGAGATCAGCCCGGAGAACTCCATGACCACCACTCAGGACTACATCGTCGCCGACATCGGACTTGCCGATTTCGGGCGCAAGGAAATTGCGATCGCCGAAACGGAAATGCCGGGCCTGATGGCCTGCCGCGAAGAGTTCGGCGCTTCGAAGCCGCTGAAGGGCGCGCGCATCACCGGCTCGCTGCACATGACCATCCAGACCGCCGTCCTCATCGAGACGCTGGTCGCGCTCGGCGCCGACGTACGCTGGGCTTCGTGCAACATCTTCTCGACCCAGGACCACGCCGCTGCCGCGATCGCCGCCAGCGGCGTTCCGGTCTTCGCCGTCAAGGGTGAGACGCTCGAAGAATACTGGACCTACACGGACAAGATCTTCCAGTGGGCCGACGGTGGCGTCTCGAACATGATCCTCGACGATGGTGGCGACGCCACCATGTACATCCTGCTCGGCGCCCGCGCCGAAGCCGGCGAGGACGTGCTCTCCAACCCGGGCTCCGAGGAAGAAGAAATCCTCGTCGCGCAGATCAAGAAGCGCCTTGCCGCTTCGCCGGGCTGGTTCACCAAGCAGCGCGACGCCATCAAGGGCGTGACCGAGGAAACCACCACCGGCGTCAACCGCCTCTACCAGCTCCAGGCCAAGGGCCTGCTGCCCTTCCCGGCGATCAACGTCAACGACAGCGTCACCAAGTCGAAGTTCGACAACAAGTACGGCTGCAAGGAATCGCTGGTCGACGGCATCCGCCGCGGCACCGACGTGATGATGGCCGGCAAGGTCGCCGTCGTCTGCGGTTACGGCGACGTCGGCAAGGGTTCGGCCGCCTCGCTTTCCGGCGCCGGCGCCCGCGTAAAGGTCACTGAAATCGACCCGATCTGCGCGCTCCAGGCCGCCATGGACGGCTTCGAAGTCGTCCAGCTCGAAGACGTCGTCTCCTCGGCCGACATCTTCATCACGACGACCGGCAACAAGGACGTCATCCGCATGGACCACATGCGCGAGATGAAGGACATGGCGATCGTCGGCAACATCGGCCACTTCGACAACGAGATCCAGGTCTCGGCTCTGCGTAACCTCAAGTGGACGAACATCAAGCCGCAGGTCGACATGATCGAGTTCCCGAAGGGCAATCGCATGATCCTGCTTTCGGAAGGTCGCCTGCTCAACCTCGGCAACGCCACCGGTCACCCGTCCTTCGTGATGTCGGCCTCGTTCTCCAACCAGGTCCTGGCCCAGATCGAGCTCTTCACCAAGGGTGAGAAGTACAAGAACGAAGTCTACGTCCTGCCCAAGGCGCTCGACGAGAAGGTCGCTCGCCTGCACCTCAAGAAGCTCGGCGCCAAGCTTTCGGAACTTTCCGAAGAGCAGGCCGACTACATCGGCGTGAAGACGCAGGGTCCGTTCAAGGCTGAGCACTACCGGTACTAGTCCTTACCCGGGCAATCCACAACATCTTGTGGCCGCGTTCTTGACAAGAGAGCGCGGCCGCTTTTTTGGGCCTCTCCCTTCCCGACGATTCGACTAGGAAGTATGCTCTAACCCATTGATTCGTGATGCCGGTGCGGACCTTGGGCATCGCGGATGGGATGTCTTGTCGAATTAGCGGCAAACAGACGGAGACAGACCGGGGATGCAATCGGAACTGACGCGGACCCTTGAACAGGGCCCCGGTGGAACTGTGCAAGGCGCAGCAAGGCCGGCAGCACCCTTCGGACAGATGGGGATGGCAGCGCCATGAACAAAGACCAGACAGATTTTCCGGCCACCCGCCGCAAGGGTCCGAAATTCCTGCGCCGCCTTTTGGCCGG
The DNA here is from genome assembly GCF_900103045.1 of Ensifer sp. YR511. NCBI lineage: Bacteria > Pseudomonadati > Pseudomonadota > Alphaproteobacteria > Hyphomicrobiales > Rhizobiaceae > Ensifer > Ensifer sp. YR511. The sequence continues at coordinate 8,923 of NZ_FNGR01000004.1, forward strand.
CACCGCCCTTTTCACCGCCACGGATGCTCTCGCCCAGGTTGTCCCGCAAAAGGCCGGCATCTTCGGCTCGTCGGAAGTCGTCACCTTTTCCGTGCTGATCGGCGTCATTTCCGCTGCGATGATCTCGGCGATCTGGCTGATCCGCCAGCGCGGCAACATCGAGGCGGAAAACCGCGAGCTTAGGTCCGACCTTTCCGACGCCAACCAGCGCCTCTCGCGCTACCAGGCGCTGGTCGCCGACAAGAACCGCCGGATCGTCATCTGGGACGGGCTTCTCGAACGCGCCGAACTGCTCGGCCAGCTGCCGGCGGAAACCGGCGCGCCTTCCGACGACCGCGACTTCCTGGCCTTCGGCCGCTGGGTCAAGGCGCAGTCTGCAGGCGAGCTCGAAAAATCGATCGAGGCGCTTCGCACCCAGGCCCGCAGCTTCGATCTCGTCATCGAAACGCAGCGCAATGAAGTGCTGGAAGCCCAGGGACGCGTTTCCGGCGGCCGCGCCTTTGTGCGCTTCATCGCGCTCAACAACATGCGGGCGGAGCTCGCCGAACTGAAGCTCGAACACGACCGGCTCAATATCGCGCTTCGCTCCTTCCATACGCTCCTCGACGCAATCGACCTGCCCGTCTGGCAGCGCGGCACCGACGGCGCGCTCGTCTGGGTCAACGAAGCCTATGCCGACGCCGTCGAGGCACCCGATGTCGCCACCGCCGTCGCGGAAAAGCGCGAGTTGCTTGCGACCGTTGCGCGTGAAAAGATCCGGTCGGTCTCGACGTTCGATACGCCTTTCCATGACAAGGTCTCGACCGTCGTGCGCGGCAACCGCACCTTCTTCGACGTCGTCGACGCCCGCAGCGCCGCCGGTTCGGCCGGTATCGCAGTCGATATTTCGGGGATCGAGGCCGTGCGCGAAGAGCTCAACCGCACGCTCAAGAGCCATGCGGAAACGCTCGACCATCTGGCGACGCCCGTCGCGATCTTCGACGGCAACCAGCGTCTGCAGTTCTACAACCAGGCCTTCCAGCGCCTGTGGAACCTCGATATCGGCTTCCTGGAGCGCAAGCCGGACAATGGCGAAGTGCTCGATCGGCTGCGCGCCGGCGGCCAGCTACCGGAACAGCTCAACTGGAAACAGTGGAAGGCGAACGCACTATCGGTCTACCAGGCGCTCGATACGCAGAGCGACCTTTGGCACCTGCCGAACGGACAGACATTGCGCGTCTTTGCCACCGCCCGCCCGCAGGGCGGCGTTACCTGGGTGTTCGAGAACCTGACCGAGAAGGTCGACCTCGAAACGCGCTACAACACCCTCGTCCAGGTCCAGGGCGAAACCATCGATCACCTGGCCGAAGGCGTAGCGGTGTTCGGCCCGGACGGCCGCATCCGCCTGTCGAACCCGGCGTTTCGCGCGATCTGGGGCATCAGCGAGGCTGAAGCCAAACCCGGTACGCATATCAAGGCGATCGAGCAGGCCTGCCTGATCTCCTACGACCAGCCCGACGGCTGGAAGCGTTTCACCCACATCATCACCAGCTTCGACGACGAGCGGCCCTCCAGCCGCGGCATTCTCGAACTCAGGACTGGGCTGATTCTCGACTACGCGGTCATCCCGCTGCCGAACGCCCAGACGATGCTGACCTTCGTCAACATTACCGACAGCGTCCGGGTCGAGCGCGCGCTCACCGAAAAGAATGAGGCGCTGCGCAAGGCCGATGCGTTGAAGAACGACTTCGTCCACCACGTCTCCTACGAGCTGCGCTCGCCGCTCACCAACATCATCGGTTTTGCCGATCTCTTGAAGACGCCGGCTTTCGGCGACCTCAACGAGCGCCAGGCAGAGTATGTCGACCATATCGCCACGTCGTCGTCGCTGCTTCTGACGATCGTCAACGACATCCTCGATCTTGCGACCGTCGACGCCGGCATCGTCCAGCTCGACCTTGCCGACATCAGCCTCACCGATTTCCTCGACGACATCGCGTATCAGATGGCCGACCGTCTGACCGAAAGCGGCGTGACGCTCCGGATCGCCGCACCTGATAATCTCGGCCGGATGGTCGCCGATCAGCAGCGCCTGAAGCAGATCTTCGTCAAGCTGCTCACCAATGCCGCGAACTTCGCCCCCGATGGCAGCGTCATCGAACTGGCGTGCCGCCGCGAGGGCAGCGACTTCATCTTCTCGGTCTCCGACAGCGGCCCCGGCATTCCGCAGGACGTGCTCGACACGGTCTTCAACCGCTTTGAAAGCCACGGTCAGCGCGGCGGCGCCGGCCTCGGGCTTTCGATCGTCGAGAGCTTCGTCAGCCTGCATCACGGCACGGTCTCGATCCGCAGCAAGGAAGGCGAAGGCACGGAAGTGACCTGCCGCATCCCTTCGGCCGACGTGCCGTCCACCGTCGCGGCCGAATAATGCCGGCGATCGAGCGCCATCTTGCAAACGAGGCGGCAACGATCGAGCTTGGTGAGGACCTGGCGCTCGCCCTGAAGCCTGGCGACTGCGTCGCTCTTTCGGGCGATCTCGGCGCCGGCAAATCCACACTGGCGCGCGCCTTTCTGAGAGCCGTCGCCGATGACGACGGCCTGGAAGTGCCGAGCCCGACCTTCACGCTGGTCCAGAGCTACGACTTGCGCATACCCGTCGCGCATTTCGACCTTTACCGGCTGGCCGATTCCAGCGAGCTCGACGAACTGGGCTTCGATGAAGCCCTGTCGCAGGGCATCTGCCTGGTCGAATGGCCGGAACGGGCGGACGACGCCCTCCCCTCACGTCGCATCACGCTTGCGATCACCCACGAGAAGGACGGGCGACGCGTCGAGATTTCGGCGCCTGATGACACGCTGCAGCGCATCGCCCGAACGCTTTCGATCCGCGAGTTTCTCGATACGAACGGACATTCCAAGGCGCGGCGGCGGCACCTGAGCGGCGACGCCTCGATCCGGGCCTATGAGCGCATTTACCCGGCGGACGGCTCCGTTAGCCGGATTCTGATGGATTCGCCGCGGCACAAGCCGGGCCCGATCCTTCAGGACGGAAAGTACTATCAGCAGCTGGCGCATATCGCCGAAGATGTCGTTCCCTTCGTCGCCGTCGACCAGATGCTCATTGCCCGCGGCTTCGCGGCGCCTGAAATCTACGCCCGCGACATCGACCAGGGCGTCCTCTTGATCGAAGATCTGGGCTCGGACGGCGTTCTCGATGCGGACGGAGAGCCGATCGACGAACGCTACATCGAGAGCGCGCGGCTGCTTGCTCGCCTGCACGCGGAACCGGCCGAGGCCGAGATCAAGGTCGAGCCGACTGTGATCCACCGCATTCCGGATTTCGACCGGACGGCGATGAAGATCGAGACGCGGCTTTTGACCGACTGGTATCTGCCCTGGAAACGCGGCGCGCCGGCAAGCGACGACGAGAAGCGCGAATATGGAGAGATCTGGGACGGCCTGATCGACCTCCTGCAGACATCCGAAACGAACCTGCTGCTGCGCGATTTTCACTCGCCGAACATCATCTGGCGCGGGGAACGCGAAGGTCTGAACCGGATCGGCCTCATCGATTTCCAGGACGCAATGATCGGTCCGACTGCCTATGACGTCGCGTCCTTGGTTCAAGATGCCCGCGTCACCATCCCGCCTTCGCTCGCAAGCCGGATGATGGACGCCTATCTCGCCGAACGGCGCGCGGGTGGTAGCTTCGACGAGGCAATGTTCCTTCGCGACTGGCACCTGATGTCGGCGCAGCGCAACTGCAAGCTCGTCGGCATCTGGGTGCGGCTGATGCAGCGCGACGGCAAGCCCGGCTACATGAAGCACATGCCGCGCACTTTCGCCTATCTTCAGGCGGCGCTTTCACATGAATCGCTGAAACCCTTGCACGACTGGTGTATGAAGACCGGAATCCTCGTTTCCGAATCAGCGAACTGACAGAGAATCAATGTCGATCAGCAATGCGATGGTGCTCGCCGCGGGCCTCGGCACCCGTCTTCGTCCGATCACCAACACCATACCAAAGCCGCTCGTCGAGATCGCCGGCAAGCCGATGATCGACTACGTGCTGGACCTCCTGGTGGAGGCCGGCGTCAGCACGGCCGCGGTCAACGTGCATCATTTCGCCGACCTGATGGAAGGCCATCTCAGCCAACGCAGCGCCCCGGAGATCGTGATTTCGGACGAGCGCGAGGCGCTGATGAATTCCGGCGGCGGTCTCGCCAAGGGGCTGAAACTGCTGCCGGAGGGGCCGGTTCTGGTGATGAATGCCGATCTCTTCTGGGTCGGCGAGCCCAAGGGCAAGCCCAGCAACCTGACGCGCCTGGCCGCCGCCTTCGACGCGGAGCGCATGGACATGCTGCTCCTTTGCGTGCGCGACGAGGATACGACCGGCCACAACGGCAAGCGGGATTTCTCGCTGGGTGACGACGGCAAGCTCACGCGCTACGCCGAAGGCCTGCCGAACCCGGTGGTTTATGCCGGCGCGATTGCGCTTCACTCCCGGCTCTTTGCCGACGCGCCCGACGACGCCTTCAATCTCAACATCTACTTCGATCGCGCCGCCGAAGAAGGCCGTCTTTACGGCCTGCTGCTCGACGGTCACTGGATGACGGTCGGAACGCCCGAGGCGATCGGCGAAGCGGAGGCGGCGATCCGCCGCCACCAGCCGGAGGGATGAGCGTGCTTGGCCGCCGGTCCAATGTCTTCACGATCCCGCCCGGCCTCCCCTTCCTGAAGACGCTCGCCGAAAAGCTTTGCGACGGTAGCCTGACGCCGGACTTCCGCTACGACCCGGCCGATCCCCTGCCGCTTGCCGGCGTGACGATCTTCGTGCCGACGCGGCGCTCGGCCCGTGTGCTCCGGTCCGAGTTCGTCGACCTGCTCGGCGGACGCTCCACCATCCTGCCCACGATCAAGGCACTCGGCGAGACCGATGACGACAGCGGCTTCTTCGATGCCGAGGTGCCGGCAATCCTCGATCTCGCCCCGCCCCTGCCCGGGACCGCACGCCTGATCGAGCTTGGCCGGCTTATCCTCGCCTGGCGCAACCGGCTGCCGAAGGTGGTGCTCGACATCCATGCGGAGAGCCCGCTGATTGCGCCGGCAAGCCCTGCCGATGCGATCTGGCTCGCGCGCAATCTTGCCGACCTCATCGACGCGATGGAGACGGAAGAGCTCGACTGGGACAAGCTCGACAAACTCGATGCCGGCGAGCACGCCCTCTGGTGGCAGCTGACGCTCGAATTCCTGAAGATTGCCCGCAGCTACTGGCCGGAACGGCTGGAGGAACTGAAACAATCATCGCCCGCGCGCCACCGCAACGCGATCCTGCAGGCCGAGACGCAGCGCATCGCCGCCGGCAAGATCGAGGGCCCGATCATCATTGCCGGTTCGACCGGCTCCATTCCCGCAACGGCCACGCTGATTGCCGCCGTGCAGAAGCTGCCCAACGGTACGATCGTGCTGCCTGGCCTCGACCAGACGATGAGCGAGGCCGAATGGGACATGATCGTCGCCGACGCCGCCCTTGACGGCAGGCCGGACCCGGCAAGCCGCAGCCACCCGCAATACGGCTTTTACAGGCTGCTGAAACGCATGGGCGTTCTGCGGCCCGACGTGACCGCCCTGGCTGTCGCCGAGGTCGACCTCGACGTCCGTGCCGAGATCCTGTCGCACGCTCTTCTGCCGGCCAAGGCGACCAATGCATGGACCGCGATGCGCAGCGAGCTGGATCCGGCGTTGCTGCAGCAAGCCTTCCAGGATGCAGCCCTCATCGAAACCGCCAACGAACGCGAGGAAGCGGCCGCGATCGCGGTCGCCTTGCGGCTCGCGCTCGAAGGCAGCGACGAGAGCCAGGCAGCGCTGATCACGCCGGACCGCAATCTCGCACGGCGGGTCGGCGCCGAGCTTGCCCGCTTCGGCATCGAGGCCGACGATTCCGCCGGTACGCCTCTCATCGCGACGCCGCAGGGCAGCCTGCTGCGGCTGCTGCTAGAAGCATGCCTGCGCCCCGGCGATCCCGTGCCGTTCGTCGCGCTGCTCAAGCATCCGCTGGCGCGCTTCGGGCTTTCCCGCGACAGGATGCGCGAAGGGGCCGACGCGCTGGAACGCATGGCACTGCGTGGCAGCACCGCGACGGTCGATCTGCTGGCCCTCGGGTCCGTGCTCGACGCGGCGATCGTCCGGCACAAGACCGATCGCCATCCACCGGAATGGCGCATCGGCATCGGGGATGACGCGCTTGAGGCGGCCCGCGACGTGGCGGCGAAGATCGGTCTCGCGGTGGCGCCGCTCGCCTCCGCGCTGACGCGCAGCCGGGACGGCAGCCGCGTGTTCTCGGACGAATTTACCTTTGCCGACTGGGCGATGCGCACCGGCGAGGCCCTGGAAGCGGCCTCAGCCGACGAGCGTGGCGACCTCGGTGGGCTTTGGTCCGGCGAGGCCGCCGATACGCTCGCAACTCTCCTTCGCGGCATCATCGAGACCGACGGCCAGATGACCGCGGACGGGCCGCAATGGTGCGATGTCGTCGAAGCCCTGTCGGCCAGCGCCGCGGTCAAGCCTCGCTCCATGCGCCATCCGCGGGTGTTCATCTTCGGCGCGCTGGAATCGCGCCTGCAGAGCATGGACCTGGTGGTTCTCGGCGGCCTGAACGAAGGCAATTGGCCGGGCCAGACGGCCAACGATCCGTTCCTGTCGCGCACCATGAAGACGGGGATCGGTCTTGAGCCGCCTGAACGACGCATCGGCCAGCTTGCGCACGACTTCCAGATGGCCTGCGGCACAAGGCGGCTGATCTTCACCCGCTCGATGCGCCAGGGCGCAGCACCCACCGTCGCCTCGCGCTGGCTGCAGCGGCTGCTGGCGCTCGGCGGCGAACGGCTGACGCGAGCGCTGCACGCCAATGGCGCCGACTATCTCGCCTGGGCCCGCATGCTTGACGACGGCGGCCGCCAGCCGCTGGCCGAGCGCCCCGCCCCCAAGCCACCGGCGGACCTGCAGCCGCGCAAGTACTCTTTCAGCGAAGTGTCGCGGCTACGGCGCGACCCCTACGCGATCTATGCGCGACGCATCCTTCGGCTGGATCCGCTGCTGCCGTTCAACAGCGACCCCGGCCCGGCCGAGCGCGGCACGCTTTACCACCAGATCGTCGAGCGTTTCGTACGCGCGGGCGTCGATCTGATGTTGCCGGCGGCGGAAGAGGTCATGCACCGGCTGCTGAACGAGGCTTTCGACGAGGCGCGACTGCCCACCCATATCGACACGATCTGGCGGCCGCGCTTTGCCGCGGTCGGCTTGGCCTTCATCAAATGGGAACGGGACCGCGCCCGCTTCATCCGCCGGTCGCGCACCGAAGTGGCGGCATCGATGGAGCTCGGCGTCGCCGACATGCGGCTGACCGGCATTGCCGACCGGCTCGATACGCTGACCGACGGCAGCGTCGAGATCGTCGACTACAAGACCGGCTCGAGCCCATCGACCAAGGAAGCGCGCGTGCTGCTCGACCCGCAGCTCGCGCTGGAAGCCGCGGCCCTCAAGGCCGGCGCCTTTAAGGACGTGCCGCCCAGCCACCCACAGTCGCTGCTCTATGTCCGGCTCAAACCGGGCGCGCGCTTCAAACCGGAAGCGGTCAACAACGAAGGCAGCAAGTCGAAGGAGACGAAGTCGGCCGATCAGCTTGCGGACGAGTCGCTTGCCGAACTCAGGAAGCTGCTATGCGCGCTGCTTTCGGGCAAGCATGGCTTTGCCTCGCGCGTGATTGTTCAGAAAGAGCGCGATTATGGCGGCGAATACGACCATCTGGCACGCGTAGCCGAATGGTCGACGGCCGACAGCGAAGAGGAGGATGGCGATGAGGGATGACGACCTCGGCCCCGAACAGGCGACGCCTCAAAGCTGGCTCGACTGGACCTCGCGCCGGCAGTCGCTGGCTTCGGACCCGGACCGCTCCGCCTGGGTGTCGGCCAATGCCGGCTCCGGCAAGACCCACGTGCTGACCCAGCGGGTGATACGGCTGCTGCTTGCCGGCTGCCGCCCCTCGGCGATCCTCTGCCTCACCTATACCAAGGCGGCGGCCTCCGAAATGTCGAATCGCGTGTTCGAACGGCTGGCCGAATGGGTAACGCTCGACGACGCGACGCTCGAAAAGCGGATCGAGGCGATTGAGGGCGAGCGGCCCGGGCGCTTGAAGCTGCAGGAGGCGCGGCGCCTGTTCGCCCGCGCGCTGGAGACCCCGGGCGGCCTGAAGATCCAGACGATCCATGCCTTTTGCGAGGCGCTGCTGCACCAGTTTCCGCTGGAGGCCAATGTCGCCGGCCATTTCTCGGTTCTCGACGATCGCGCGGCTGCGGTTCTGCTTGCCGATGCGCGCCGGCTGCTGCTGACCGCGACCGCGGCCAAGGACGATCCGGCTCTTGCCCACGCCTTTGCCACCGTGCTCGACATCGCCGACGATACCGGCCTGGAAAAGCTGCTGGCCGCAATCGTCGAAAACCGAACCGCGATCCAGGTCTTCCTCGAACATGCCGACGGGCTCGGCGGCACCGAGGCCGAGCTGCGCCGGGCGCTGAAGCTTTCGCCGGGGGAAAGCGTCGACGGCGCCATGGCGACGATCTGGCCCTTGGCGGGCTTGAACGGCGCGGCGCTCGAACGGTACTTCTCGCTCGCCACCAGCGTCGGCGGCACGAAGGTGCTCGACTTTGCGGAGGGGCTGAGGACCGTTTCGAAGATGACGGATCTCAGCGCGCGCTATGACGGGCTCAGGCATCTGTTCTTCACCGGCACGGGCAAGCCGCGGGCGCAATCCGCCTTCCTCAACAAGGCGATGCAGCAGGCTGCCCCCGATCTCATTGACCTCGTGGACGAGGCCTATCGCCATGTCGTCGCCTGCATCGATCACATCAGCATCCTCAGGATGTTCGAGGCGACGCTGGCGGCGCTGACGCTCGCCGGGCGGCTGAATACCGACTACGAGGAACTGAAGCGACGCCGCAGCCAGCTCGATTTCGAGGACCTGATCAACCGCACGGCGGCGCTCTTTGCCCGCGGCGACGTCAGCGCCTGGGTACACTACAAGCTCGACCAGGGCATCGACCATATCCTCGTCGACGAGGCGCAGGACACCAGCCCGGCGCAGTGGACGATCATCCAGGCGCTGGCTTCCGACTTCTTCTCGGGCGAGAGCGCACGCGGTACTGCCCGCACGATGTTTGCTGTCGGTGACGAGAAACAGTCGATCTACTCCTTCCAGGGCGCCCGTCCGGAGCGGTTTTCGCGCGAGAGCCAGGAGACCGAACGGCGGGTGCGCGACGGCGGCAAGGCTTTCGAGCCCATCCGCCTGCAGCTCTCCTTCCGCTCAACCGTCGACGTGCTTTCGGCCGTTGACGCCGTCTTTGCCAATCCGGCGCATGCGCGAGGCCTCAGCGCCCGCAACGAGCCCGTGGTGCATGCTTCGAACCGCATCGGCCATCCCGGCGCCGTCGACATCTGGGACGTGATTGCCGCCGAACCGGTGGATACAGACGAGGAATGGACCGCCGCCTTCGACGCAACGCCGGAGAGTGCGCCGGTCAACATCCTCGCCCGCCGGATCGCAGCCACGCTGGAAAGCTGGATCGGCAAGGAGACGATCGTCGAGAAGGGCGTTCGCCGGCCGATGCGCCCGGGCGACGTGATCGTACTGGTCCGCAAGCGCGACGCCTTCGTCAATGCTCTGACGAGAGCACTCAAGCGCCGCAACAACATTCCGGTCGCCGGCGCCGACCGGTTGGTGCTCACCAAGCATATTGCCGTCCAGGACCTGCTCGCCCTCGGGCGGTTCGTGCTGTTGCCGCAGGACGACCTGTCGCTGGCCGCGCTGATGAAAAGCCCGCTGTTCAACCTCGGCGAAGACGCGCTGTTCGAACTCGCGGCGCGGCGCGGCGAAGGCGAAAGCCTCTGGGAGAGGCTGCAGCATGAAGCCGATGACGGTATCCTGTTTCACCAGACGGCGCGAACGCTGAAATCCTACATGGCGCTCGCAAGCCAGCTGGCGCCGCATGACTTCTATGCCCGCGTCCTCGGCGTGCATGGCGGCCGCGCCGCCTTTCTCGCGCGCCTCGGCACCGAGGTCAGCGACATTCTCGACGAGTTCCTGACCTTCGCGCTCGACCAGGAAAGAAGCGGCCTGCCCGGCCTGCAGGCCTTCGTCTCGACGCTGGAAATGGAAGCGCCGACGGTCAAGCGCGAGCAGGACAAGGAACGCGACGAAGTCCGGATCATGACCGTGCACGCGGCCAAGGGCCTGGAAGCGCCAGTCGTCTTCCTCGCCGATGGCGGCGGGGCGGCGTTCAGCAACCAGCATGTGCCCTCTCTTCGCTTCCTGGAGCTTGCCCAGAGAGACGGCACCGTCCTGCCGCTTCCGGTGTGGCGCGCGCCGGGCGCGGAATCGAACTCGCTCATCACCGCCGACGGCGAGCGGCTGAAGACGCTGGCTGAGGAAGAATATCGTCGCCTGCTCTATGTCGGCATGACCCGCGCCGCCGACCGCCTGATCGTCTGCGGTTATCGCGGCCAGCGGGCCGTTACCGATACATGGCACGCTATGGTTCAGGCGAGCCTTGCCGGAGACGAGAGCGGCCGCGGCCACCCGACCAGTTTTCACGCCGGCGGCGAGGAATGGTCCGGCCATGCCTGGCGCGAGAAGCAGCTCGAACGCGATCTGCCCTCCGGCGATGCGCGCTCGGCCGATTCGGGCCGTCCCGCCACCGCCCTGCCAAAGGCGCTTTCGACGCCACTGCCGCCGCAAAAACGGCTGCCGCGGCCGCTCAGTCCTTCCGGCGTCGGCATCGCGGTTGACGAGGACGATGGCGATGCGCTCGTCGGCTCGGCTCTTTTCTCAGAAAAGGCCCCGGCAAACCTCTCGATGCTGCGCGGCGCCATCCTGCACCGCCTGCTGCAGGTTCTGCCCTCGATGGCGGGAGACGATCGCCGGGCCGCGGCCGAACGCTATCTCGAGCGATCCGTGCCCAGTTGGCCTTCAGAACAACGCGCCGCACTGATCGCCAGCATCGAAACCGTGCTCGACCATCCGGACCTCGGCGCAGTTTTCTCGGTGAGCAGCCGGGCCGAGGTTTCGGTCATGGGTGCGCTGACGCTCGGCAAGCGTGAGCACGCGGTTTCAGGCCGGATCGACCGGCTGGCCGTCCGCGATGGCGTCGTGACGATTGCGGACTTCAAGACCAACAGGCAGGTGCCGGCATCGCCTAACGACATTCCCTTCGCCTACACGGCGCAGCTTGCCATCTACCGCGCGCTCCTGCAGCCGCTTTATCCGGCGCATGCGTTTCGGTGTGTGCTGATCTTCACCGAGGGGCCGGCAATCCACGTCGTTCCCGACCAGGCACTCGACAGGAGCCTTGAAGACCTCGCAACAAAGTGAGATACCCGATATTGAAAATCCAGCGGTGCCTTCTCACATGAGACACAACATCTGGATACTGCCATTCCGAACGCAAGGAGCAGCCTATGGCTACTGTAAAGGTCGATACGTCCAATTTTCAGCAGGAAGTGCTGAACTCCGCCGAGCCGGTGGTTGTCGATTTCTGGGCTGAATGGTGCGGCCCGTGCAAGATGATCGCCCCGAGCCTCGAGGAAATCTCGAACGAACTCGCCGGCAAGGTCAAGGTTGCCAAGCTCAACATCGACGAAAACCCGGAACTGGCCGCCCAGTACGGCGTTCGCTCGATCCCGACGCTCGCCATGTTCAAGGCCGGCGAAGTGGCTGACATCAAGGTTGGCGCCGCCCCGAAGACGGCCCTGTCCTCGTGGATCTCCACGGCGGTCGCTTAAAGCGAGTTCACTGCTGAAAACGTTGAAAGCCCGGCATGCCGGGCTTTTTTCTTGTCTTAAATCTGGAAGCGGGATGGCGGTCCCAGCTGCCGATCACTTCGGCGGCGTGCCGTTGTCGGCAAGCACATCGCCCACCAGATAGAGCGAGCCACCGATCAGGATGCGCGGCGGCGCCGGATCTTCGTCGACCAGATTGGCGATGACCGTCAGCGCCTCGGCAACGGACGAGACCGCCGAAGCCTCGAAGCCGACCGATGCGGCATCACTGGCCAGCGCCACAGGATCAAGCCCAGCATCGGAACCGCGGATCGGAACGGTGAAGACCTGCTCGGCGAGATCGAGGAAGGCGCGGAAGTAGCCGATCGGCTCCTTGGTGTTGATCATGCCGATGATCAGGAACAGGGGGCGCGATTCGCGCTCCTCGAAGGTCGCCATTGCCTCGGCGATCACCTGACCGGCGCCGGGATTGTGGCCGCCGTCGACCCAGATCTCCGCGCCATTGGGCCCGTAATGCGTGAGCTTACCGCTGGTCAGGCGCTGCAGGCGTCCGGGCCATTCGACGCCCGCGAGGCCCCTCTCGATCGCCGCTTCGGAAACATCGAAACCGGCGGCCCGCACCGCGCGGATGGCGGCTGCGGCATTGGCATACTGGTGGCGCCCCGGCAGCTTCGGCAGCGGCAGATCGGCGAGCCCGCCTTCGTCCTGATAGACGAGGCGACCGAACTCCTCATGCGCCATGAAATCCTGGCCATAGACAAACATCGGGCAACCGAGGCGTTCCGCCGTCGAGACGAGCACGTCACGGGCGGCCTCTTCCTCCTGCTGGCCGATTACCACGGGGCAGCCACGCTTCATGATGCCGGCCTTTTCGGCGGCTATCAGCTCCACCCGATCACCGAGATAGGCCTGATGGTCGAGCGAGATCGGCATGACGACCGAGACGGCCGGCCGGGCAATAACGTTGGTCGCGTCGAAGCGGCCGCCGAGACCAACCTCGATGATCGCCACGTCGGCCGGGTGCTCGGCAAAGAGCAGGAAGGTGACGGCGGTCAGGATCTCGAAGACGGTGATCTTCTCGCCGCCATTGGCTTCGGCGACGCGACGCACGGCATCGGCGAGAACGGGATCGCTGACGAGCCTGCCCTTGCCACCCTTGACGCCCAGGCGATAGCGCTCGTGCCAGTTGACGAGATGCGGCGACGTGTGGACGTGAACGCTGAGGCCGGCTGCTTCGAGGATCGCCCGCGAAAACGCGGTCGCCGAGCCCTTGCCGTTGGTACCGGCGACATGGATCACCGGCGGAAGACGATCCTGGGGATTGCCGAGGGCGGCGAGAAGCCGGGTGATCCTGTCCAGCGACAGGTCGAAGCCCTTGGGGTGAAGGGCGAGAAGTTTTTCGATCTCGTAGCCCGCTTCGCTGGCTTCCACCGCTGCCATCTCTTAACCCCGCCCCGACACGCTCGGCTGCTACAGCGCGCGCCTTATAGGCCGTCTACCGATCGCTGTAACGCCTTGAGTTGCAGCATCCCCACACACAAGAAATCGCGGAGATGCATTATTTTGTTCTACGCAGTTCGACCAGCCCAGCGCTTATTCAAGCGCTGGCAGCGACCGGCAAGGCGGCCGGCTGCGTGCCGCCGTTGAGCTTCGAGGCTTCCGCCGGCTTCTTCATCAGGATTTTCAGGACCCGGGCGAGCGTCGACGGCAGATCATGGCGCTTGACGACCATGTCGACCATGCCGTGCTCCAGCAGGTATTCCGACGTCTGGAAACCTTCCGGCAGTTTCTCGCGCAGCGTCTGCTCGATCACGCGCTTCCCGGCAAAGCCGATTTCCGCGCCGGGCTCGGCCATGTGAATGTCGCCGAGCATCGCGTAGGATGCGGTGACGCCACCGGTGGTCGGGTTGGTGAGTACGACGATATAGGGGAGGCCGGCTTCCTTCAGCATGTTGACGGCAACCGTGGTGCGCGGCAGCTGCATCAGCGACAGGATGCCTTCCTGCATGCGGGCGCCGCCCGAAGCCGGGAAGATGACCAGCGGGCACTTCTCGGCGATCGCCCGTTCGAAGGCCTTGATGATCGCCTCGCCGGCAGCCATGCCGAGCGAGCCGCCAATGAAGTTGAACTCGTGCACGACGGCGACGAGTTTGACGCCCTGGACGCGGCCGAGACCGGCGACGATCGTGTCTTCGAGTTCAGTCTTGGCGCGGCTGTCGCGCAGACGATCGACGTATTTCTTGGAATCGCGGAACTTCAGCGGGTCCTGAGCAACCTTCGGCTGCGGAAACGCTTCAAAGATGCCGCCGTCGAACAGGTCCTTCAACCGCGCCTTGGCCGGCATCTTCATGTGGAAGCCGGACTGCGGGATGACCCACTTGTTTTCCTCGAGATCGCGATGGAACACCATCTCGCCGGTTTCCGGGCACTTGATCCAGAGATTTTCCGGAACTTCCCGGCGGCCCAGCATCGAGTTGATCTTCGGCCGAACGTAGTTTGTGATCCAGTTCACTTAGTAACTCCTGAAGATTTCCTTCGGGTTGTGCGCGCTAATATAGGCAATTATTCGGCTGCTGCGAGACGTGCGGACCGCACGCCTGCCGAGAGCCCTCTCACCAGCGCTTCGACACCCGGAACCGTCGCATCGGTCGCCTTGCCCTCTTCGGTCAGGCTCGACGCGATCTGGTTGACGATCGCCGTACCGACGACCACGCCATCGGCAGATGCTCCGATGGCCCTTGCATGTTCCGCCGTCTTGACGCCGAAACCGACGCAAACGGGCAGATTGGTGTGTGCCTTGATACGCCCGACGGCGCCGGCGATCAACGACGGATCGGGCAGAGCCGAACCGGTGATGCCGTTCATCGACACGTAATAGACGAAACCGGAGGTGTTTTCGAGGACCTTCGGCAGGCGACGGTCGTCCGTGGTCGGCGTCGCCAGGCGAATGAAGTTGATGCCCTTCTCCAGCGCCGGGATGCAGAGTTCGTCGTCCATCTCCGGCGGCAGGTCGACGACGATCAGGCCGTCAATGCCGGCGGCCAGCGCATCCGTCAGGAAGCGGTCGACGCCGTAGATATAGATCGGGTTGTAATAGCCCATCAGCACGATCGGCGTGCGCTGGTCGTCCTCACGGAAACGGCGGGCGATCTCAAGCGTCTTTGCGAGCGTCTGTCCGCTTTTCAGCGAGCGTTGACCGGCCAGCTGGATCGCCGGGCCGTCGGCCATCGGGTCTGAGAAAGGCATGCCGAGTTCGATGACGTCGGCGCCGGCCTTCGGCAGCGCCTTCATGATTGAGACCGACGTCTCGAAATCCGGATCGCCGCCCATGAAATAGGTGACGAGGACCGGACGTCCTTCGGCCGCAACATCGGCAAATCGCTTGTCCATGCGTGCGGTCATGATCTTACTGCCCCATTCCCAGTAACTTGCCGACGGTGAAGATGTCCTTGTCGCCGCGGCCGGAGAGGTTCATCAGGATGATCTCGTCCTTGCCCATTTTTGGCGCGCGCTTGATGACTTCGGCAAGCGCATGCGACGGCTCGAGCGCCGGAATGATGCCTTCGAGACGGGTCAGCGTCTGGAACGCCTCAAGCGCTTCGTGGTCCATGATCGGCACGTATTCGACGCGACCGACATCGTTCAGCCAGGCGTGCTCCGGGCCGATGCCGGGATAGTCGAGACCGGCCGAAATCGAATGCCCTTCCTTGATCTGGCCGTCGCCGTCCTGCAGCAGATAGGTGCGGTTGCCATGCAGCACGCCGGGCGAACCGGCTGTGATCGAGGCGCAATGCTCGTCGCCTTCGATGCCCTTGCCGCCGGCTTCGACGCCGACGATCTTGACGCTCTCGTCATCGAGGAACGGATGGAAGATGCCGATTGCGTTGGAGCCACCGCCAACGGCGGCAATGACGAGATCCGGCAGCCGGCCTTCGGCGGCGAGCATCTGCTCCTTGGCTTCCTGGCCGATCACCGCCTGGAAATCGCGGACCATCTCCGGATAGGGATGCGGGCCGGCAGCCGTGCCGATCAGGTAGTAGGTGTTGTCGACATTGGTGACCCAGTCACGCAGCGCCTCGTTCATGGCGTCCTTGAGCGTGCCGCTGCCGGCCGTCACCGGCTTTACCTCGGCACCCAAGAGCTTCATGCGGAAGACGTTCGGCGCCTGGCGCTCGACGTCGGTCGCGCCCATGTAGACGACGCAGGGCAGGCCGAAGCGGGCAGCGACGGTTGCCGAAGCCACGCCATGCTGGCCGGCACCGGTCTCAGCGATGATGCGCGTCTTGCCCATGCGCTTGGCAAGCAGGATCTGGCCAATGCAGTTGTTGATCTTGTGCGAGCCGGTGTGGTTCAGCTCTTCGCGCTTGAAGTAGATCTTGGCGCCGCCAAGCTCCGCCGTCAGACGTTCAGCAAAATAGAGCGGGCTCGGGCGGCCGATATAATGCGCGCCGAGATGCTCCAGCTCCGCCTTGAAGGCCGGATCGTTCTTCGCGTTGTCCCACTCGTTCTGGAGATCGAGGATCAGCGGCATCAGGGTTTCGGCCACGAAGCGGCCACCGAAGATACCGAAACGGCCGTCCTCGTCCGGGCCACCCCGGAAGGAATTCAACTTTGGCGCCTGGTTCACGTCCTGCTCCCTGACCGTGGCATGCCCGCCTCCGCCTGGCGAACGGCATTGAAAAACGATTCCATGAGCTTCAGATCCTTGACGCCCGGCGCGCTCTCGACGCCGGAGGAGATATCGATGGCACGCGCGCTGGTCTGCGCCATGGCCTCGCCAATGTTGTCGGCGTTAAGACCACCGGAAAGCATGTAATCGACGCTTCCGTCAAGCGCATCGAGAAGCTTCCAGTCAAAGGAAACGCCGTTGCCACCGGGCAAATCGGACCCTTTTGGCGGCTTGGCATCGAAGAGGAAGCGATCGGCAATGCCGATATAGGCATCGATCTTTTCAAGGTCAGATGCTTCGCGCACCGAAAGGGCCTTCATGACGGTAAGGCCATACATCGCCTTGACCGTCAGCAGTCGCTCCGCGTCCTCGCTGCCGTGAAGCTGCAGGATATCCGGATTGAGGGCCGAGACGATCTCGTCAAGCTCGTCATTGTCGGCATTGACCGTGACGGCGACGATCTTCGCCTGGCCGCGAATCCTGTCGGCGATGCGGCCGGCATCGTCGGGCTCGATGTTCCTGGGGCTCTTCGGGAAAAAGATGAAGCCGACATGGGATGCGCCGAGCGCGACAGCACGCTCGGCCGCTTCCGCGGTCTTCAGCCCGCATATCTTCACTTGGGTTTTCATGAGAAGCGACCTTGCATGAAATGCCGCGCGAGTCGAGCCAAAAACCGACGCAAAAGCGGTCACTCAGCGCCCCTGCACCCGTCCTTTGGCGGGTGCGCGCCCCTTGCGCGGCAGGCGCGCTTTCACCATATGCATTTTACCACAACGGAGAGACTGATGCGCCTGTTGCTCGCGCTTATCCTGCCTTGGCTGCAGTTTTTTACCATCGGCCGCCCCTTTGCTGGCCTCATTTGCCTGATCCTGCAGTTGACCCTGATCGGCTGGGTTCCGGCGGCGATCTGGTCGGTCTATGCGCTCAGCCAATACAAGACCGACGAGAAGATCCGCGAAGCGCTGCGCCACCGCGCATAACGCGCCGCTCGTCGCCCTCCAAGATTCAATCGAAGTCGATCGCGTGAAGCATCGTGCCGTTGCGGCGGAGCCATCGCTTGGCATCGTCCGTATCCGGACACAGCCTCCCACACAGCGCCCAGAAGTCGGCCCCGTGATTCATTTCCTGCAAATGTGCCACTTCATGCGCAGCGAGATAGGCGATGACCTTTGGCGGCGCCATGACGATGCGCCAGGAAAAACTCAGCGCCCCGTCGGCTGAGCATGATCCCCAGCGGCTGCGCGTGTCCTTGAGCGAAAGCGACTTTGCCCTCCGGCCGATACGGCCGGTATAGATCGCCACCAACCGGTCGAGATCCTGGCGCGCTTCCTTCTTCAGGAAATCGACGATGCGCCGTGTGAGATGTTCCTCGCCACCGCTGACGCGCAGCACCGGTTCGTCATCGATCACGATCGCTTCCGTGAGCCCACGGATCTTGCCGGTGCGCTCGATGCGGTGGGCAACGCCGCGGATGAGGATGGAACCGCCCTCCTCGATCTGGCTTTCGCCGGAGAAGCGGGCGAGCTTGGTCATCAGCCAGCCCTCGTGCCGTGTCAGGAAGGCATTCACCTCGCGCTCGGGGAGGCCCTGCGGCACCGTCATCTTCAGGGCCCGCCCGCCTGGCTCGATGCGCAGCGTCATGCGCGTCGCGCGCGCGTTTTGCTTGATCGTCAGCGGCAGGGACTTGCCGGCGACCTCGATCTGCCGCGTTGTTGCGGGTGGTGCAGGTTGAATGCGCCGCTTTAAGGAAGGGAACATGCAGGCTTTCTAACCGATTCGCGGGGCTTTCGCCTACTGTTCGCTGGTTGGATGCGTGCCGAGAGTGATCCGGCGTTTCATGTGAAACGCCGGAAGCGGTTTCGTCAGGTTAATGGGCTTCGACAATCGGACCCGAGCCACCATTCTTGCGATCGCGCATGAAGCGGTCGAACTCTTCCTGGTCCTTGGCGCGGCGAAGCTCGCGCACATAGGTGTCGAATTCTTCGCGCATCTCGTCGAGCTTGCGGCGCTCCTCTTCGAGGCGAGCCAGTTCAGCTTCGCGCCAGTCGTCGAAAGCGACGTTGCCGGTACGATGCGTCCAGTTGGAACGGCGGCCGCCGCGCTTGAAAGCCGAGCACATGCCATCCACCGTATCGTTTGCGTCTTTCTTGAACGTCTTGAGCTTTTCGCCAAAGAGAATGTACGCGAGCATGGCCAGGCCGAGCGGCCAGAAGACCACAAAGCCAAGCACCATCAGAGCGATGGTCGCGGGCGTCCAATCCGGACGGATCATTGCAGATTGGTTCATCTTCAGGATTCCTCGCAATCATCCGGGCCGCCCATGCGACCCGATGAAAACGATGTGGGAAGGCGCCCCTGGCTCTGCAAGACGCCTCCCTCCGGAATCCGACAAACCCTTGACTCTACGCGGTCAAAACGACCCCAAGAGCCGGGATCAGGCCGACTTTCCGCCCTTGATCAGCTGCTTTACCGGTTTTGCGTGGCGCGCATGCTCGCGGTGGAACGAGACGATGCGCGGCGCGATTTCGCGGCGGAAGCGAGAGCCGTTGAAGACGCCGTAGTGACCGACATCCGGCTGCATGTAGTGCATGCGCATATGATCCGGGATGTTGGTGCAGATGGTCTGCGCCGCCTTCGTCTGGCCAACGCCCGAGATATCGTCGTTCTCGCCTTCGACCGTCAAGAGCGCGACCTTCTTGATCGCGGTCGTGTCGACGCGCTTGCCGCGATGCATCATCTCGCCCTTCGGCAGCGCGTGCTGCATGAACACCACCTGCACGGTCTGCAGGTAGAATTCGGCCGTCAGGTCCATGACCGCGAGATATTCATCATAGAAGTCACGGTGCTTCTCGGCGGCATCGCCGTCGTTTTTCACCAGATGGGCGAAGAACTCCTTGTGGGCGATCAGGTGCCGGTCGAGATTCATCGACATGAAGCCGGAAAGCTGCAGGAAGCCCGGATAGACCATGCGCATGAAGCCTGGCTGCGGCCACGGCACCGGCATGATGACATTGTCACGGAACCATTCGATCGAACGTTCTTCCGCCAGCTGGTTGACGCCGGTCGGGTTGATGCGGGTGTCGATCGGACCGCCCATAAGCGTCATCGTCGCCGGCGACAGCGGATCGTCGGCAGCTTCCATCAGCGCGACGGCGGCAAGCACCGGCACCGCGGGCTGACAAACGCCGATCACATGCGTGTCGGGCCCGAGGAAATGCAGCATCTGGATGACGTAGTCGATGTAGTCATCCAAATCGAAGGTGCCTTCGCTGAGCGGCACCATGCGGGCATCGATCCAGTCGGTGATGTAGATATCGGAATGCGGAAGCAGGGCTTCCACCGTGCCGCGCAACAGCGTCGCATAGTGGCCGGACATCGGCGCGACGATGAGCACCTTCGGATCGGGTGCGCGGCCCTTGGGAAGCGCACGCTCGAAATGAATGAGGTTGCAGAATGGCGCCCGCCAGACGATGCGTTCGTAGATCGAAACCGATTGACCATCGACCACAGTCTCGGGAAGACCGAACTCCGGCTTGCCATAACGGCGGGTGGAGCGCTCGAACACTTCGAGACCGGCGGCGGCGGCGCGACCGAAATAAGTGTGCGAGACGGGGTTCATCGGATTGCTGAACGCGAGACGCATGGCGTCGGCTGCCGTGCGCCACGGCGCCATCATTGCGTGGTTCAGTTCATAGAGCTGGTAGAACATGGGAAGCGTACCCCTTGGTTCAATCAACGACAACGCCGCTCCCGGTCGGACGCAAGCTTGCGATTGTTTGTCTTGGTGTCCGCAATCGCTGCCAGACTACCATTTTTCTTGTGCAGCGCAACAAATATACCCGTCTCGCCTCGATACAAGGCCTGAAGCCAGAATGAATCTGGATTCCTGACGATTTGCAAACGAGCTCGCTCGAAACTGGCCGTTTTCCGCTGTTTTCGTGCATTGAGGCACGCTGCCTGACGTTTTCAGGAAAATCTGGCGCCTCGCCGCAGCAAAATATGGGTACGCTCCCCTGTGGCGATGCAGCAAAGCCGCCATCACTCAGGTGGCCGCCACTTGGATGACTGCCTTCACCAGACCCGTCTTTTCCTCCGCCCATCGCGGCAGATCGGCAACCGCGCCATCGAGCGTGGTGCGGTGGGTGATCAGCGCGTCGATAGGAACAAGGCCGGACGCGATCGACGCGACGACGTGGTCGAAATCCTGCCGGGTCGCGTTGCGGCTGCCGATCAAGGTCATCTCGCGCTTGTGAAACTCCGGATCGGAGAAGCGGATCTCGTCCTTGACGACACTGACGAAGACCAGGGTACCGCCATGGGCGACGTGGGCGAAGGCCGCCTGCATCGAACCACCGTGCCCGGTGGCGTCGAAGACGACATCGAAACCGTCGCCGTCCGTCGCAGCGGCAATGCGCGCCGCCGCATCAACATCCACGACGATGCCCTTGGCAAAGCCGAGCTTGCGAGCGGCAAAGTCCAGCCGCTCGGTACTGGTGTCGGCGAGCACCACGTCATGGCCGGCGATGCGCGAGAAGATCGCCGTGCCGAGTCCGATTGGCCCGGCACCGATAACCAGCGCCCGTGCCCCTGCATCCGTCGATGCCCGGCGGACCGCGTGGGCGCCGATCGCGAGGAACTCGACCGTTGCCGCGGCCTCCGGCGACAGACCCTCCGCCGGATAAAGATTACCCTCCGGCACGACGATCTCCTCGCAAAACGCACCGTCGGTATGGACGCCGAGAACCTTGATGGCCGTGCAGCAGTTCGGTTTGCCCTTTCGGCAGGCAATACAAGCGCCACAGGAGAGATAGGGGTTGACCACGACCGGCGTGCCGGGCGCTATCGTCGTCCCTCGCCCGCCAGAAATCACCGTTGCCGAGATCTCGTGGCCCATGACCCGCGGATATTCGAGGAACGGATGTTTGCCGGCGAAGATATGGTAGTCCGTGCCGCAGATGCCGACATGGCTGACGGCAAGGCGGACCCAACCGTCCGGCACGGTTTCGATTGGTGTGCGATCGACGACCTCCAGCCGACCGGGTTGTGGGCAGAGCACGGCTTTCATGGCAATTCTCTCGAGTACGGCGGCGCCTAGCGGGCGCTGCGGCGACGCAATTGGTCGAAATAGACGATGACGATGATCAGCGCGCCGGTGATGATGCGCTGCCAGAACGAGTTGACGTTCAACAGGTTGGCGCCGTTGTTGATCGTTGCGAGGATGAAGGCGCCGAGCAGCGGCCCGTGCACCGAGCCGACGGCCCCAAAGAGGCTGGTGCCGCCGATGACCGACGAGGCGATCGCCTGCAGTTCCCAACCCTCGGCCTGGGTGGCGTTGCCGATGCCGATGCGCGAGGCAAGCAGCAGGCCAACGAAGGCGGCGCAGGTCGACGACAGGATGTAGGCGAGATAGATCGTGCGGTGGACGTTGACGCCGGAGAGACGGGCGGCCTCACTGTTGGAGCCGACGGCGAAGAGATAGCGGCCGAACCGGCTCAAATGCAGGAAGACATAGGCCGGGATCGCCACCACGATCACCATCCAGAACAGGCTGGGAACGCCCAGGAAATCCGCCCGCGAAAAATTGGTGAAGGCCTCATTGGTGATCGAAATGGTCGAGCCATTGGTGATTAAGAGGCCGATACCGCGGAGCGAGGTCAGGGTCGCCAGCGTGATGATGAAGGGCGGCAGGCCCATGCGCACGATGCCGAAGGCGTGGAATGCGCCGATCAGGACACCGAAGGCTAGCGTGAGGATGATGGCGATCCAGAGCGGCACGCCGGCGGCCAGCAGCCAGGCGACGATAACGCTGGTGAAGCCGACCACGGCACCGACCGAAAGGTCGATGCCGGCCGTGATGATAACGAAGGTCTGGCCAACCGCAAGGATCGCCGTCATCGCCCCCTGGCGCAGCAGGTTGCTGATGTTGTTAGGCGTCCAGAAACTGTTGGTCGCGAAGCCCAACAGCAGCCAGAGGAACAGAAGCAACCCCAGGAGGGTAAGGCCGAACAGAATGCTCACGCCCTTGCGTGGTGCCGCGCTGGCGCCGCTCTCCACCGTTTCCGCACTCATCGTCTTCCTCCCTGCATCCTCAAGTTTGTTTTTATCGGTTCAAACGCCAATTGCCTGCGTCAGCACTTCCTCATGGCTCGCGGCGCGATAGTCGTGGTTGGCGACCAGCCGCCCGCGCCGGAACACGTGCAGCCGGTCCGCCAGTTCGTAGACCTCGGGCAGATAGGACGAGATCAGGATGATGCCCGCCCCGTTCTCCAGAAGCCGCGCGAACAGGCGATAGATTTCCGCCTTGGTTCCGACATCGACGCCGACCGTCGGCTCGTCGAAGATGAAAAGCTTGGCGCCGTGGCTCAGCCACTTGCCGATGACGATCTTCTGCTGGTTGCCGCCGGACATGGCGGAGGCCAGCACCCGGCGTGACGGCGTCTTGATCTTCAGGTCGCGAATCTGGCGGTCGGCGTTTTCCCGTTCCTGCTGGCCATTGATCGTCAGACCGCGTGTCAGCCGGTTGAAAACCGGCAGATTGATGTTGAGGCCGATCGGCAGGTTGAGGCAGAGGCCCTGGTCGCGCCGGCTTTCCGGCGCAAGCGCAATGCCGAGGTCCATGGCCTTACGCTCGCTGGCGATCTCAACCTTGCGGCCTTGCCAATAGACCTCACCGGCGGTCGGACGATGGCGGCCATAAAGGCCGAGCGCGAACTCGCTGCGTCCTGCGCCGATCAGCCCATAGAGGCCGACGATCTCGCCGGCGCGCACGGTCAGCGACACATCCTGAAAGCCGGGGCCGCTCAAGTTGCGCGTCTCGACGATCATCTCGCCGGGCGGAAAATGCTCCTTGTGATAGATCTGCTCGATCGTGCGGTTGATCATCAGCGCGATCAGTTCCGCCTCATTGGTCTCGCCGATCTTGCGGGTGCCGACATGGGTGCCGTCACGCAGCACCGAGACACGGTCGGCAAGCTCGAACACTTCCTCCATGCGATGGCTGATATAGACGATCGTCACGCCTTCGGCCTGCAGCCTTCGAATCAGCCGGAAGAGCTGTGCCGATTCCTGGCGGGTGAGATAGGCGGTCGGCTCATCGAAGATCAGAAACTGCGTGCCGCGCATGGCCGCGCGTGCCGTGGCGACAAGCTGCTGCTGGCCGATCGTCAGGCTACCAAGCACGGCACCGGCCGGCAGGTTAAAGCCGAGATCATCCAGCACGCTTTGTGCCGCATCGGTCATGGCGCGCTTGCGCATCAGGCCGTTGCGATTGATCTCGTCGCCGAGAAACATATTGGCCGCGACCGACAGGTGCGCGCAAAGTACGACCTCCTGGTGCACGGCATTGATACCGCGCTCAATCGCCTCCTGCGGCGTGCCAAGCTGAACGGGTTTTCCGCACCAGAAGATTTCACCGGATGTGCGCTTGATGACGCCGGTCAGAAGCTTGATCAGCGTCGACTTGCCGGCCCCGTTCTCACCGACGATCGCGTGAACTTCACCGGAAAGAAAGGTCAGAGACGCCGGCTTCAAGGCTTCGACGGCGCCATACTTCTTCTGCAGGGCGCGCAGCTCCAGGATAGGCTCGCCTTTCGGAACCGGATGGCGTGTCGCCACATGCAGTCCTTCGGTCCTCCCGTCGCGTGCCTCTTGCAAATCGGTCATCTGCGCATTCCTCCCATCGCAGAGATCGCTTGCGGCCGGTCCTCGTTCCGGCCGCAAGCGGGCGCGGCAGGCTCAACGCCCGCCGCAGCCGTCGTCACTTGACCTTCGGGTTCAAGAGAGCGTCGATCTTCGGCTCGGCCATGTTGGCCTTGGTCACCAGATTGGCGCCGGTATCGACATTCGCCTCGACCTTCTCCTTCTTCGAGACCGCGAGCGCCGTCTTCACGCCATCATAACCCATGCGATAGGGATCCTGAACGACGAGACCGGCCAGAACGCCTTCCTTGAGGAAGCCGACCGTCTTGTCGTCGCTGTCGAAGCCAATCACCTTGATCTTGTCGCCGAGCTTGTTTTCGGCAATTGCCTGGCCGACACCCTGCGCCATGATCAGGTTGGACGCGAAGACGCCGACAAGGTTGGGATTGGCGGTGATCAAGTCGGTCATGATGTTGAGGCCGGTGGTCGCCTGGCCGTCGGCATATTTGTCGACGACGACCTTGAAGCCCGGATACTTTGCCTTGACCTGATCGAGGAAGCCTTCGCGGCGCTGGTCGAGCGAGCCGACGCCCGGAAGGCTGGTGATGATGGCGATTTCACCCTCTTCCTTGCCGCTCATTTCCTTGACCGCCGCAGCGAGACCATCGGCAGCGATGCGGCCGCCCTGGACGTTGTCGGTGGTGAGGAACGACGAGAAGGCCTTGGAGTCGGCACCGGAGTCGATGCCGATGATCGGAACGGCCTTTGCCGCCTCATCGATCGGCTTGCCGAGCGCCTTGAATTCCGTCGGCGAAATGACGACGGCAGCCGGCGCGCCCGCAACCGCGTTCTCGAGAATGCTGATCTGGCCGTTGATATCGGATTCGGATTGAGCGCCGAGTTCCGGTACGTTGACGCCGAGATCCTTGCCGGCGGCGCGGGCGCCAGCGAGCACGATCTGCCAGTAGAAGGACGTGGTATCCTTGACGATGATCGGGATCGTCACGTCCTGCGCGAAGGAGGCGACCGGCGACATGCCGGCGATCATCGCGGCGCCGGCCAAGACGGTAAAGGCGCGACGGGTAAGGCTGCTTTTCAGAATGCTCATCCCAGGTTTCTCCTCTTGGTGCACCGTGTTCCACTTCTTGGAGATCGATCGCAGGTGCTGGCTTATCGACCTTTTATCGATAAAAAACATATTGGAATGCTAATACGACAATCCCGGCTTGGCAAGCTGCCGGAACAGCATTTTAGACGGCGCTTTAGTGCCGTCCGTTAAACCCGAACCGGCTCGTCCCCGAGCTCCGGTGCGACCAGTGTGAAGGGCTCGAAGGCGGCGAAATCGGCGGCGGAAAACCGGTGCTCGACGAGCGCCATGTTGCGCGCCAGGCTCTGCGGCTTGGCGGTGCCGAGCAGCACCGAGGCGACCTGCGGACTGGCGAGCGGAAACTGCATGGCGGGTGCGGCAAGCGGCACGTTCATGCCGCGGGCGACCGCGTCCATGGCACCGACCTTTTGCCGGATATCTTCCGTTGCCGGCATGTAGTCGAAATGCGCGCCTTCGACCGGTCCCGTCGCCAGGATGCCCGAATTGAAGACCCCGCCGACGACGAGCGAAGTCTGCTTCTTCTCGCAGAGCGGCAGCAGTTCGGCGACAGCCGATCGGTCTAGCAAGGTATAGCGCCCAGCGAGCAGGATGCAGTCGAGATCGGCCTGGCGCAGGACGTCGAGACAGACCGGCACCTCGTTGACGCCAAGACCATAGGCCGCAATCGTTCCCGAGGATTTCAGCTCCTCCAACGCCTTGAGGCCGCCCTCCAGCAATTGCCGCAGATAGATCGCATTGCGGGCGGCGCCATGGGTATAGACGCCGATATCATGCACATAGAGGATATCGATGCGGTTGAGCCCGAGCCTGGCGTAGCTGAACTCGACCGAGCGCATGATGCCGTCATAGCTGTAGTCGTAGGTGACGTCGAAATTGAGCGGCTTCACATAGGAATAGTCCGGCACCTCGTCTTGCGGCACCGGATGCAGGAGACGGCCGACCTTGGTGGAAAGCACGAACTGGTCGCGCGGCTTATCGCGCAGGAAGTCGCCGACGCGGCGCTCGGCAAGGCCGAGGCCGTAGAAGGGCGCAACGTCGAAGTAGCGCATGCCCGACTGCCAGGCAGCGTCCAGGGTCGCCATCGCCGACTCGCGGGTGCATTCGCGGTAGAGGCCGCCAAGACCGGCGGCGCCGAAGCTAAACTCGGTCACCGATAGGTCGGTTCGACCGATCCGTCTCGTCTGCATTTCCCCGTTTCCTCCTCCAAGGCCTACGTAATTAGAGCGTTGCGCCCAGATGCCAGGGCACGAACTCATTATCGCCGTAGCCGAAAAGCTCGCTCTTGGTCTTGCGGCCCGAAGCGGTCTCGATGATCAGGTCGAAGATCTCGCGGCCAAGCCCGGCAATGTTCGCCTCCCCCGAAGCGATCACGCCGCAATCGATATCCATGTCCTCTTCCATCGCCCGGTAGAGCGCCGTGTTGCTGGTAAGCTTGATCGACGGCGCGGGCCGACAGCCGAAACAGCTGCCGCGACCGGTGGTAAAGGCAATGACATTGGCGCCGCCGGCGACCTGGCCAGTGGCCGATACCGGGTCGTAGCCAGGCGTATCCATGAAGACGAGCCCGTGCTCGGTGACGCGTTCGGCATAACGGTAGACCGCGTTCAGCGGCGAGCGGCCGCCCTTGGCGACGGCACCGAGCGATTTTTCGAGGATCGTGGTCAGGCCACCACGTTTGTTGCCCGGCGAAGGATTGTTGTCGAGCGAGGCGCCATGCATCGCCACATAGCTCTCCCACCAGGCAATCAGCCCATCAAGTTTCAGCGCCACTGCTTCGTTGACTGCACGGCTGCGCAACAGGTGCTCGGCGCCATAGATTTCCGAAGTCTCGGAGAGGATCGCCGTGCCGCCGGCCGCGGCAAGGATATCGACCGCAGCACCCAGCGCCGGATTTGCGGTGATGCCCGAAAGCCCATCCGAACCGCCACATTGCAAACCGACGATGATCTCGCTGACCGGGATCGCAATACGACGTTCCTTGCCGACTTCGGCCGCAATTTCCTCGAGAATGCCCAGCGCCTTTTCAACGGATCGACGCGAGCCGCCGGCTTCCTGGATGTTGAAATGACGTTTCTCCGCGCCGCCGCCGCTCTGACCATAGAGCGTCAACTGGTTGACCTCGCAGCCGAGGCCGACCATCAGAACGCCGCCGAAATTGACATGGCGGGCGTAGCCGGCGAGCGTGCGGTGCAGATTGGCCATGCCGTCGCCGGTCGAGGACATGCCACAGCCCTGATCGTGCACGATCGGCACGAAACCATCGATACCCTCATATCTCGGGAGAATGCGCCTGTTCGCCTCCTCGGCGATGGCGCGACAGACCGTGGTGGAACAGTTCACGCTGGCGACGACACCGATGTAGTTGCGCGTCGCTGCCCGGCCATCACCTCTTCGATAGCCCATGAAGGTGCGGGCCTTGTCGGCATCGCTTGCCGCTTCCGGCACCCCCTGTGGGCTGATCGCCAAGCGATCCTTGTCGAAGGCGAGGTTGTGGGAGTGCACGTGGTCGCCCGGCGCGATATCGGCGGTCGCCCGGCCGATCGCCTGGGCGTATTTCAAGACCGGCTCGCCGGCGCGGATCGGGCGGATCGCGATCTTGTGGCCGGCATCGACTTTCGCTGCTGCATGAACATTGTTCGGCAGGGCGTCGCCAGCGGCAATGGCCAGCGTCGCCACGACGACATTGTCCTCCGGTGCGAGCAGGATGGTGGACGGCGCAGACACCCGGTTTCTCCCAAATGATTTTCGTTCTGTCTTTTATCTACAATAGACAGATAGCCGTCAATGGGTATTATAGCGAAAACATCGGCGGCAGGCCGAGACGCCGCGGAGCGACTTGGGAGGAACAGATGTGGATGACAGACGCAGACAAAACCGGAGCGACGAGATAGAGGAGCCTTCCGCGTAAGCGCAGAAAACTTCGAACGATCCGGACGTCGCCCATGGCAAAGCAGAACACCGTCTTCAAGGATGCCTATAACCGCTGCCTGAAGTTGCTGGCGGACACATCCTCGCTGCCCTCCGAGCCAGAACTCGGACAGATGCTCGGCGTCAGCCGGACGACGGTGCGCGCGATCCTCAGCCGCTTCGAGGAACTGCAGCTGATTGCCTGGGACAAGCGCAAAAAGAGCGTGCTGCGACAACCCCGGCCCGACGATTATTTTCCGACGGAAGAGACGGATTCACTCGCCGAGATCATCGAGCGCAGCTTCATGCGCCGGATTCTCGCCGGCGGCGCCGAGCCGGGCATGCAGATCAACGAACTGGAACTGGCGCGCGACATTGGAACCGGCACGACCAGCGTGCGTGAATTCCTGATCCGCTTCAGCCGCTTCGGCCTGATCGAGAAGCGGCCGAACAGCCATTGGATCCTCAAGGGTTTCACCCGCGAATTCGCGCTGGAACTGACGGAAGTGCGCGAGATGTTCGAACTGCGCTCGGCCGCGCGCTTTGTCTCTTTGCCCGACAACCATCCGGCGTGGGATGAGCTTCGGGAGATCGAGGCTCTGCACCGGGACATCCTCGCCGACATCGACAATCGCTACCGGGAGTTCTCCGAGCTCGACGAGCAGTTTCACCTGCTGGTACACAAGGCATCGAGCAACCGGTTCATCGTCGATTTCTACGACATCATCGCGATCGTCTTCCACTATCACTACCAGTGGAACAAGACGAATGCCCGCCAGCGCAACGCCCGCGCGCTCGAAGAACACCTCGCCTATATCGAAGCACTGCGTTCGCACGACCCGGCCAAGGCGGAACAGGCCTGCCGGCGACACCTTCAGTCCGCTCGCGAAACCCTGCTCCAATCCATTCCATAGCCAGCTATCGGAGCCTATGCATGCCGACGCCGATCGTGCAATTCGGGACGAGCCGTTTCCTTCAGGCGCATGCCGACCTCTTCATCAGCGAAGCGCTGAAAAAGGGGGAAGCGCCCGGTCCGATCACGATCGTGCAAACGACAGGTTCGAGCGAACGGTCTGGACGCCTTACAGCCCTTGCCCGGCCGGAAGGCTTTCCCGTCATCATCCGTGGCATCCAGGAAGGCGAGACGATCAACGCGACGCAGCGAGTGACAAGCGTGGCGCGCGCGCTTTCGACCGCCCAAAACTGCAGCGAGATCCGGGCGATTATCGCCGAGGAAGCCGAAATCCTGATCTCCAACACCGGCGACACGGGTTACCAGGTCGGCGACAACGACCTGATAACCGACATTCCGCTTTCCTTTCCGGGTAAGCTGCTCCTGCTCTTGAAGGCGCGTTTCGACGCGGCCCGACGCCCGCTGACGATTCTTCCTTGCGAGCTCGTGTCGCGCAACGGCGACGTGTTGAAGGCGCTGATGCTGCGGCTCGCGGCGGAGCGGATGGGAAACAGCGCCTTTATCGACTGGCTGGACAAGGATGTCGTCTGGGCCAACACGCTGGTCGACCGCATCGTCTCCGAGCCGCTCGAGCCTGCTGGTGCAATTGCCGAACCTTATGCGCTCTGGGCGATCGAAAACCAGTCCGGCCTGCGGCTCCCTTGCATCCATCCGTGCGTGAAGCTCGTGGATGACCTGACGCCTTACGAGAAGCTGAAGCTTCACATTCTCAATCTCGGCCACACGGTGCTCGCCGAGCTCTGGCTTAGGCAAGGTCGCGGCCAGAACGAGACCGTTCGGAAAATCCTGGCCGACCCCGGCATCGCCGCGCACTTGGACAAAATCTACCAATCCGAAGTGATCCCCGCCTTTGCCGCAAAAGGCCTGGAGAGCGAAGCGGCAGACTACGTGACCGCGACGCTGGAACGCTTCAGAAACCCGTTCCTCAACCACCGCCTAGGCGATATCGCCAATCATCATCGCGAAAAGATCGAACGGCGGATCGTCGATTTGCGGCGTTGGAGCCCCGGCGTAGCCATGCCCGAGCTCCAGGCAATCTGCGATCAGTAGCCGGATTCCTGCTTTTTCGGAACCGACGTCGCCTCGCCGAGAAACTCCTGGCGTAATGCCGTCGTCGCGCGCACGAGCGAGGTGACATCCGTGCCGATCGCCATGAAATCGGCGCCCATCTTGCGATAGTCTCGCGCCTGTTCGAGATCGAGCGTCATGATGCCCCGCGCCTTGCCGGCCTTCTTGATGCGCTCAAACGCGTCGGCGATCGCCGCGCGCACCTCCGGATGACCCGGCTTGCCAAGGTAACCCATGTCGGCCGCCAGATCGGAGGGGCCAATGAACAGGCCGTCGACGCCATCGAGCGCGGCAATCTCGTCGATGGCGGCAAGACCTGCGCGGCTCTCGATCTGCAGGATCAGGCAGATTTCGTCGCCGGCGGTCTGAAGATAGTCGCCGATGCGGCCGAACTCCGAGGCCCGCCCGAGGGCGGCGCCGACGCCGCGAATACCATGGGGCGGATAGCGGGTGGCGCGCACCAACTGCTGCGCTTGCGCCAGGCTCTCGACCATCGGGATCAGGAGGGTCTGCACGCCGGTATCGAGGATCTGTTTGATCAGCACGGTATCGCCCACCGGCAGGCGAACCATCGGGTGGCTCGCCGATGCGGAGACGGCACGAAACTGTGCGGACAGCAGCGGGATATCGTTCGGCGCATGTTCGCCGTCGATGAGCAGCCAGTCATAGCCGCTGCCGGACACCACTTCGGCCGCATAGGGGCTGGCTAGCGCCACCCAGAGCCCAAGCTGGAAGCGGTTTTCGCGCAGGGCTGCTTTGAAAGGGTTCTTCGGTGCCGGCATGGGTCGTCTCCTCCTGCTATGCGACGGGACGAGCGATGCCTCAATCCCGCAATCACGAGATTTCTACCGGCAAAGAAAAAAACCGGCCAGAACTTTCCGGCCGGTTTTTCAGATTGGGTACCGTATCTTACGCAACGCCGCCGAGGCAGACGTATTTGATCTCGGTGAACTCCTCGATGCCGTAGCGCGAGCCCTCGCGGCCAAGTCCGGAAAGCTTGACGCCGCCGAACGGCGCTTCCGCCGTCGAGATCAGCCCGGTGTTGACGCCGACCATGCCGTATTCCAGCGCTTCGGCGACCCGGAACACCCGCGCCAGGTCCTTGGCGTAGAAGTAGGACGCAAGACCGAACTCGGTGTCGTTGGCCTGCTCGACCACATCCGCCTCGTCGGTGAAGCGGAAGAGCGGGGCCACCGGCCCGAAGGTTTCCTCACGGGCAACCGCCATCGCCTGGGTGACGTCGGCCAGAACCGTCGCCTCATAGAAGGTGCCGCCGAGCGTGTGACGCTTGCCGCCCTGGATCACCCGCGCACCCTTGGACGCCGCATCGGCGATATGCTCCTCGACCTTTTCCAGCGCCGCCTTGTCGATCAGCGGGCCAAGGATCACGCCTTCGTCGAGACCGTTGCCGATCTTCAGCTTGGCGACCGCCTTGGCGAGCTTGTCGGAGAAGGCATCATAGACCTTGTCCTGCACATAAATGCGGTTGGCGCACACGCAGGTCTGGCCGTTGTTGCGGAACTTGGCGATCAGCGCGCCTTCGACGGCGGCATCGAGATCGGCATCGTCGAAGACGATGAACGGCGCATTGCCGCCGAGTTCCAGCCCGAGCTTCTTGATGGTGGCAGCACTCTGGCGATAGAGCTCGGCCCCCACCTCCGTCGAGCCGGTGAAGGTCAGCTTGCGCACGACCGGGTTCGAGGTCATCTCGGCGCCGATCTCACGGGCAGAACCGGTGATGACGCTGAACAGGCCCTTCGGCAGGCCTGCACGCTCGGCAAGAATCGCAATCGCGATCGCCGAGAACGGCGTCTGGGCAGCCGGCTTCAACACCATGGCGCAGCCGGCGGCAAAGGCCGGGCCGGCCTTGCGGGTGATCATCGCATTGGGGAAGTTCCAGGGCGTGATCGCCGCAACGACGCCGATCGGCTGCTTCATGACCAGGATGCGCTTGTCGGGCTGATGGCCGGGGATCAGGTCGCCATAGATGCGGCGCGCCTCTTCGGCAAACCACTCGACGAAGCTTGCACCGTAGACAATCTCGCCGGTCGCCTCAGTGAGCGGCTTGCCCTGCTCCAGCGTCAGGATGCGGCCGAGATCGTCCTTGTTCTCGATCATCAGCTCGAACCACTTGCGCAGCACGCCGGCGCGGTCCTTGGCCGTGCGCGCTGCCCAGGTCTTCTGGGCCACACGCGCGGCCTCGATCGCAGCCCTGGTTTCCTTGGCGCCGAGCTTCGGCACCCGGCCGATGATCTCGCCCGTCGCCGGATTGTTCACCTCGATCGCGTTTGCCGCGTCCGCCTCGATCCACTCGCCGCCAACGAGGGCTGCCTGGCGAAACAATGATGGGTCTTTAAACGACATGATCCGTCCTCTCTCAAATCCTACAGAACTTATACAACTTTTTTTTTGGAAACGGCAATGACCTCGAGTCGCCGTTTCTGCAATTTCCTGAGGCGCACAAGGCGCGCGGGCGCTCACGTTTCCATGTATCCAACCCGTTTCTTCGCCATCCGTCCTCATGTAGCGTTCGAAACGAATCAAACCATGGGCCGCCAGTCGGTCCAGCGGCATTCCCAGGTTCACGCGACACCGAGAAGAGGCTTGTCCATGACGGCGACCGACAACAGAAAAGCTGACCATCCGATCGATGCCATGTTCATCGAGCGCTGGTCGCCCCGCGCCTTCACCAATGAGGAAATCGACGAAAAAACCCTGCTTTCCTTCTTCGAAGCGGCGCGTTGGGCGCCGTCTGCCAGCAACCGTCAACCCTGGCGCTTCATCTATGCGCGCCGCGGCACAGATCGCTTCCCGGTGCTGCTCGACACGCTCGACGAGGGAAACCAGCGCTGGGCGAAGAACGCGGCAGCACTTCTGATCGTGATTTCAAGAACGCATAATGCAGCGCAGAACGGCGAGATGCGGCACGCCTATACCCACGCCTTCGACACTGGGGCGGCCTGGTACAGCCTCGCTTTGCAGGCCTCGCTCGCGGGCTGGCACACCCATGGCATGGCCGGTATCGATCGCGACAAGGCGATGCACGCCCTGAATGTTCCCGAACACTACCGGGTCGAAGCCGCCGTTGCGATCGGCCGGCTTGCCGATTCCTCGACGTTGCCGGACGATCTGCGCGCACGCGAAATCCCGAGCCAACGCCAGCCGGTCGGCGAATTCGCCTTCGAGGGCCAGTTCAAGGGCGAATGAAGCGCCAACGAAAAATCCCGGCTCTGAGGCCGGGATTTTCTTTATGTCTCTGCATGGGCCTCGATCAGATGTCGAGGTTTGCGACGCTCAGCGCATTCTCCTGAATGAACTCGCGACGCGGCTCAACCTCGTCTCCCATCAGACGCGAGAACAGGCCATCCGCGTCGGTGGCGTCGGTGACCCGGACCTGCAGCAGCGAGCGGACGTTCGGATCGAGCGTCGTTTCCCAGAGCTGCTCGGCGTTCATCTCACCCAGACCCTTGTAGCGCTGCATCGACAGGCCCTTGCGCCCAGCGGCAAAGATCGCGTCGAGAAGCGCACGCGGGCCGCTGACCTCCTGCGCGCCGTCACGGCGACGCAATACCGGCGGTGCCGAGTAGATCTCTTTCAACTTTGATGCCAGTTGGTCGATATAGCGGGCATCGGACGAACCGATCAGCGCCATGTCGAGTACGGCGAATTCCTTGACGCCGCGAACCATGCGTTCGAACCGCAACCCGCCTTCGCTGGTAACTGTGCCGGTCCAGCCGCGCTCGGTTTCCTCGGCGATCACGTCGAGACGCCGCGCGATCTCGGCGGCGGTCTTTTCGTACTCGTCGCGCTGGCCGTTGAGCTCGACGTTCAGCGCGCCGGCGATGGCCGCCTGCTCGACGATCGCCCGATTATAGCGCGAGTGAAGCCCGTTCATGAGGTTACGCAAGCGCAGGGCATCGGTGATCACCTCGCGCAGGTCCTGCCCGGCACGGACTTCGCCCGATTCAAGCTGCAGCGTCGCTTCCTCGAGACCCATCGAAATCAGGTAGTCTTCGAGCGCCTGCTCGTTCTTCAGATACTGCGCCGACTTGCCGCGCGTCACCTTATAGAGCGGCGGCTGGGCGATGTAGATGTGGCCGCGCTCGATCAGTTCCGGCATCTGTCGGAAGAAGAAGGTGAGCAGCAGGGTGCGGATGTGGGCGCCGTCGACGTCGGCGTCCGTCATGATGATGATCTTGTGATAACGCAGCTTGTCGGCGTTGAACTCGTCCTTGCCGATCGACGTGCCGAGCGCGGTGATCAGCGTACCGATTTCCTGGCTCGACAGCATCTTGTCGAAGCGCGCACGCTCGACGTTGAGGATCTTGCCGCGCAGCGGCAGGATCGCCTGGTTTTCGCGCGACCGGCCCTGCTTGGCCGAACCACCCGCCGAGTCCCCTTCCACCAGGAAGACTTCGGACTTTGCCGGGTCACGCTCGGAGCAGTCCGCCAGCTTGCCCGGCAGCGACGAGATGTCGAGCGCGCCCTTGCGGCGCGTCAGTTCGCGCGCCTTGCGGGCAGCTTCGCGGGCGGCAGCGGCTTCGACCACCTTGCCGACGAGGATCTTGGCTTCGGTCGGATGTTCTTCGAACCAGGTGCTGAGCGCCTCGTTGACGAGGCTTTCGACCACCGGTCGCACTTCCGACGACACCAGCTTGTCCTTGGTCTGCGACGAGAATTTCGGATCGGGAACCTTGACCGAGAGTACGGCCGTCAGGCCTTCGCGGCAGTCCTCGCCCTGGAGCGTGACCTTTTCTCTCTTTGTAATGCCGGACGTATCGGCATAGGACGTGACCTGCCGGGTCAACGCGCCACGGAAGCCCGCCATATGCGTGCCGCCGTCGCGCTGCGGGATGTTGTTGGTGAAGCAGAGCACGTTTTCGTGATAGCTGTCGTTCCACCACATCGCCACTTCGACGGTGATGCCGTCCTTCTCGCCGCGGATCGATACCGGCTTGTGCACCAGCGGCTTCTTCGCGCGGTCGAGATAGGCGACGTAGGCCTCAAGACCGCCCTCGTACATCATCTCGTCCTGGCGGATGTCCGAATGGCGCTTGTCGGTGAGGATGATATGAACGCCTGAATTCAGGAACGCGAGTTCGCGCAAGCGGTGCTCGAGCGTGTTGTAGTCGAACTCGGTCTTGGTGAAGGTCTCGCTGCTCGGCAGGAACGTCACCTCGGTCCCGGTCTCATCGCCGGCGTCGCCGGTAACGGCGAGAGAGCCGTCAGCGACACCGTGGGTGAAGCTCATCTCGTGAATCTTGCCTGCGCGCCGGATCTTCAGCTTGAGCGAAACCGAAAGCGCATTGACCACCGACACGCCGACGCCGTGCAGGCCGCCCGAAACCTTGTAGGAGTTCTGGTCGAACTTACCGCCGGCGTGCAGCTGGGTCATGATGACCTCGGCCGCCGAGACGCCCTCTTCCTTATGGATGTCAGTCGGGATGCCGCGACCGTTGTCGGTTACCGTCACCGAGCCGTCCGGATTGAGCGACACCGTCACGATGTCGGCATGGCCCGCAAGCGCTTCGTCGATCGCGTTGTCCACCACCTCGTACACCATGTGGTGCAGACCGGAGCCGTCGTCGGTGTCGCCGATATACATGCCCGGCCGCTTGCGTACGGCATCCAGGCCCTTCAGCACCTTGATGGAATCGGCACCATATTCGGCGCTGGCGCCGGTTTCGGTCTCAGGATTGTCGGTCATTCAGCTACGGGTCTTTCCAGGTTCTTCGGACATGGTGATTCGTTGCGAATCACGTCTCGGACGCCTCTTGGACTATAGAAAATTTGTCCAGGGTTCCAAATCCCGGACCGCCGCGCGGCGGCCGGAAACAAGCATTCATCCCCTGTCATTATCAGGAAATGTGGCTTTTTCCAAAACATCTTGCAGCTTGCGGATCGTCTCCGGAGACAAAGCGCGAATTTGTTCGCTCAATCGGTTGGCAAAGGCCGTGTGCTCCGGCGTCAGACCCGACGTGTCGAGCACCGTTTTTGGCGAGGAGACGTTGGCAATGCGGAACAGATCCTCCGCCTCGTCCCAGATCACGTTGAAGTAACCGGTGACGCGCTGGAGGAAGTCGAAGCTCGGCGCACCGCGCTTTCCATGCTCGAGCGCCGAGAGATAAGCGGCCGAGACGCCGATCGCCTTTGCCATCTCCTTCTGCGACACGCCCTTGCGGCGCCTGAGGTCGCGCAGAGCCTGGCCGAAGGGCGTCATAGCGCGCTGCCTCTCACCCGCGCCAGGCGGACGTAGAGCGCGCCGTCGCCGCCATGGTTACGGGCGGCCGGCTCATAGGACGAAATCAGCGGCCGGAATTCGGGAAGCGAGAACCAGAGTGGCACCGCCCGCTTCAAGGCGCCGTCGCTGCCGAACGAGGTGCCCTTGCCGGTAATGACGAGCACATGTCGCAGCCCCCGCTCGTGCGCCCGCAGCAGAAACTGCAGAAGAAGTCCGTGCGCTTCGCTCTGGATCATGCCGTGCAGGTCGATCCGGCCCTCAAGCACCAGGTGCCCCTTTGCCAGCTTGCGCTTGACCGGCCGCTCCAGTGGATGATGCACTTTTTCGCCGAGCTTCTTCGTCAGCGCTATGCCCGGCTGCTCGAGAGCTGTTGCCGGCTGTTGCGGCCGCTGCTTGCCCTTCGCCTCTTCCGGAGGTTTTGCCTGTTCGTCCTCGGCCAGAATCTCCATCAGGTCGGCGAGCCGACCGGGCATCGGTCTCGCCGAACGGGCAACCTTTCCCCAGAGAATGCGATCCTCGGCCGAAAGTTTCTTGTCCTTAGCCATGGCCGTAACGGGCCGCGGCCGCCTTGGGAACGAAGACGTAAAAGTCGGCCGCGTTGCGGACCGCTCCGGCCCGCTCACCGGCCTCGAAACCGGATCCGGTAAAGATATCGCCGCGGGCTGGGCCAACGATCGCCGAGCCCGTATCGAGCGCCAGCATCAGACGCTGGAAGGGTTTTCCGTCATCGAGCCGCGTCAGGCTCTCGCTCGCGATAAAAAAAGGAACGCCAAAGGTGTGGATCAGCCGATCAACTGCCAATGAGCGGTTCGGTTCGAGCGAGACCTTGGCGG
The DNA here is from genome assembly GCF_900103045.1 of Ensifer sp. YR511. Lineage (NCBI taxonomy): Bacteria > Pseudomonadati > Pseudomonadota > Alphaproteobacteria > Hyphomicrobiales > Rhizobiaceae > Ensifer > Ensifer sp. YR511. The sequence goes on from NZ_FNGR01000004.1 coordinate 46,168, forward strand.
CGGCAATCGGCCCCAGCCGCTCGTCCTCGACGTCTGCCTCGCGGAAGAAGATGAATGACCGGTTGTGCCAGAGAACCTCATCGACCTCTTCGGGATGCGCTTCCAGCCAGTCGCGAATACTCATCATCGAAACGGTGGCGGCATCGATCTTGCCGCGCTCGATCAGCAATTTGCCAACGGCTGAGAAATAGTGCCCGGTCTTGGCCGAATAAGTGACACGGCGACGCGAACCGTCCGGGAAGCGGAGCCGTGCGGCACCCTGCACATGAACGAAGAAGACCTCGACCTTGGACTTCGCATAGGCGATCTCCAGGCCGCGGCCGGCCAGATGGCCCTGCTCGATCGCTTGCCTGTCCGGATACTCGCTGATCCGGCCACCCTCGGAGAGACCGAAGGCGAAGTAGGGATCCATGCCCTCCGGCCGGTTGCCATCGTGAACATCGACCAGATCGTCCGGTCGGCGGTAGAGCGGATAACGATAGGTCTCGTCCGCTTCGGTGCGGACATCGATCTCGGGCTCGTAAAAGGCCGTGACAAAACCGGAACCCGTTTCGGGCACGATCCGGAAGGGGACGAAATGCGCTTCGAAAAACGCCCGTGCGTTCTCTCCGCTACCAACCTGCTGCCGCGAGGCGGAGAAGGCCGGCAAAAGATCGTCGACTGAAATCCCGAGAGAACCCGTGCGATAGGGTTTGGCCGTCGAGACATGCTGGTGACAGCGACGCATCGCCTCGATCACCGCGGTCGGATCATCATGCTGCCAGCCCGGAAGCTCGGCGAAACGGGCTGGCTCAAATCGATAGGACATCGGTACCGCGTCCGCTCAGTTTTCGGATTCGGTGGCGATCAGCTTCCAGTTCGGATCCCGCGAACGAATGTCGCGCGCGAAGGTCCAGAGATCGTTGACCTCCGCAACCGACTCGGCGTCGCCGTCGATCAAACCGCCCTGCTTGTCATAGGTCGCCGAAATCAGCTGGCTGACGATGCGAACGGTGATGTTCTCTTCGCTGTCCTTCACTTCGGCGTGAATGATATCTGCCTTGTCGATGCCGACGAAGGTGGACTTGACGACTTCGCCCTTTCGCTCGCGATCGGTGATCGCCGCGTCGAAGCCCTCATAGACCTCGCGGGACAGCAGATTCTTCAGCGTCTTTCGGTCGCCGTCCGCGAAAGCCATGACGATCATCTCGTAGGCCATCTTGGCGCCGTTGACGAATTCCTTGGGATCGAAACCCTGATCCGCGTCGCTCAGCGCCCGCAGCTGGGTGTTGAGCGTCGTTCCGGTCTTGGCGAAAGCGTCGATCATTTCGTAGCGGTTTGCTTCTTCGTCCGCATTCTCGCGGCGCGGCAGTTGCACGACCTTGCCCTTGTCGCCGTTTTCCGGCCCCTGGCTCATGTCGCGTGGCGAATACGGATCAAACGGCGGCCGCTCGCTCCCGGTCCGGCGGCCCAAGACGCTGCGCAGTTGCAGGAAAATGACCACCGCGGCGATCAGGAAAAAAAACGTGATGAAGTCAAAAGAGCCCATTTCCACCCGGAACCGCTGTTAGAATTTCTCGTGGCTATTCCATATAGTCCGCAAGGATAGATCATTCAAATGGCGATGTCGCACCCTTAGACGGGGATGTGACACCAGGTTTCATTTTCGGGCAGCATCGATGCGTTCATTTCTTATCCCCTTTGCCATCCTAGGGCTTCCGCTGGCCGAGATCGCCGGTTTTGTCGTCGTCGGCCGGGAGATCGGCCTCCTGATGACGTTGCTGCTGGTTCTTGCCAGTGCATTTGTCGGCGTTATCCTGCTGAGAGTCCAGGGATTTACCGTCATTCGGCGAATGCAGGACGCCACGCGTAAAGGTAGCGACCCGGGCCGGGAGGTGCTTGGCGGCGCATTGCTGTTCGTCGCGGCGATCCTGCTGGTGGTGCCGGGCTTCGTCAGCGACGTGATCGGCCTCCTGCTGTTTCTGCCTTTCGTTCGAAATGCGGTTGCCGGTTTCCTGCGCAAGCGAATGACGATCGTGACCGCGGCATCCGGTGCCGGCTGGACACGGCCGCACGAACCGCGCCCCTCGCCGCGCGTCATCGATCTCGACGAGGGCGAATTCTCGCGAACGGACGACGAGGATCCGCCACAGGTCGGCGATCGCCGCCAGCCCTAGCCAAGAGGCCACGGTGACAGAATGCGCGAACGGCACTCTATCGCCCATATTCCGGAGCATGCTTTCAGCTTTCCGCTTGGAGCAGAAACCCAGCGCCCGCTGGAAAGCGCCGGGCCCGCAGGGTTGTAAGCCCTAGGCCGAAATGCTAGATGGCCTCACCTATTTTTGTCGAGGAACCCTTATGACGACTGATACCGCATCCAACGGCAACGGCAGCGCGCAGCAGAGCCCGACGCTGAACATCCTCGCCCAGTATATCAAGGACCTTTCCTTCGAAAACCCGGGCGCGCCGCGTTCGCTGCAAGCCCGTGACAAGGCGCCGTCGATCAATATCAACGTCAACGTCAATGCCAACCCGCTCGCAGAGAACGATTTCGACGTCGTGCTCTCGCTGAACGCAGAAGCCAAGGACGGCGACCGCGTCCTGTTCAACGTCGAGCTCGCCTATGGCGGCGTCTTCCGCGTTGCCGGTTTCCCGCAGGAGCACATGCTGCCGCTGCTCTTCATCGAGTGCCCGCGCCTGCTGTTCCCGTTCGCCCGTCAGATCGTTGCCGACGCAACCCGCAACGGCGGCTTCCCGCCGCTGATGATCGATCCGATCGATTTCGCGCAGATGTTCGCTCAGCGCATGGCCGAAGAAAAGGTCCGCGCCCAGGTTTCGAACGAAACCGCAAACTGATCGAATTTCAGATTGCTGAAACGAAAAGCCCGGCCAATGTGCCGGGCTTTTTCGTATCTGCCTTAGTCCTGGGGGTCGTATTTTGCCCAGATCGCCTTGGCGCCGATCTTCGCGATCAACGCCGCGTGGGCGGCGAGGTCCGCCTCCGAGAGCCGGTTCGGCAAAGGACGCGGCCGCTGGCCGATAAGGATCGGCGCGTCGTCGAGTTCGATTGCCTGATCGGTCGATCTGCTGGACACAAGGCCGAGTGCTGCCTGACGGCCGCCGATCATCTCGATGTAGACTTCCGCCAGCAGTTCGGAGTCGAGAAGCGCGCCGTGCTTGGCGCGGTGCGAGTTGTCGATACCGTAGCGACGGCAAAGCGCGTCCAGCGAGTTCGGCCCCATCGGGTGTTTGCGGCGGGCAAGCGCCAGCGTGTCGGTCACACGCTCGATGGCGATCGGCGGCATGCCCAGACGCGCAAACTCGGCGTTGATAAAGCCCATGTCGAAGGTGGCGTTGTGAGCGACCCAACGGGCGTCGCCGAAAAACTCGAGGATCTGGTCGACCACATCGGCAAATGGCGGCTTGTCCTTCAGGGACTCGTCGGTGATCCCGTGGATGGCGAGCGCATCCGGGTGAACCTTGCGGTTGCCGGGATTGATATAGATGTGCAGCGTACGGCCGGTCGGAAATTGGTTCTCGAGCTCGACACCGCCGATTTCGATCACCCGGTCCTCGCGATTGTCGAGGCCTGTCGTTTCCGTATCGAAGATGATCTCACGCATCCGCGTCTCCGTTGCTGGCTGCGAGTTGGTCGACGACGGCCTTCACCTGGCCCCGGGTGACGTCGAAACTGTCGCTGGTATCGATGATGTAGTCGGCGCGTTTACGCTTTTCGCTGTCCGGCACCTGACGCGCAAGGATCATCGCAAGTTTTTCCTCGGTCATTCCTGGGCGCTTCAGCGCCCTTTGGCGCTGCAGCTCGGCCGAACAGGTCACGACGACGACGCGATCGACCCGCTTGTCCGCACCCGTTTCAAACAGGAGAGGAATGTCGAGGACGACGAAGGGCGCGCTGGCGGCCTGGTTTTCCGCGAGGAACTCCTGCTCCTTGCCGCGCACCAGCGGATGGACGATCGCCTCAAGCTCGCGCAGCCGTTCCGGCGCCTGCATGAGCTGGCGCGAGAGTTCGGTGCGATCGACTTTTCCATCTTTCGTGCTTCCGGGAAACGCCCCTTCCACCGGCGCCACCGCCTCGCCGCTATAGAGCTGATGCACGACCTCGTCGGCATCGTTCACCGGCACGCCGAAGTCGCGAAACATCTGGGCGGTCGTCGACTTGCCCATGGCAATCGATCCGGTGAGCCCAAGGATAATCATCAGTGCCTGTCCATGTCGTCGATAATCAATTGTCGAAGGTCGGCGTCCACCATCGGCCGACAGCCGAACCAGAGTTCGAAGCCGGGCACCGCCTGGTGCAGAAGCATGCCCAAACCGTCGACGATCGCAAGGCCCTGCACCTCTGCCTGCGCCAGGATCGGCGTCTTCAACGGAACATAGACAATATCCGTGACGACTGCGCTCGAAGCCATAACGCCGAAGTCGATCGCCGGTGCTTCGCTGCCGTCCATGCCGAGCGAGGTGGTATTGATGAACAGGCCTGCGCCGGTCATCACGTCCTTGAGTGCGCCCATCGGATGGGCTTCCACCGCCGGACCGAACCGGTCGGCAAGTTCCTGCGCCCGTTCGACGGTGCGATTGACGACATGGATCGTCTTGATGCCGCGATCACGAACAGCCTGGATGATCGCCCGGCTTGCGCCGCCGGCGCCGAGAATGACTGCCGTCGACGTCCGGTCCCAGCCGGCCGCCCGCTCGTCGAGGTTGGCAACAAAGCCGCGGCCGTCGGTATTGGTGGCATGCACCTTTCCGTCCTGAACCCACAGCGTGTTGGCGGCGCCGAGTTCCTGGCTGAGCTCATCCGGCTGATCCACCAGCCGACAGGCCACTTCCTTGTGGGGGATGGTCACATTACCACCGCAGAAACCGGATGTCCCGTCCTTGAGGCTGGCAATGAAGGCGGCGAATTCTTCCGGCTTGACCTCGTGCGCTCGATAGCTGCCGGGCAGACCGAGCTGTTTCAGCCAATAGCCGTGGATCAGCGGCGACCGGGAATGCTTGATCGGATAGCCGGTGACGAAGGCGTGGTTAACAAATGTTTCACGTGAATCACGCATCGATCGTTCCCAGTTCACGGAGTTTGGCAAGCAGCGGCAGCATCGGGAGACCGAGGATGGTGAAGTAGTCGCCCTCGATCTTTTCGAAGAGCTGGATGCCCTCGCCTTCCAGCTGGTAGGCGCCGACGCTCGAAAGCGCCTTTTCGCCGACACGCTCTAGATGACGCTCGACGAAATCTGCCGTCAGCGGGCGCACGGTCATGTGGGCGGAAGACACATGGCGCCAGATGACATCTTCGCCACGCAAAAGGACGACGGCACTGTTCAGGCGGTGCGTCTGGCCGGAGAGCGAAAGCAGATGTGCGGCAGCTTCCGCCATGGTCTTCGGCTTGTGGTAGACCCGCGACCCCAATGACATTGTCTGATCGGATCCGATCACCAGCGCGTCGGCGAAATACCTGGCGACATCGCGTGCCTTTGCTTCCGCCAATTCGAGCGCAACGGTTTCGGGCGCAGCGCCTTTATCCTCGAGCGGCTTTTCCAGCGCCCGCTCGTCGATCTCGGCTGCCTTCGCTTCAAAGACCAGGCCGGCATTCTCCAGGAGCGCCCGGCGAAACGGGCTGGCCGAAGCCAGGACGAGCGAAGATGTCATCATTCAAGTTCCCGAATTGTTCGAATCCGCTCTAACGCAGACGTGGACGCAGGGCAACGATTGCCGCTGCCGTTTCCTCTATCGAACGGCGGGTGACATCGATGACGGGCCAATTGTTGCGCGCACAGAGCGACCGGGCATATTTCAGTTCCTCGGTGATCGAGGCCTTGTCGGTGTACTCATCGCCGTGAAAGCCTTGCGTCGTTCCGAGCACCCGGTTCTGGCGCACTTGCGAGATACGGTCGGCCGTCGCGATCAACCCGACGACGAGCGGCTTCGTCGCTTCCATCAATCTTTCAGGCAACGGTACGCCGGGGACGATCGGGATGTTCGCTGTCTTGATGCCACGGTTGGCGAGATAGATGCTGGTCGGCGTCTTCGACGTCCGGCTGATGCCGACGAGGACGACATCCGCCTCGTCGAAATCGGCCGGCAGCTGACCGTCGTCATGGTCCATGGTGAAATTCAGCGCGTCGATGCGCGCGAAATATTCCGCATCCATCACATGCTGAGCACCGGATCTCCGCCGCGACGGGGATCCCAGATAGGACTGAAAGAGGTCGATGATGGGATCCAGCACGGAGACGCAAGGGACGCCCATCTCGCGGCAACGGCGATCGATGATATCGGCGAGTTCGCGGTCGACGATTGTATAGAGAACGATGCCCGGTGCGCCGTCGATCGCGTCGAGAACCTGCAGCAGCTGTTTGCGGTTCCGGATCAGCGGATAGACGTGCTCGAGCGCATGCGAGCTTTGAAATTGGGCCGCGGCGGCGCGCCCGGCAGCAATCAGAGTCTCGCCCGTTGAGTCCGAAATCAGGTGAAGGTGGAAGTAGTTTTTCTTGTTCTCCACGCAATTCTCCTGGTGCTGTTGATAAGCCGGGATGAAACACAGCTAACGACGGGGCCTGGATCCAGGCAAGTGGAAAACAGCCGAGTTATTCACAATTGGGGCTGCGGCGGACATTGTTTCGGGACGGATGTGGACAAGACTCACGGCGCGGACAAAGTGTCACGGATATCAACTGCTTTTCCACAGGCGCGTCAAAAATCGAACGCAACTTAAAGAACTGATTCAAAATGCCTTTCTGAGATTGACCACGCTGTTTTTCCAGAGATCGAACTCATTGTCCCTTCGCTGAGCGTCGTGATCGCCGGTCGTGGACAAGTCAGTGCGTTGTTTTAATCCTTGATACCCACCGACTCTAAGAAATAGAAACCTTCTAAATATCTTTGATTTTTAATTGGGAGAGACGATCCGTGACCGAAACACGCAGAAAGGTTCTGGAGGTTTTGGCAGGGAAGACGGTGTCACCTCCTCCGATCTGGCTCATGCGCCAGGCGGGACGCTACCTGCCCGAGTACAGGGCAACGCGCGCCGTAGCCGGAAGCTTCCTCGATCTTTGCTACACGCCCGATCTCGCAGTCGAGGTCACGTTGCAGCCGATCCGTCGCTACGCTTTCGATGCCGCCATTCTCTTCTCCGACATCCTGGTCATTCCCGATGCGCTGAAACGCAACGTGCGCTTCGAGGAAGGCCATGGGCCACGAATGGACCCGATCGATGCTGATGGTATCCGTCTCCTGAAGCCTGAGGGCATCTCTGAACACCTCCAGCCGGTCTTTGAGACGGTTTCGCGGTTGCGCGCAGAGCTTCCCTCGGAAACGACGCTGCTCGGCTTCTGTGGCGCTCCCTGGACGGTGGCGACCTATATGATCGCCGGCCAGGGGACGCCGGACCAGGCCCCTGCCCGTCTCTTCGCGTATCGCAATCCCGAGGCCTTCGATCATCTGCTCGCCTTTCTGGCGGATGTATCGGCTGAATATCTCGTGCGACAGATCGATGCCGGCGCCGATGCCGTGCAGATCTTCGATTCCTGGGCAGGTGTTCTCGGTGAGGAGGAATTCACCCGCTACGCCGTCAAGCCGGTGCAGCGGATCATCGCCTCCGTTCGGGCGCAGCGGCCGCAGGCAAGGATCATCGCCTTTGCGAAGGGCGCGGGGCAGCTGTTGAACGGATATCGGCAGGCGACCGGTGCTGACGCGATCGGTCTTGACTGGACCGTTCCGCTTTCCTTTGCGAAGGATCTGCAGAAGGAAGGGCCGATACAGGGCAATCTCGATCCGATGCGGGTCGTTGCCGGCGGCGTGGCGCTTGAGGAAGGCATTGACCGCATTCTCGACGCACTCGGTCACGGTCCGCTGATCTTCAATCTCGGCCATGGCATAACGCCGCAGGCCGATCCCGATCATGTCTCGGCGCTGGTTGCCCGGGTTCGTGGAGCGCGGTGATGGCGGAGAAGCAGACCGACCGGGCGCCGGGCAACAGGGCGCGGCTCAGGGCAGCGATCGCGCTTGGTGCGTTCGTGGCGCTTCTCGTCGGTCTGTTCGTCTGGCGCCCGGATGATCTCTATCTCTGGATCAAGGCGCTGCATGTTATCGCCGTGATGTCCTGGATGGCGGCGTTGCTCTACATGCCCAGGCTGTTCATTTACCACACGGATGCGGAGCCCGGCTCCGCCCAGTCGGAAACCTTCAAGATGATGGAGTTGCGGCTCCTGAAGGTCATCATGAACCCGGCCATGATGATTTCCTGGGTGCTCGGGCTTTATCTGGCCTGGAGCGTTTATGGCTTCCAGGGTGGCTGGTTGCATGCCAAGCTTCTGTTCGTGGTGCTGCTGACCGGTGTCCACATGCGTTTCAGCCGTGCTGTGCGCGCCTTTCAGCGCGACGAGAACAGGCACGATGCGCGCTATTGGCGGTTGATGAACGAGGCGCCTACCCTCTTGATGATCCTCATCGTCATCATGGTCGTCGTGAAGCCATTCTGAATTTAATCGATTTGCGGCCTGTCATAGGCGTTTCTAATTTGCGACAGCCCCTTGCAGGGTTTCACGTGAATCGCTATTTTCTGCCATCTCCTCTTCATGGCTTGTGACAAAGACAAGAGCCTGCCCCTTCCTGCTGCAGCTCCCTAACGAATACTCGCCATCTCCCCACTACCCATACCAAACATGGATCCTTCATGGCTGAAATGAAGCTACAAGAACTCAAGAACAAGACGCCGACCGATCTGCTCGCTTTCGCCGAGGAGCTCGAGGTGGAGAACGCCAGCACGATGCGCAAGCAGGAGCTGATGTTCGCAATCCTCAAGATGCTCGCGGCCCAGGATATCGAGATTATCGGTGAAGGCGTCGTTGAAGTGCTCCAGGACGGCTTCGGCTTTCTGCGCTCGGCGAATGCAAACTACCTCCCCGGTCCGGACGATATCTACATCTCGCCCTCCCAGATCCGCCGCTTCTCGCTGAAGACCGGCGACACGGTCGAGGGTCCGATCCGCGGACCGAAGGAAGGCGAGCGTTACTTCGCCCTCCTCAAGGTCAACACCATCAACTTCGATGATCCGGAAAAGATCCGTCACAAGGTTCACTTCGACAACCTGACGCCGCTTTACCCGAACGAGCGCTTCAAGATGGAACTCGACGTTCCGACCTCGAAGGATCTGTCGGCCCGGGTCATCGACCTGGTTGCGCCGCTCGGCAAAGGCCAGCGCGGCCTGATCGTTGCTCCGCCGCGCACCGGTAAGACTGTTCTCCTGCAGAACATCGCCCATTCGATCACCGCGAACCATCCGGAATGCTACCTGATCGTTCTCCTGATCGACGAACGTCCCGAAGAAGTGACGGACATGCAGCGCTCGGTGAAGGGCGAAGTCGTGTCCTCGACCTTCGACGAGCCGGCGACCCGCCACGTACAGGTCGCCGAGATGGTGATCGAAAAGGCCAAGCGCCTCGTGGAACACGGCCGTGACGTCGTTATCCTGCTTGACTCGATCACCCGCCTCGGCCGCGCCTACAACACCGTTGTTCCGTCATCGGGCAAGGTCTTGACCGGTGGTGTCGACGCCAATGCTCTGCAGCGCCCGAAGCGCTTCTTCGGTGCCGCCCGTAACATCGAAGAAGGCGGCTCGTTGACGATCATCGCGACAGCGCTGATCGACACCGGCAGCCGCATGGACGAAGTCATCTTCGAAGAGTTCAAGGGCACCGGTAACTCGGAAATCGTGCTCGACCGCAAGGTGGCCGACAAGCGTATCTTCCCGGCGATGGACATTCTCAAGTCCGGTACGCGTAAGGAAGACCTGCTCGTTCCGCGCCAGGACCTGCAGAAGATCTTTGTGCTGCGCCGTATTCTGGCGCCGATGGGGACGACCGACGCGATCGAGTTCCTCATCGACAAGCTCAAGCAGACGAAGAACAACGGCGATTTCTTCGACTCGATGAACACATAAGACGCGTTCATCATCCGACTTCGGGACCGGTCGACCACGCGTCGGCCGGTTTTCTTGTTTCAAAACCTTAGCCGGATTCTCCGGTCATTCGATTCGGTTTCGCAACAATCTCCGACTAGGCCCGCAATCAGACAGACACCGTTTCTGCTGATTCACGTGAAACACGTGCCCACCGTGAAATACGAGGATGCGGCGAGGCCTTGAAATTTCGGCATTCTTTCGGCATAAGCACGCCGACCCATTGAGATAGCGTTTGCCCCGCGTGAGCGCGCTCCGCGAAGCGGAACGATCCGGTCCGGAACTTCGACGATCCCCATTGCATCGACCATCGACGCGCCCTGCGTGTCCGCGGTCTTTTCAGGTGAGCCCATGACAGCGACGCACACGATTTATGCGCTTTCCAGCGGATCTCTGCCCGCCGGCGTCGCAGTCGTGCGTATCAGCGGCGGCCGCACCGAAGCGGTGTTGCAGGCGTTGTGTGGTGGTGCGCCAACACCTCGGTCGGCGACATTGAGATCGATTCGGTCCCGTAACGGTGATGTCATCGACAGCGGCCTTGTTCTCTATTTTCGCGGACCTGCCTCCTTTACAGGAGAAGACTGCGCCGAGCTTCAGATCCATGGTGGTCGGGCGGCAGTAAACGCCTTGCTTGAGGAACTCTCGAAGCTCGAGGGTTTGCGCCATGCGGAAGCCGGTGAGTTTTCGCGTCGCGCCTTCCAGAACGGCAAGCTCGACCTGGTCGAGGTGGAGGGTCTCGCCGACCTGATTGCTGCGGAAACCGAGATGCAGCGCCGGCTCGCGATCGAACACTCCGGCGGTGGACAATCAAAGATCTATGCCGGCTGGGCGAAGCGCTTGACCCATGCGCGGGCGATGATCGAGGCCGAGCTCGATTTTGCCGATGAAGACGATGTGCCGGGCTCGGTCAGCCAGCGCATCTGGCAGGATATGTCCATACTGTCGCAAGAGATAGCAGCACATATTGCCGATGCGCCGATCGCGGAGATCATCCGCGACGGCCTGAAGATCGTCATCGCCGGCGCGCCGAACGCCGGCAAGTCGAGCTTGCTCAATGCACTGGCCCAGCGTGACATTGCAATCGTCACCGAGATTGCTGGTACGACCCGCGACGTTCTTTCCGTGGACCTTTCCTTAGCCGGATTCTCCGTTAAGCTCTACGATACGGCGGGGCTGCGGGAAACCGACGAGAGAGTAGAGCAAGAAGGTATTCGTCGCGCACGAGAAATTATCGAGAGAGCAGATCTGATCTTGCTGTTGGCCGATGCGCCGGACGGTTTTGATGTCATGTCCGACTTCCCATCCGACACGACGCCCGTGCTACGGGTTGGAACCAAACTTGATCGCGGCAGTGATGGCTGGCGCGAGGGGGCCGCGGATGTGTTGGTCTCGACGAGAACCGGCGAAGGCATGGAGCGACTGCTGGACGCGATCGCGGCGCACCTGCCGGATCTCAGTGGGCGGACCTCGCTGTCGCTGCCTTCGCGGCGGCGCCATGTCGATAGTCTCCGGCAGGCGCAGCGGTCGATCGACGACAGCTTGGCAAGTCAGGACTTGGGGCTGGATATACGCGCGGAACTGTTGCGCCTTGCTGGCGACGCAATTGGACGGATAACCGGCCGCGTGGATGTTGAGAACCTTCTCGATGTGATATTTTCTGAATTCTGTATCGGGAAATAACCAGTAGGCCAGTGCAATACAACGTGTGCGAGTCCTTCGTTGTGTTTCACGTGAAACGATTCGTGCCGGGTTAACCCCGGAGAAGAGGCAATGATGCAATTTGACGTAATCGTCATTGGCGGTGGCCATGCCGGCTGCGAAGCCGCGGCTGCGGCTGCGCGTCTGGGCGCCAACACAGCGTTGATCACGCACAAGGCATCCACGATCGGCGTTATGTCCTGCAACCCGGCGATCGGCGGCTTGGGAAAAGGACATCTGGTCCGCGAGATCGACGCGATGGACGGCCTGATGGGGCGCGTCGCTGATGCCGGCGGTATTCAGTTTCGTTTGCTCAACCGCCGTAAGGGTCCGGCAGTGCGCGGACCGCGTACGCAAGCCGATCGCCGCCTCTATCGCGAAGCCATGCAGCGGGAGATCGCTGCCATCGAGAATCTGACCGTTATCGAGGGCGATGCCTTCGACCTTCTGGAAGAGCAAGGCCGCATCCACGGTGTCGTCATGAAGGACGGCCGCAGCTTTCAAGCGAACTCCGTTGTTCTGACGACGGGCACGTTCTTGAAGGGCCTCATCCATATTGGCGATCAGAAGATACCGGCTGGTCGCGTCGGTGAGGAACCGTCCGTCGGGCTCTCGGGAACCTTGCTGCGTTTTGGGTTGCGGCTCGGCCGCCTGAAGACCGGAACGCCCGCCCGCCTGGATGGACGCACCATTGACTGGGCGCGTGTTGGCCGGCAAGGTCCAGACGAAGATCCTGTGCCCTTCTCGTTCATGACCGACGGGATCGTGAATCGCCAGATCGATTGCGGTGTGACGCGGACGACGGAAGAGACGCACAAGATTATTACCGACAATATCGGCAAGTCGGCGATGTACTCGGGACAGATCGAGGGTGTCGGACCGCGCTATTGTCCGTCCATCGAGGACAAGATCGTACGATTCGGCGAGCGTGATGGTCACCAGATCTTCCTGGAACCGGAGGGTCTCGACGACGATACGATCTACCCGAACGGCATTTCGACGTCGCTGCCGGCTGACATCCAGGAAGCCTTTATCAAGACGATCCCAGGATTGGAGAATGTCGCGATACTGCAGCCTGGTTACGCCATCGAGTACGATCACGTCGATCCGCGTGAACTGAACGCGACCCTTGCTGTCCGCAAGATGCCAGGGCTTTTCCTCGCCGGTCAAATCAACGGTACGACCGGCTATGAGGAAGCCGGGGCGCAAGGTCTTGTTGCCGGCTTGAACGCCGCCTTGGCCGCGACCAACCGTCCCGAAATCGTGTTCAGCCGAACGCAGTCCTATATTGGTGTCATGATCGACGACCTGACGTCGCGTGGAATCACCGAGCCCTATCGCATGTTCACTTCCCGCGCGGAGTATCGATTGTCGCTGCGGGCCGACAATGCCGATGCGCGCCTGACACCGCTTGCGATGAAGGTCGGCTGCATCTCGGCTGCGCGGCGCGAACGCTTTGTCGATTGGCGCGCGCGTTTCGACGAAGGGCGTGCCCTGTTGAAAGGCCTCTCGGTAACCCCGGCTGAAGGTAACCGTCATGGCCTTAAGCTCAACCAGGATGGCCAACGGCGCACTGCTTTCGAGATCCTGTCCTATCCCGATCAGTCGATTGCCGGTTTGCAACCCATCTGGCCCGAGCTGTCGGCGATTGGTCCGCGCGTCGTTGAGGCGCTTGAAATCGATGCGGTCTATGCGGTCTATATGGATCGTCAGGCAGCGGATATCGCCGGCATTCAGCGCGAGGAAAATCTTGCCATACCCGATGGCTTCGACTTCGATATGCTCTCGGGCCTCTCCAACGAGCTGAAGCAGAAGCTGAAGCAGCAGGCGCCCCGCAATCTGGCTCACGTGATGAAGGTCGACGGTATGACACCGGCAGCAGCGTCGCTGATCCTGGCGTGGGTGAAGCGACAGAACCGAACCGTAGAACGTGAAGAAAAGGCCAGCGTACAATGAAGGCGAGTCCAATCGATGTGTTGAACGGACTGCGTGTTTCACGTGAAACGAATGAACGGTTGGAGCATTTTGCCAAGCTCTTTCAGAAGTGGGCGAAGTCGATCAATCTTGTTGCGCCGTCCACGATCGAGGATCTTTGGCGCCGGCACATTGTCGATAGCTTGCAGCTCGCGCAGTTGTCTCCTGGTCCGAAGACCTGGGTCGATCTCGGCAGCGGTGGCGGCTTTCCAGGTGTCATCACGGCGATCTATCTCGCCGAACTTGGCGACGGTTGGGTCCATCTCGTTGAAAGCAACAACAAGAAGGCTGCCTTTCTGCGTGTCGCCCTGGCCGAAACGGGTGCGCGCGGTTCGGTTCACCCGGTTCGAATCGAAGAAGCAGGCGCATTGATTCCCCGCGCGGACGCGGTTTCGGCGCGCGCGCTCGCGGATTTGACCTTGCTCCTCGACTATTCTGCGCCATGGATGACGGCGAAGGAGCAGAAAGCGGTCGCCTACTTCCATAAAGGGCGGGATTACCAGCGCGAAATCGACAAAGCCGTTGGCCGCTATCAGTTTGATCTGGTAAAACATCCAAGCGTGGTCGAGCCGGATTCTGTCGTGCTCGAGATCGCAAATCTGGCGCGCAGGGCCCAGTGATCGCGAGCGGAAACATGTTTGGTGGCAAAAACCGGATCATCACAATCGCAAATCAGAAAGGCGGCGTCGGCAAAACCACGACCGCCATCAATCTGGCGACCGCATTGGCGGCTATCGGCGAACACGTTTTGATCGTTGATCTGGACCCGCAGGGCAACGCCAGCACCGGGCTCGGCATTCAACGCCGCGATCGGAACCTGTCATCCTATGAGCTGATGATGGGATCGCACGGGATCGGCGAGATCGCTCAGCAGACAGCCGTTCCGAATCTCTCGATCATTCCATCGACCATGGACCTTCTCGGCGTCGAGATGGAAATTTCGCAGGAACCGGATCGTGTCTTCCGTTTACGCAAGGCCTTGGTTAGTCCCGCCGCGATGGAATATTCCTACGTGCTTGTCGATTGCCCACCATCGTTCAACTTGCTGACGATGAACGCGATGGCGGCCGCCCATTCGGTGCTTGTCCCTCTGCAGTGCGAGTTCTTCGCGCTCGAGGGTCTGAGCCAGCTGCTGGAGACTGTGGATCAGATTCGCCGAACCGTGAATCCGAGCCTGGATATCCAGGGCATCGTCCTGACCATGTTCGATTCGCGCAACAACCTGGCACAGCAGGTTGTTAGCGATGTGCGGACGCATCTCGGCGACAAGGTCTACCACACCCTGATCCCGCGCAATGTTCGCGTCTCGGAAGCGCCTTCCTATGGCAAGCCGGCCATTCTTTATGATCTGAAGTGCGCTGGCAGTCAGGCCTATCTGCAACTGGCCTCCGAAGTCATTCAACGCGAGCGCCAGCGCAAAGCGGCATAATCATTTCGGTAGCGTAATTTAACTCGGGTGACGATATGAACGACGATAGCTCGAAGAGGCGGCTCGGTCGCGGACTGGCCGCGTTGATCGGCGAGATGGATCAGCCGTTGCAAACTGGGGCAGCTGCCCCTGCCCCGGTCAATCCGGATCGGCGCGTGCCGATTGAGTTCGTATCGCGCAATCCGCGCAACCCGCGTCGTCAGTTCGACGAAGCCGAACTCCAGGATCTCGCCAATTCGATCCGTCAGCATGGTATTGTCCAGCCTGTCGTTGCTCGCACCATCGGCGTCGATCGCTACGAGATCATCGCCGGCGAGCGCCGCTGGCGTGCCGCACAACTGGCCGGGTTCACCGAAATCCCGGTTATCATTCGCGACGTTGACGATCGCACGGCGCTTGAAATCGCTATCGTCGAAAACGTCCAGCGCTCGGATCTCAATCCGCTCGACGAAGCGCTTGGCTACGAGCAGTTGATCGCCGAGCACGGCTATACGCAGAACGATCTCGGCGAGATCATCGGCAAGAGCCGAAGCCATGTCGCCAATAGCCTGCGTCTTTTGAAACTGCCGGAACCTGTTCGAGACATGTTGTCGGAAGGCGCGCTTTCGGCCGGACATGCCCGTGCACTCATTCCGACCTCGGATCCGGCAACCCTCGCCCGGACGATCATTGCCAAGGGGCTCTCGGTGCGTGACGCCGAGCGCATCGCGCAGAACGATATTCGCGCGCAGAACGATCCGAATTACGGCAAGACCGTCCGTCGCGACGAGAAGGATGCCGATACGCTAGCGCTCGAGCGCACGTTGTCGGATAGCCTCGGGCTTGAGGTTACCGTGAACCACAAGGCATCCGGTGGTCATTTGCGCATCGCCTACAAGACGCTGGATCAACTGGAAGAAATCTGCCGGCTGCTCGAGCGGCGATAAGCCACTCCTGCGTATTTTTGCTTTGGCGTATTGATGGCGCGTCTCTCCAACGAGCGGCGCGCCTAATTATTTGATATGATGAGATCTTTTGGCGTCCAGTTGAGTTTCGGACGGCGAGGTCCACCCATCTCCCTCATGCAGCCTGAAGACCTGTTGGCGAAATTCGAACACTAGGCTGCGGTAACGGGACTGGGTCGACAGAGGCAGGTCAGCGTCGCGCCGATTGCACCGCGATCGCCATCAGGTTCTGCAGCACCAGGCTTTCCTCCAGGCTCGCACGGCTGCGGCTCTGAAAGATGGTCGTCTGCAGGCGATTGAGCTCGCGGCGGATGGCCGGGCTCGACCAATGCTTCAAGGCTGCCTCGACGATCGGCTTGCGGCGAAAGTGCAGCCCACGCCCCAGCGTCGCGATCACTTGCCCCGCCTGCTGGCGGCTTGCATCCATCTCGGCGCGCATCACATCGAGCTGCTGAAACTGGCGCAGGCACGCCTGCAGCACCAGAAAGGCCGGCGTCTTGGATGTGGTGATCTTCTGCATCGCATGCAGCAATCCATCGAGGTCGCCCTTCAGCACGGCATCGACGGCATCGTCGACGGAGATGGCGCTGGCATCCCCAACGATATCGAGCACGTCTTCTTCGTCCACCGTGGACTTGCCACGGCAGTAGAGCGCAAGCTTGCGCAGCTCGTTTCGTGAGGCCAGGCGGTCGCCACCGAGCGCCTCCAGCAATCGTTGCCGTGCCGCGGTGCTGATGCCCAGCTTCTCGTCGCCGAGTTCCTTGTCGATCAGCGCCTGCAGGCTGCGCGCGTCGTCACTGTAGCAGGCGATACAGGCGACCGAACGCGCGCTCTCGCCGATCTTTCGAAGTGCGGACCCCTTCTTGAGGTCGCCGGCTTCGACGATCACATAGCTTCCGGTCGGTGGCTCGGACGAAAGGATCTGCAACGCATCGACCAGCGGCTTTTCATTGGTCGCGCCACGGACCCAGACGAGCTTTTCTCCACCGAAGAGGCCGATCGAGTTTACTTCATCGAGCAGCCGCCCGGGCGATTGCGTCAGTTCACTGACATCGAGCTTCAACAGGGAAAACGGATCGTCGAGCGGCACGCCGCAACGGGCGGCGATTGCAGAGGCACGCTCGGAGACGAGCCCGCGGTCGGGCCCGTAGAGGATGAAAAGCCGGTAGATTCCGGCTGACTTCTGGAGAAAGGAGTCGAACTCGTGCGACTTGACCTCGCTCATGCCGACACCCGTTAGCGGCTGAGAGCCGCGGCGATGTCGGCCCGGATCAGCTCGGCGAGTTCCTTGGCTGCGCGGTTTTCGCCGTCACGAACGGCGCGCACCTTGGCAAATTCCTGGACCGGGAAGTCAACGAGAGCAACGGCCGTGCGGTTGCCGGACTTGATGGTCTCGCCCGTACCGATCTTCGTCAGATTGTAGTCCGCCTTGACGACGATACGGCCGGCGCCGGCGCGGTCCTTGGCCTGATCGTAGAGCACGCCCATCGACCGGTGCGTGACGGTGAGCGCCAGGTGATACTGCGGATTCACGGGCTCGCCCTGACCACCTGCGGCCAGGAAGATCAGCGCGTTACGCACTTCCTGCTCGACACGGTCGGTGGCTTCGGAAATCTCTATCGCCGCCAGTGCTGTCGAGGTGCCGACCGGGTCGGAATAGAGCGGCCGGACCTGGCAGCCGGCGAGCGCGGTCAACATGAGCGCGCCAGCCAGAACCGGAATCGACCGGATACGGAAACCAGCTCTATCAGACAACGACATTGACGATCCTCTGGGGCACGACGATGATTTTCTTGGGGCTGCTGCCGTTGAGCGCGGACTTGACGGCATCGAGCGCCAGGACGGCGCTTTCGATCGCACTCTGATCCGCATCGCGAGCGATTGTCAAATCGGCGCGCTTCTTGCCATTGATCTGCACCGGCATGGTGATTTCGTTCTCGACGACCAAAGCGGGGTTGAACGCCGGCCAGCCGCGTTCCGCAATCAGGCCCTCGCCCCCGACCTCGCGCCAGCATTCCTCGGCGAGGTGCGGCATCATCGGTGCGATGAGGTTGATCAGGATCGTCGTCGCATCCTTCACAGCCCCCGCCAGGGCCGCGTCGGCCTTGCCGGCTGCTACCTGGGTCAGCGGTGCGGCAAGCGTGTTCACGAGCTCGTAGATGCGCGCCACGGCCTTGTTGAAGGCGAGCTTGTCGTAATCCGCCTCGACCGCGCGCAGCGTCTTGTGCGCGGCTTGCGAAACAGCGAGAGCCTCGCCTTCGAGCGCCGGGGCGGCCTCGATTACCCGCAGCTTCTCGGCCGCTTCGCTGATCAGACGCCACACGCGCTGCACGAAGCGATGCGATCCTTCGACACCGGCTTCCGACCAGATCACGTCACGATCCGGCGGCGAATCGGAGAGAACGAAGAAGCGGGCGGTATCAGCGCCATAGGAAGCGATGATGTCGTCGGGATCGACGACGTTCTTCTTCGACTTCGACATCTTCTCGATCGAGCCGATGGTGATTTCCTCACCGGTTTCGATCAGCGTCGCGCTACGGCGTCCATCGATCTCCTCGATGCGGATCTCGGCCGGCGTCACCCATTCGCGCTGGGCGCCTTCGCCGCGACTATAGGTTTCATGCACGACCATGCCCTGTGTGAACAGGCCCTTGAACGGCTCGTCGACGGCAACATGGCCGGTGGCCTTCATCGCGCGGGTGAAGAAGCGCGAATAGAGCAGATGCAGGATGGCGTGCTCGATACCGCCGATGTACTGATCGACCGGCAGCCAGTGGTTGGCGACCTTGGGGTCGGTCGGATTGTCTTCCCAGGGTGCGGTGAAGCGCGTGAAATACCAGGACGAATCGACGAAGGTGTCCATCGTGTCGGTCTCGCGACGGGCGTCCTTGCCGCAGTGCGGGCAGGCGACGTGGCGCCAGGTGGCGTGACGGTCGAGCGGATTGCCCGGCTTGTCGAAGGTAACGTCCGGCGGCAGCACGACCGGCAGGTCGGCTTTCGGAACTGGTACCACGCCGCAGTCCTCGCAATGGATGACCGGGATCGGGCAGCCCCAGTAGCGCTGGCGCGAGATGCCCCAGTCGCGCAGGCGGAAATTGACCTTGCGCTCGGCACGCGGCGCACCGTCGAGCATTTCCTTCTCGAGCTTCGAAGCAACGGTCTCGAAAGCGTCTTCCGTCGACAGGCCGTCGAGAAAGCGCGAGTTGATCATCACGCCGTCGCCGATATAGGCCTCGTCACCAATGGCGAAGGTCGCGGCATCGCCGTCCCTCGGCATGACGACGGGAACGACCGGCAGGTCGTATTTGCGCGCGAAGTCGAGGTCGCGCTGGTCGCCGGAGGGGCAGCCGAAGATGGCGCCCGTGCCGTAGTCCATCAGCACGAAATTGGCGACATAAACCGGCAGCTCCCAGCTCGGATCGAGCGGATGCTTGGCACGGATACCGGTGTCGATACCCTTCTTCTCTGCCGTTTCCAGCGCGGCAAGGGAGGTGCCGGCGCGGCGGCATTCCTCGCAGAATGCATCGACCTCAGGGTTGCTGGCCGCCACCTGCCTTGCCAGCGGGTGATCCGCGGCGATCGCCAGGAAGGAGGCGCCGAAGAGCGTGTCCGGACGGGTGGTGTACACGGTGAGCTCGGTTGCGTCGCCGGCGGTGCCTTCGACGATTTCCCAACGCAGCGACAGGCCCTCGGAGCGGCCGATCCAGTTCTTCTGCATCAGGCGCACCTTCTCGGGCCACTGATCCAGCGTATCGAGCGCGTCGAGCAGTTCCTGGCTGAAGTCGGTGATGCGGAAGAACCATTGCGTCAGTTCGCGCTGTTCGACCAGCGCGCCGGAGCGCCAGCCACGGCCGTCGATCACCTGCTCGTTGGCGAGCACGGTGTTGTCGACCGGGTCCCAATTGACCTTGGACTGCTTGCGGTAGACGAGGCCCTTTTCCAGGAAGTCCAGGAACAGGTACTGCTGGCGCTGGTAATAGGCGGGGTCGCAGGTGGCGAACTCGCGGTTCCAGTCGAGCGACAGGCCCATAACCTTCAGCTGCGCCTTCATCGAGGCGATGTTCTGGTAGGTCCAGCTGGCCGGGTGCACGCCACGCTCCATGGCGGCGTTTTCGGCCGGCATCCCGAAGGCGTCCCAACCCATCGGATGCAGCACGTTGAAGCCGCGGGCGCGCTTGTAGCGCGCTACCACGTCACCCATGGTGTAGTTGCGCACGTGGCCCATGTGGATGCGGCCCGAGGGATAGGGGAACATCTCGAGCACATAGTACTTTTCGCGCGGATCGTCGTTCTCGGTCTGGAAGACTTCGTTCTTGTCCCATTCTTGCTGCCAACGGGGCTCGGCATCACGCGGATTGTATCGTTCGCTAGACATGTCTTTTCGATGTTCCGGAAGTTCTGCGGCGCATAGTGGCGCCTCATGATAGTTGGGGTGACCTTCACCACGAAACCGTCTGACGGTCAAGTTTTTGAAGGGTTTGCCGCGACACTTTGGCGGATTTGAGCCGGTCCATGGCGGAGCGGCCTTGGCAATCGGCTCAACTTTGCCTAAGCCGCTCGGTCAGTGGTTTGGAAATCCCGTGTCGGAGAGCAGGTCCATGGAAGTTCAAGAGCGGTTGCAGGACGTCGTGAGCCGGATTCAGGCAGCGGAGAAGTCTGCCGGTCGCGCCAAGGGTGCCGTCACGCTGGTCGCTGTTTCCAAGACTTTCGACGCCGACGCCATCCGCCCGGTGATTGCCGCCGGGCAGCGGGTCTTTGGCGAGAACCGCGTGCAGGAAGCGCAAGGCAAGTGGCCGGAGCTGAAGGCCGAGACATCCGGTCTCGAACTGCACCTGATCGGCCCGCTGCAGTCGAACAAGGCGGCGGAAGCCGTCGCGCTGTTCGATGTCATCGAGACGGTCGATCGCGAGAAGATCGCCCGCGCGCTTGCGGCCGAAATGCAGAGGCAGGGCCGGGCGCTTAGGCTCTACGTCCAGGTCAACACCGGGCTGGAGCCGCAGAAGGCCGGCATCGCGCCGGAGGAGACCGTTGCCTTCGTGGATCTGTGCCGCAACGAGCTGGGTCTTTCGATCGAGGGGCTGATGTGCATTCCGCCGGTGGAAGAAAATCCCGGCCCGCATTTTGCCCTGCTCGCCAAACTGGCTGCTGCCTGCAAGCTCGAGAAGCTGTCGATGGGCATGTCAGGCGACTTCGAGACGGCCGTCCAGTTCGGCGCCACTGGCGTTCGCGTCGGTTCGGCCATTTTCGGCGCGCGCTGAGGTCCGTTCGTCACATACCGCTTTCGTCGGGGTTCCCCTCGTCCCTCATTAGCCTATCCTTGTGCACGAGGAGGCCGGACATGTCCGGCAATATGCGCAGGGAGGAACGGACATGGCGAGTCGCTATGCCGACGTGTACGCGGGCTGGAAATCGGACCCGCAGAGTTTCTGGTCAAATGCCGCCAATGCGATCGACTGGTTTGAAAGACCGGCACGTGCATTTGATGCGGACGCTGGCATCTATGGGCACTGGTTCGCCGAAGGCATCACCAATACCTGCTACAATTGCCTGGATCGCCATGTGGCCGCGGGCCGTGGCGAGCAAATCGCCTTCATCTATGACAGTCCCGTCACCGGGCGGGTCGAGCGCATCTCCTATGCGTCTCTGCTCGGCGATGTAGCAGCGCTTGCCGCCGTCTACCGGAAACTCGGCGTTGGCAAGGGCGACCGGATCATCATCTATATGCCGATGATCCCGCAGGCGGCGGTTGCTATGCTGGCGGCTGCGCGCATCGGCGCCGTGCATTCCGTGGTTTTCGGCGGTTTTGCCGCCAACGAGCTCGCCGTACGCATCGACGATTGCCAGGCCAAGCTCATTGTGTCCGCAAGCTGCGGCATCGAACCTGGGCGCACCGTGGCCTACAAGCCGCTGCTGGATGCGGCACTCGACATCGCGACCCACAAGCCGGCCCATTGCCTCGTCTTCCAACGCGAGATGGCGGAAGCCGCCATGACCGAGGGACGCGACATCGATTTCGCTGCGGCTTTGGCGGCGGCCAAGCAGGCGGGAGAAGAGATCGGCTGTACTCCGGTCGCCTCGACCGATCCGCTCTATGTGCTCTACACTTCGGGCACGACCGGCCAGCCCAAGGGCGTGGTGCGCGACAATGGCGGCCACATGGTCGCGCTCAAATGGTCGATGGAGAATTTCTTCGGCGTGCAGCCGGGCGAAGTGTTCTGGGCTGCGTCCGATATCGGCTGGGTCGTTGGCCACTCCTATATCGTGTACGGTCCGCTCCTCAACGGCAGCACCTCGATCCTGTTCGAAGGCAAGCCGGTCGGCACGCCGGATCCAGGCACCTATTGGCGCATCATTGCCGAACACGGCGTCGTGGTGATGTTCACCGCGCCGACGGCGCTGAGAGCGATCCGCAAGGAAGATCCGGAGGCTTCCCACGTTCGCCGATACGACCTGTCGAAATTCCGCGCGTTGTTTCTTGCCGGAGAACGGGCGGATCCCGACACGATCCAATGGGCAGAAAACGCGCTCGGCGTGCCCGTCATCGACCATTGGTGGCAGACGGAAACGGGATGGCCCGTGGCGGGAAATCCGATGGGGCTCGGGCTCCTGCCGGTAAAGTACGGTTCTCCGGCGGTTCCGCTGCCGGGATACGACGTCCAGATCCTCGACGATGCCGGACATCCGGTTGGCGCCGGTACGCTCGGCAATGTGGTGGTAAAGCTGCCGCTGCCACCCGGCTGCCTGCCGACGCTTTGGAATGCTGACCATCGGTTCCGTGCGGCCTATCTCGACGAGTTTCCCGGCTACTACAAGACTGCCGATGCCGGCTACCTCGATGAGGATGGTTACATCTTCATCATGGCGCGGACGGACGACATCATCAACGTGGCTGGCCATCGCCTCTCCACCGGAGCGATGGAGGAGGTCTGCGCCAGCCACCCCGATGTGGCCGAATGCGCCGTGATCGGCATTGCCGACGACCTGAAAGGCCAGGTACCGGCCGGCTTCCTCGTCATCAACTCCAATGTTTCCCGTGAAACGTCGGAGATCGAGCGCGAGGTCATCAGCCTCGTGCGCGAACGCATCGGACCTGTTGCCGCCTTCCGCCTGGCGATCTGCGTCAAGCGGCTGCCGAAGACGCGGTCGGGCAAGATCCTGCGCGCCACGATCCAGAAGATCGCTGACCGCCAGCCCTGGAAGATGCCCGCGACGATCGACGATCCAGTCATCCTCGACGAAATCACCGTTGCGCTGCAAGGGCGCGGCATCGGTGTATAACGATTGCTAAGCCGGCTCATGAATCTGCGAGGTGCATTCCGTATTAGGCGTGCACAACGGCCGCGAACCAATCGGCGAAACTGGCTGCCGCCTTCGAGCGTGTGACTTTGGTGATCAGGAAGTAGCTCTCGTCCTCCAGGGTGGCGACATCGGACAGGATCACCAGGTCACCGTTTTCGATTTCGCGGCGGAAGACTTCGACCGGGCAAAGCGCCACGCCATGGCCGGCAATGACCGCCGTCGCCAGAAGATTGAAATCCTGGAAAATCGGGCCACGCAACGTCTGCGTGGTCTCCTGCCCTGCTCTTGCCAGCCAATCGCGCCAGCGTGACGTCGTTTCGTCGTGCAGCAGATCGGCAGACGCGATTGCCTCTGGTGTCCTCAACGCGCCTTTCCGCTCGAGATAACGGGGGCTCGCAACCGGCCGATTGATGCGGGAGAACAGCCGATCGGAGCGGGTCCCCTCGCTCTTGTCGGCGCCGAGCGTGATGAGGACGTCGCAGCCGGTTTCCCGCAATTGCTGTTCGGCCATCGCGTAGACGACCTTGACGTCCACCTCGGGGTGACGCTGCAGGAATTCGCCGAGTGCCGGGATCAGCCATCGCGTGGCGATCGAGGGTATGCAGGCAACGCTCAACTGCGCCTTGGCGTTCAGCCGCAGCAACTCCGTTTCCGCGGCGATGCGCTCGAATGACGATGTCAACACGGCGGACAGGTTCTCCGCCTCCGGCGCCAGACTGACCCCACGCTTCTCGCGCACGAAGAGCGGCCGGCCGAACCACGCCTCCAGCAGCCGGATCTGGTGACTGATGGCGGCGTGCGTCACATGCAGTTCGTCACCGGCGCGGGAGAAGCTCGCCAGACGCGCTGCGGCTTCGAAGGCACGCAGCATGCCGAGTGGGGGCAACATCATCTGTAAGTTTTCCTCATCAAATCCTTGAGGAATCGTCGTTTGATTGGCTGTCGATGTCAACGAATACTGGGCTTCCAATCGAGGCGGGAGAGAGCTTTTCCGTTGGCGGATATTAGAGATGTTTACAGATGGAGAGGCCCATGTTCGTCCGCAGCCTGCAGCAGATCGAAGCAACTGATCATTTCGTCGAGTGGGGCAGCGGGACCAGTCATCGGCTGCTCACCGAGAGGGACGGTATGGGTTTCACCGTCTGCCACACGGTGGTGCGCGCCGGAACGGTATCGCTGCTCGAGTACCGCAACCATCTCGAAGCCTGCTATTGCATCGCCGGGCACGGCGAGGTCGAGGACATGCAGGGCAAGGTCTTCCCGATCAACAAGGGCGATATCTACGTGCTCGACCAGCACGACAAGCATTTCTTGCGCGGCGGCAAGGACGAAGACCTGATCCTCGTCAGCATTTTCAATCCGCCGCTCAAGGGGACCGAGCGCCACAACCTCAATGATCCATCCGGTTCGGCCTACTGAGCACGTTGCTGAGCACTGACCAACAAAAAAGCCCGGATCGTCGATCCGGGCTTTTTTCAATGGGCTGGACGGCGATCAGTACTGGTCGTCTTCGTCCTCGTCCTTGCGGTCCGACTTCAGCGACTTGAGCTTGGCGAAGACGGCATCGGCGTCGATTTCTTTCTCTTCCTCACGCTCGTAGCTGAAGCCCAGCTTTTCGGTTTCCTGGGCCGATTCCAGTGTCTGGCCGAGTTCGGCAGCCGTCGGCAGCGGACGGCCCTTGGAAGCGCGTTCGACTTCGAGGTCGAGGTCGATCTGCGAGCAGAGGCCGAGGGTTACCGGATCCATCGGCGTCAGGTTGGCGGAGTTCCAGTGGGTGCGCTCACGGATCTGCTCGATCGTCGACTTGGTCGTACCGACGAGGCGCGAGATCTGCGCGTCCTTGAGCTCCGGATGGTTGCGAACCAGCCACAGAATGGCGTTCGGGCGATCCTGGCGCTTGGAAACTGGGGTGTAGCGCGGGCCCTTGCGCTTGCTATCAGGTACGCGAACCTTCGGCTCGGACAGCTTCAGCTTGTGGTTGGGGTTGCCTTCGGCGCGCGCGATCTCGTCGCGCGAAAGCTGACCGGTCGCAATCGGGTCGAGGCCCTTGATGCCCTGCGCGGATTCACCGTCGGCGATCGCCTTAACTTCGAGCGGGTGCAGCTTGCAGAACTGCGCGATCTGGTCGAAGGACAGCGCGGTATTGTCAACCAGCCAGACGGCGGTCGCCTTGGGCATAAGCAGTTGCTGAGCCATGGATATAGTCCTTTTGTCCGCCGCGCCGGTGTCGCGGGCCGTGGAGTCTACCACTGATTTCCGGGAAATGTGGGCCTCTATACCGTCGTTGTCGCGAAATTGCAATTCTTCAGTTCCAAATGTCCTTTTGTCTAATTGCGGCGGGCATTTGACCTGCTATGAATGTCCGCGAAACGGGGGAGCCCTAGGAGGGGCGAGCCACACTAGGAATGCGTAGGGAGGAAAATATGTCCGCCAAAATCTATCCGGTGTTGAAGTCTGCCAAGAGCCGGACGCTGCTTGATAACGCCACTTACCTGAAGTGGTACGAGGAGAGCGTTTCCGATCCGGCAAAGTTCTGGGGCAAGCACGGCAAACGGATCGATTGGTTCAAGCCCTATACCAAGGTCAAGAACACGTCCTTCAAAGGCAAGGTCTCGATCAAGTGGTATGAAGACGGCCTTACCAACGTCTCCTACAACTGTATCGACCGCCACCTGAAGACGCATGGCGAAAAGACTGCCATCATCTGGGAAGGCGACAATCCCTATATCGACAAGAAGATCACCTACAACCAGCTCTACGAGCAGGTCTGCCGCCTTGCCAACGTCTTGAAGAAGCATGGCGTCAAGAAGGGCGACCGCGTCACCATCTATATGCCGATGATCCCGGAAGCATCCTATGCGATGCTCGCGTGCGCCCGCATCGGCGCCATCCATTCGGTCGTCTTCGGCGGCTTCTCGCCGGACGCACTTGCCGGCCGTATCGTCGACTGTGAGTCCACCTTCGTCATCACCTGCGACGAGGGCGTGCGCGGCGGCAAGCCGGTCCCGCTCAAGGAAAACACCGATACGGCGATCGACATCGCGGCCAAGCAGCATGTCATCGTCAACAAGGTTCTGGTCGTGCGCCGCACCGGCGGCAAGACCGCCTGGGCACCGGGCCGTGACCTCTGGTACCACCAGGAAATCGCGACCGTGAAGCCGCATTGCGAGCCGGCGAAGATGAAGGCGGAAGATCCGCTGTTCATCCTTTACACCTCGGGCTCGACCGGCAAGCCGAAGGGTGTGCTGCATACGACCGGCGGCTACCTCGTTTATGCGTCGATGACGCACGAATATGTCTTCGACTACCGCGATGGCGAGGTCTACTGGTGCACCGCCGACGTCGGCTGGGTCACTGGTCACTCCTATATCGTCTATGGTCCGCTCGCGAATGCGGCGACGACCGTGATGTTCGAAGGTGTGCCGAATTTCCCGGACGCGGGGCGTTTCTGGGAAGTGGTCGACAAGCACAAGGTCAACGTCTTCTACACCGCGCCGACGGCGATCCGCTCGCTGATGGGCGCCGGCGACGACTTCGTCAAGCGCGCCTCGCGCTCGTCGCTTCGCCTGCTCGGTTCGGTCGGCGAGCCGATCAACCCGGAAGCCTGGGAGTGGTATTACAACGTCGTCGGCGAGCAGAAGTCGCCGATCGTCGATACCTGGTGGCAGACCGAGACCGGCGGCATCCTGATCACGCCGCTGCCGGGTGCGACCGATCTCAAGCCCGGTTCGGCCACGCGGCCGTTCTTCGGAGTTCAGCCGCAGCTCGTCGACAACGAAGGCAATGTTCTGGAAGGTGCTGCCGACGGCAACCTCTGCATCACCGACAGCTGGCCGGGCCAGATGCGCACGATCTACGGCGACCATGCGCGTTTCGGTCAGACTTACTTCGCCACCTACAAGGGCAAGTATTTCACCGGTGACGGCTGCCGCCGCGATGAGGACGGCTACTACTGGATCACCGGCCGCGTCGACGATGTCTTGAACGTCTCCGGCCACCGCCTCGGTACGGCCGAAGTGGAATCGGCGCTCGTGTCGCATCATCTCGTCTCGGAAGCGGCCGTCGTCGGCTATCCGCACCCGATCAAGGGCCAGGGCATCTATTGCTATGTTTCGCTGATGGCTGGTGAAATCGGCAACGACGAACTGCGCGCCGCCTTGGTGAAGCATGTCCGTTCGGAAATCGGGCCGATCGCGACGCCGGACAAGATCCAGTTCGCTCCGGGCCTGCCGAAGACCCGCTCGGGCAAGATTATGCGCCGCATCCTGCGCAAGATCGCGGAGGATGACTTCGGTGCGCTCGGCGATACCTCGACGCTCGCCGATCCGGCCGTTGTCGATGATCTGATCGCGAACCGCCAGAACAAGGCCTGACCTTGAAAACCGCCGCGCGTCTCTTGGACGTGCGGCGGTTCCCCTCTCGTCGCCAGGTGGCCGTCAAACCATTTCGTGAGCCGGATTCAGATCGAGGTTGCAGGCGCAGGCGCCCGACCTGAACTTAGAAGTCGATCGCCCGACCCTTGATCTCCCAGTCGCCGTAGCGGGCTGGATCTTCACCTCCGCGCCCGCCGATCTCCTGCGGCAGTTCCTTCTTGATCTCCGCCTGACGCCGCTCTTCCGCTTCCTTCAGCGCCCGCACAGCGGCGGGCGGCAGCGGCTTCTTCGGGCGGTCGGCGGCGTTGTCATTGTCGTTCTGCATCTGAACGGTATCCGGATTCGAGCATCAATATTGAAGAATTGGGTGTTTGCACCCATCATATAGGATGCCGTTCCCCGGACGGGAACCCTGATTCACGTGAAACGTAGACGACCCGGAGCCTCCTGATGAACCTTGTCCGCACCGCCATGCTGCTTGCAGTCATGACCGCCCTGTTCATGGCGGTAGGCTTCGCCATTGGCGGACGGGGCGGCATGATGATCGCCTTCGTCATGGCCGCAGGCATGAACTTCTTCTCCTATTGGAACTCGGACAAGATGGTGCTGCGCATGTACCGCGCGCAGGAGGTCGATGAGCGCAGTGCCCCGGAATATTACGGCATCGTGCGTGACCTCGCTCGCAATGCCGGCCTGCCGATGCCGCGCGTCTATGTGATCGATAGCCCGCAGCCGAACGCGTTTGCCACCGGTCGCAATCCGGAGAATGCCGCGGTCGCCGCGTCGACCGGGCTGCTTCACGCTCTCGACTATGACGAGGTCGCCGGCGTGATGGCGCATGAACTCGCGCACGTGCAGAACCGCGATACGCTGACGATGACGCTGACGGCAACCCTTGCCGGCGCGATCTCGATGCTCGGCAACTTTGCCTTCTTCTTCAGCGGCAACCGTGAAAACAACAATCCGCTCGGCTTCATCGGCACGCTTGTCGCGATGATCGTGGCGCCGATGGCGGCAATGCTGGTGCAGATGGCGATCAGCCGGACGCGCGAATACTCGGCCGACCGTCGCGGCGCCGAGATTTGCGGCAAGCCCCTGGCGCTCGCTTCGGCGCTGCAGAAGATCGCAGGCGCCGCCCATCAGATCCACAATGACGATGCCGAGCGCAACCCGGCAACGGCGCATATGTTCATCATCAATCCGCTCTCCGGCGAGCGCATGGACAACCTGTTCTCGACCCATCCGAACACCGAAAACCGCATCGCGGCCCTGCAGCAGATGGCGCAGGAGATGTCTTCGGTCTCGACGCCGCCGGTTCGTGCTGATAATCCCGTGCGCAAATCGCGCTCTGTGCCCTCTACCGGATGGGGTCGCGGTGGTTCCGAACCGCCCAAAGGTCCCTGGTCCTGATGTCTGCAGAAAACAACAACGATTCACGTCCGAAACGATCGCACCGCAACGGCGGCGCAGCGAAATCGAAGAAGCCCGCTCCGGCGCCGCGTGGTCCGGAGAAGCCGGGGTTGAGGGCTCGTCAGGCCGCCGCGAAGATCTTGGCAGCAGTTATCGACCGCAAGACGTCGCTCGACGGCATGCTCGACAGCGAGCACGGCAACCCGGCCTATCGCGAGCTTAACGACGCCGACCGCGCTCTGGTCCGGGCAATACTCAATTCCGCCCTTCGCCATCTCCCGCGCGTGCAGGCTGCGATCAACTCGCTGCTGCAGACGCCCCTACCGGAGGGTGCGCGGGCGCTGGAGCATGTGCTTGCCGTGGCAGCGGCACAGATCCTCTATCTCGACGTGCCCGATCATTCCGCCGTCGATCTCGCCGTCGAACAGGCGCAGAACGATCCGCGCAACCGCCGCTTCGCCAATCTCGTGAACGCCGTGCTGCGGCGCCTGTCGCGCGAAAAGGAAGCCGTTCTCGAAAGCACGCGCCATATTCCGGCGATGCCGGAATGGTTCTTCGAGCGCCTCATTGTCCACTACGGCGCAGCGGCGGCCGAGAAGATCGCCGAGGCGCAGTTGACGCCGGCGGCAATCGATCTTTCCGTCAAATCCGAGCCTGCGGCTTGGGCCGAGCGGCTTGGTGGCACCGTCCTGCCGACCGGCTCTGTGCGGCTCGGCGCATTCTCCGGCTCCATCCCCTCCTTAGCCGGATTCGATGATGGCGGCTGGTGGGTCCAGGACGCGGCTGCATCGATCCCTGCGCGGCTCTTTGGCGACCTCAAGGGCAAGCGGACCGTCGATCTCTGCGCCGCACCGGGCGGCAAGACGGCCCAACTCATTCTTGCCGGCGCCGAAGTGACGGCGCTGGACCAGTCCGGCAGCCGCTTGCGCCGGCTGAAGGGCAATCTCAAGCGGCTGGGGCTCGAGGCCGAGACCAAGGAAGTCAACATGGCGGACTTCCAGCCGGAAGCCCTGTTCGATGCGGCGCTTCTCGACGCTCCCTGCTCCTCGACCGGCACGACACGACGTCACCCTGATGTGTTGTGGACCAAGGGACCGGAAGACATCGAAAAGCTTGCCGACCTGCAGGAGCGGCTGCTTCGTCATGCGCTGACGGTGGTCAAGCCCGGTGGCACCGTCGTCTTCTCGAATTGCTCCCTCGACCCGCGTGAAGGCGAAGAGGTCGTTGCCCGGGTTATCGGT
The DNA here is from genome assembly GCF_900103045.1 of Ensifer sp. YR511. NCBI lineage: Bacteria > Pseudomonadati > Pseudomonadota > Alphaproteobacteria > Hyphomicrobiales > Rhizobiaceae > Ensifer > Ensifer sp. YR511. The sequence goes on from NZ_FNGR01000004.1 coordinate 76,491, forward strand.
TCGGGCGATAACTGTGAGCGCGTTCCGATTTCCGCAGCGGATTGGCCGGGGCTCGAGGACGCGATCACGCCGGTCGGCGAAATGCGGACGACGCCGGCCATGCTGCCGCTCGATGCACCGTTTTCGAGTGGCCTCGATGGTTTCTACGCGGCGGTGATTCGGCGCAAATAACAGCGCAAACTGAGCTTTCAGCAGCTCGAACCGGGCCTCAAGGCCCTGTTTCACCGCATCATTTGACGCTTTCGACCGGGAAGCCTATCAAAGATGGCAGGATTGATAAAAGTTTAATGGTCTTCGCGGCACCATGCGGACGCTGGCGCGAGGTCCTGGCGCGCTCCGATGATGTGAGTGATCGTGCCAGAAATGAGGTAACCGGCGGCGTTGATGTTGTTTTCCGGCAGGCGAAGGCTTTCTTACCTGTATGTGCGTGAAGGCTGGCGCCGCGTGTCGCGTCGCCTGTCGATCGGGCGCGTCTCCACTCTGCGCTTTACTGGCTCCACCCCCAATCGTCTGATCGTTGCGCCGACGGATCTGAGGGCCGTCGATCCCTTTGTCGCGGAAGAAATTCTTGCCGGGCGCTTCCCTCTTGCCGGCCGCGTGCTCGACACGGAGGGCGAGTCGCCGTTCGAGATCGATCTGCCGTCGCGCGAATTTGCGGCCCGGCTGCATTCCTTCGGCTGGCTGCGGCACCTGCGGGCGATCCGCGAGGATGCGGGTTTCGTCCGGCTGCGGCAGATCGTCGACGACTGGATCGGCACCCATGGACGCGATCTCGGCGGCATCGCCTGGGATGCGGATATCATGGCGCAGCGCATCATCGCCTGGCTGTCCCATTCGCCGGTGGTGCTGCGCAATGCCGAGCATGGCTTCTACCGCCGTTTCCTGAAGAGCCTGGCGCTGCAGGTACGCTATCTCAGGCATATCGCCGATACCGTGCGCGACGGCGAGCAGAGGCTTCGGGTGCGGCTTGCGCTTGCCATGGCGTCGGTTTCCATGCCGGCATCGCCGAGCGCCATCCGCAAGGCATCGCGCCATCTCGATCTCGAACTCGACCGCCAGATCCTGCCCGACGGCAGCCACTTCTCGCGTAGTCCGCGCGCGGGCCTAGAGCTGTTGCTGGATCTGCTGCCACTCCGCCAGACCTACGTTAATCTCGGGCATGACGTGCCGTCGCGCCTCATTCCCTGCATCGACCGGATGTACCCTGCCCTGCGCTTCTTCCGGCACCAGGGCGGCGAACTCGCGCTGTTTAATGGTGCTACCTCGGTTCTGGCGCATGAACTGGCGTCGGTGCTGCGCTATGACGAGACGGCCGGCGAACCCTTCCGCTCGCTGCCGCACGCCCACTACGAACGTATGGCCATGGAAAACACCGTTGTCATCATGGACACCGGCCGGCCGCTTTCCGTAGACCTGTCGCGCAGTGCCCATGCCGGCTGCCTGTCCTTCGAAATGTCCTCGGGCAAGACGCGCTTCGTCGTCAATTCCGGCGCCCCGAAGTTTGCCGGGGAGCGATTCCGCCAGATGGCGCGGATGACGGCTGCCCATTCGACCGTGACGGTCAACGACACGTCGTCGTCGCGCTTCTCGCAATCGCGCTTTCTCGGACCGATCATGACGTCGGGCGTCAAGCACGTGACGGCGGCCCGCAAGGACGAAGCGGGCGGGCTCGAATCGGTGACCGCAAGCCACGATGGCTATCTTGCCGCCTTCGGCCTGGTCCACGAGCGTGGCATTGGTGTTTTGAACGGCGGTCGCATGGTCCGCGGTCGCGACCGGCTGTCGCGCGCCGACGGCAGCGACCCGGAGGCAAGCGATACCGCGATTGCCGTGGCGCGGTTCCACATTCACCCGGCGGTCGCCATTCGCCAGAACAGCGCCCGCGAGATCTTCCTGACGGCGCCCGATGGCGAGATCTGGCTGTTTGCCTGCCAGGATGGTGACCTTGCCGTCGAGGAGGACATCTTCTTTGCCGATCCTTCGGGTATCCGGGCCTCGCAGCAGCTGACGGTGACCTTTGCGATTGCGCAGCAGCCGGAGATCCAGTGGACGTTTTCACGCGCGATCTGAGCCTTCTGTCTCGACGACGGGCACGCCCAAGAAAGCGCCTCAAGTTTTCCGTTCGCGTTTCAGGAGCGATCGCATTGAAGAATTTGGATCGATCCGATCCAGATTCATCGCGATCTTCAGGCCCGGCGAGGTTCCTTCGCCCGGCAAGCTATGCTAACGGGCAGCCATCTCAACCGCCGGAGCTTCCTCCCGGGGCGTCCGGCGCCGCCAAAGGAGCATGGTTGTGGCTGTCGCCTCCAAGAAAATCCCCGCCCCGAACGAGGTTACGGTCCGCACCGCCCTCCTCTCCGTCTCCGACAAGACGGGCGTCGTCGAGCTCGCGCGCGCCCTTAACGAAAAGGGCATCCGGCTCGTTTCGACGGGCGGGACCCACAAGGCACTCTCCGAGGCTGGCCTGCCGGTGAGCGACGTTTCCGAGCTGACCGGCTTTCCCGAGGTCATGGACGGCCGCGTGAAGACGCTGCATCCGGGCGTTCACGGTGGCCTCTTGGCGATCCGTGACGATACCGATCACGTTGCGGCCATGTCGACGCACGGCATCACCGCCATCGACCTCGCGATCATCAACCTCTATCCCTTCGAAGAGGTCAGGGCCAAGGGCGGCGACTACCCGACGACGGTCGAAAACATCGATATCGGCGGCCCGGCGATGATCCGCGCCTCGGCCAAGAACCATGCCTATGTGACGATCGTCACCGATCCGGCCGACTATCCGGTGCTGCTCGAAGAGCTTGCTTCCGGCAAGACGACCTATGCCTTCCGCCAGAAGATGGCCGCCAAGGCCTATGCCCGGACTGCCGCCTATGACGCGGCCATTTCCAACTGGTTTGCCGAGGCGCTCGACACCCCGATGCCGCGCCATCGCGTCATCGGCGGCGTCCTGAAGGAAGAAATGCGCTACGGCGAAAACCCGCACCAGAAGGCGGGCTTTTATCTCACCGGAGAGAACCGCCCGGGTGTCGCCACCGCGACGCTGCTGCAGGGCAAGCAGCTCTCTTACAACAACATTAACGACACGGATGCCGCCTTCGAGCTGGTGGCCGAGTTCCTGCCCGAGAAGGCACCGGCGGTCGCGATCATCAAGCATGCCAACCCTTGCGGCGTCGCGACCGCGCCGACGCTTGCCGAAGCCTATCGCCGAGCGCTTGCCTGCGATTCCACCTCGGCTTTCGGCGGCATCATCGCGCTCAACCAGGAGCTCGATGCGGAGACGGCCGAAGAGATCGTCAAGCTCTTCACCGAAGTGATCATCGCGCCTTCGGTCAGCGATGCGGCCAAGGCCGTGATTGCCCGCAAGCCGAACCTGCGTCTGCTTGCGACCGGTGGCCTGCCGGATCCGCGCATTCCGGGTCTTGCCGCAAAGACCGTCTCGGGCGGCCTGCTCGTGCAGACGCGCGACAACGGCATGGTGGAGGATCTCGAACTCAAGGTCGTCACCAAGCGCGCGCCGACGCCCCAGGAACTCGAAGACATGAAGTTCGCCTTCAAGGTGGCCAAGCACGTGAAGTCGAATGCGATCGTTTATGCCAAGGACGGCCAGACGGCCGGCATCGGCGCCGGCCAGATGAGCCGTGTCGATTCCGCCCGCATCGCCGCGATCAAGGCCGAAGAAGCCGCAAAAGCGCTGGGCCTTGCAACGCCGCTCACCAAGGGTTCGGCCGTTGCCTCCGAAGCCTTCCTGCCGTTTGCCGACGGCCTGCTCTCGGCGATCGCCGCGGGTGCTACGGCCGTCATCCAGCCGGGCGGCTCCATGCGTGACGAAGAGGTGATTGCGGCTGCGAACGAGCATGGCGTCGCCATGGTCTTCACTGGCATGCGCCACTTCCGCCACTAAGATCGTCGGGCGGGCGCTGGGCGTCTGTCCGGAATTGGCCGCTAAGGCCCAACAGTCAGAAGCCGTCGCTTCCCCAGGATGCGGCGGCTTTTTTGCGACCGTCATCGGCCGGATAGGGCGTGCGCAGAAGGATCAGCAGGCCGATCACCAGAAAAGCAATCAGCGCCATCATGCCGATCCGTGCCGAGCCGGTGGCAAGCGTGATCGTGGCAACGGATGCGGGGGCGAGGAACGAGGTGGCCCGGCCGGACAGCGCATAGAGGCCGAAGTAGCGACCGGCCTCGTCGAGGCTGACGCTGCGGGCGAGGTAGGAGCGCGACGAGGCCTGAACGGGGCCGAAGGCGACACCGACGAGCAGGCCGTAGAGAATGTAGGCCTTTTCGGCGGCCGTGCCGAACAGGCCGCCGGTATCTTCCATCGACAGCGGCAGCAGCCCGAACAGCGTGAAGCCGGGGCCTGTCGAGACGATGCCGATCGTGGCAATCGTCAGGCAGATCAGGCTGGCGGTGACGATCACCTTGGAGCCAAGGTGCGCATCCAGCCAGCTGGCGCAGAGGCAGCCGCCGATCGCGACGACGTTGAGAATGATGCCGTAGACGCCGAGCTCCAGGGTCTGCCAGGCGAACATCGCGGCCGCGAAGGTGCCGCCGAGTGCCAGCAGACCATTGACGCCGTCCTGGAAGACCATGCGCGCGATCAGGAAGCGCAGGATCCCACGCCTTTCCCGAAGCTCGACGAGCGTGCCCTTGAGCTCCCTGAGGCCAGTGACGGTTGCCTTGCCGAGCGACATTGCCGCCTTGGTGGCATCGGGCGTGAACAGGAACATCGGCAGGATAAAGACGAGGTACCAGACGGCGGAGATCGGGCCGGTGATGCGTGCATCCTCCCCCTTTGCCGGATCCAGGCCGAACAGAGGGTCGATGCCAAGCGCCGTCTTGCCGGTCTCAGGACTTCCGGCAAGCAAGGCCACGACGGCGACCAGCACGATCATGCCGCCGAGATAGCCGAGCCCCCAGGCGATGTTGGAAATGCGCCCCACGTCCTTCTCCGGCACCAGACGGGGCATCATCGAATCGTTGAAGACGATCGAGAACTCGGCCGCGACCGTCGCGAGGATCATGAAGATCGCCGGATAGAGGATCGGCGAGCCGGGGGCTGCGAACCAGAGCATAGCCAGCGATGCGATCTTGATGACGGCGAAGAAGGCGATCCAGGGTTTGCGCGGCCCGGTGGCGTCGGCGATCGAGCCGAGCACCGGCGAAAGAACCGCGATGATGATGCCCGAAACCGTGAGCGTGTAGCCCCACATCGCCTGGCCGACCGCATGGTCCTCCGTCAGCCGCGATACGAAATAGGGGCCGAAGATGAAGGTCGTGATGACGGTGAAGAAGGGCTGCGCGGCCCAGTCGAACAGCATCCAGCCGCCGATGCCCGCACGGGACGTGCGTGGCTGGTCTTCAGTCCCCCCGGCCGAAATCTGCAAAGTCCCCTCCCGAAACGACTGCGCCACGCGTCCCCTCGAACGCGCGGCGCAGCCTATCTTCAATTGAACCGATTCCAAAAGGTCTGGAACCGGACGCGGGCGAAAAAACTGCCCGCATCCTCTTTGGTACCGTTACTTGGCCCTTCCGCGTGCCAGGTCGTTGAGGAGACCTGCAGCGACGGTGATCTTGGCAAGCGTCGTTTCACCCTTCTCGGTCAGAAGGCGCAGCTGGCCAGTCGCCTGGGCGACACGGACGCGCTCGCTTTCTTCCCAGGCCGCAACCGGGCTGCGCTCCTTCTTCTGCTCGCGCAGGGCTGCCGCGGTGATATCCCGGCGTGCCGCCGCGATATCGGATACAGCGCGTGACAGAGCCATGGCCTCGAACTGCTCGGTTGCCGGAACGCGATCGGATGCCGCCAGCAGACGGTTGATGCGAAGCGTGTCGGTGACGGCGAAATAACCTTGCGCCGTGCGGCTCAGCGTCTCGCCGGTTTCTGCGGCAATCTGCATGATCTCGGGCACCAGCGTCATCAGCGCCAGTTCCGAGATTTCCTCGGCGAGCTTGGCGGGAACGCCACCCTCGACGAAGGCTGCCGTCTTCAACCGGGCTTCTTCGGCGCTCTCGCCGGACACTGCAGTGCGCATGGTCGCACGCAGCTTCTGCAGGCCGTCGCCGAGGCGCGATACGGCCTCGGAGACCGAGCCGGTCGCCGCATGGGTGCGCAGCGCCCGCTCGGTGACGAGCGTGAAGATGCGGCCGACTTCCTGGTAGAGGATGTTCTGCAGGCCGCCGCCGATCTTGTTGTCGAGCGCGTCGATCTCGTCATAGATCCGCGGCAGGTCGAAGCCGTCGAGCGCCAGCACCGCCGCCTTGACGACGTCGGCCGAGAGGAAGCCGGTGGCGTCCGTCAGGGTCGAGACAAAGGCCGGACCACCGCGGTTGATGACCTCGTTGGCGAGGATCGTCGCGATGATTTCGCGGCGCAGGCGGTGACCGTGGATATCGCCGGCATAGGCCTTGCGCATCTTGCCCGGGAAGTAACGCTCGAGCGTCGCCGTGAAGTACGGATCGTCGGGCAGCTCGCTCGCAATCAGCTCATCGAAGAGAACGAGCTTGGAGTAGGAGAGCAGCACGCCGATCTCCGGGCGGGTCAATGGCTTGCCCGCCTGGTAACGCTCGGTCATGGCCTGGTCGGTCGGCAGCGTCTCGACCTTGCGGTTGAGATGGCCGTCGGCCTCCAGCCGGGTCATGAGCCGGCCGAGCGTCGTGCGGTTGCCGAGCCCTTGCATGGCGGTCAGAGAGATCGCCAGCGACTGCTCGTAGTTGTTGCGCAGCACTAGGTGGCCCACTTCCTCGGTCATCGAGGCGAGCAGCGTGTTGCGCTTCGGACGGGTCAGGCGACCATCGCGCATGGCGGAAGCCAGCGCGATCTTGATGTTGACCTCGACGTCGGAGGAGTTGACGCCCGCCGAATTGTCGATGGCATCCGAGTTGCAGCGGCCGCCATTGAGGCCGAAGCCGATGCGGCCCTTCTGGGTGACGCCGAGGTTGGCGCCCTCGCCGATGACGCGGGCGCGGACCTCTTCGGCTGCCACGCGAATGGCGTCGTTGGCGCGATCGCCAACTTCGGCGTCCGTTTCGTTGCTGCCGCGCACATAGGTGCCGATACCGCCGAACCAGAGCAGGTCGACCTGGCTCTTCAGGATCGCGTTCATGATCTCGAAGGGCGTTGCCTTCTGCTTGTCGAGGCCGATGGCGGCCATCGCCTCAGGCGTCAACGTCACCGACTTCTCGGCACGCGAGATGATCATCGCGCCGTTCGAAAGCGTCTTGCGGTCATAGTCCTGCCAGCTCGAACGCGGCAGGTCGAACATGCGCTTGCGCTCGGCAAAGGACCCATCGATATCCGGATTCGGATCGATGAAGATATCGCGATGATCGAAGGCTGCGATGAGGCGGATCTTCTCGGACAGAAGCATGCCGTTGCCGAAGACGTCGCCCGACATGTCGCCAACGCCAGCAACGGTGAAGGGCGTCGTCTGGATGTCGGTGTCCATCTCACGGAAGTGCCGCTTGACGGTCTCCCAGGCGCCGCGGGCGGTGATGCCCATCTTCTTGTGGTCGTAGCCGGCGGAACCGCCCGATGCGAAGGCGTCGTCGAGCCAGAAGCCCGCTTCCTGTGCAAGGCCGTTGGCCGTGTCGGAGAAGGTCGCGGTGCCCTTGTCGGCAGCAACGACGAAGTAAGGGTCGTCGCCGTCATGGCGCTGCGTGTCGGCCGGCGGTACGACATCCTGGCCGACGATGTTGTCGGTGACCGACAGCAGCGTGCGGATGAAGGTCTTGTAAGCTTCGGTGCCGGCCTTGAAGATTTCGTCGCGGGTGCCGCCCGCCGGAAGCAGCTTCGGATAGAAGCCGCCCTTGGCGCCGACGGGCACGATAACGGCGTTCTTGACCTGCTGCGCCTTCACCAGACCGAGCACTTCCGTGCGGTAGTCCTGGGCGCGGTCCGACCAGCGAAGGCCGCCGCGGGCGACCTTGCCGAAGCGCAGGTGCACGCCTTCGACCTCGGTGCCGTAGACGAAGATTTCGCGGAACGGATGCGGTTCCGGCAGACCGTCGAGCTGCTTCGGGTCCAGCTTGAAGGCGAGTACCGCGCGCGGCTTGCCGTCGGCGTCATGCTGGAAGTAGTTGGTCCGGAGCGTCGCTTCGATCGCGTTGACGTAGCGTCGCAAAATCCGGTCCTCGTCGAGGCTCGGCACGGCCGAGAGCGCGTCCTCGATCGCCGACAGCAGCGCGTTGCACTTCTTGGCGCGCGGCTTTTCCTCGAGTTGCGGATCCATCCGGGTCACGAACAGCTTGAAGATATCGGCGGCAATCGCCGGATACTTGTTCAGCGTGTCGGCGATATAGCCCTGAGAGTAGGTGATGCCGGCCTGTCGCAGATAGCGGGCATAGGCGCGCAGCACCGTCACCTCGCGGGCGTTGAGGCCCGCAAGCAGGATCAGCCGGTTGAAGTTGTCGTCCTCGATCGCGCCGTTCCAGGCGGCCAGGAACGCCTCTTCCAGCGCCGGGCCGGATTTTTCGAGGTTCAGCGCAAGGCCATCACGATGGATCAGCTCCATGTCGTGCAGCACGACCTTGCGCTTCTCTTCGCCGTGGGCATTGACGCCGATGTCGTAGGTCTGTTCGCTGATGACCCGGAAGCCGAGGTTTTCAAGCAAAGGTACGCGGCGCGACAGCGACACGGGTTCGCTGGCGTGGAAGATCTTGAGCTCGGCGGTGTCCGGCCGCGAGACGGCGCGCGGATAGTGGTAGAACTCGATGCGGATCGGATCCGGGCCCTTGCAGGCGGCGATGTCGGCCAGATCGGCATAGGCTTCAGCCGGCGTGAAGAACGACTGGTAGGCATTGTCGACATCGAGCTCGATGCCGTCCTTGCGGGCAAGCAGGTCGAACCGGTCGATCCAGCGGGTGACGATGCCGCGAACGGCTTCTTCGAGCTTGGCCTGCGGAATGCGCGGCGTCTTGCCGGCGGAGCGGCCGATGATGAAGTGGACGCGGGCAAGGCCCCCTTCCGGGAAGGCCGGGTAGTAGGCGGAGACGCGACCGTCATAGACCGTCTTCAAGTAGTCGCCGATCTTTTCGCGCACATCCGAATCGTACTGTTCGCGCGGCACGAAGACGATGACCGAGACGAAGCGGTCGAAATGGTCGATGCGTGGCAGTACTCGGATGCGCGGCCGGTCGCCGAGTTCGTTGATCTGTTCGCAGAAAGCGGCGAGCAGGCCGACATCGATCTGGAAGAGATCGTCGCGCGGATAGGATTCGAGCGTGTTGTCGAGCATCTTCCCGGAATGGCTCTGCGGATCGTAGCCGAAGTGATCGACGATCTTTTCGATCTTGTGGCGCAAAAGCGGGATCTCGGCCGCCTGGCGGGTATAGGCCGAGGAGGTGAAGAGGCCGACGATGCGCAGTTCTCCGGCGACATTGCCGTCGGCGTCGAAGCGCTTGACACCGATATAATCCATATAGGCGCGGCGATGGACGACCGATTTGACGTTGGCCTTGGTGACGATCAGGAAATCCGGGCTTTCGAGGAAGGCGAGAATTTCAGGCGTAGTCAGCACCGCGTCCTTGCCCTGGCGCAGCACGCGCACATCGGGATTGGAGAGCATGCCGAGGCCCCTGCCCTTGCCGCGCTCGACCATCGCCTTTCCGCCCTTACCGGAATAGGTGTATTCGCGCATGCCGAGGAAGGTGAAGTTGTTGTCACGCAACCAGCGGAGGAAGGCAAGCGCCTCGTCGCGGTCGCTCTTCTTGCGCGAGGCGTTATAGGCCTCCAGCTCCTGCATCGCATGATCGAGCAGCGCGGTCATCGCTGGCCAGTCGTGCACAGCCTGGTGCACCTGCTCCAGCACGTCGCGAATGCGGTTGCTGAGCTGTTCGGCCTCGACCGGCGCGAGCTTCGTCAGATGGATCTGGATGTGGCTGACGCGGTGCGACGGATCGCTTTCTTCTTCGGGATCGAAGAGCTTTGCCGGCTTGCCCGGTTCCTTGACCAGGATGGGGTGGATCGCGAGGTGAATGTCACGGTGGGTGCTGGTGATTTCCCCCATGACCGAATCATAGAGGAACGGCATGTTGCGTTCGGTGACCGCGATGATCGACACCTCGGTGCCGCCAGGTGCTACACCGGCGACGGTTTCGACGGAAACCTGCGGCTTGCCGCCATCCCAGCGGGCGAGTTCCTGATAGGCATGGGCGGCCGTCAGCGCCAGCATGTCCGCCGAATAGAGATCGAGGTCATCGTTGCTGGCCCCACCGAAGAGGATCTCCGGCGCCAGCGCCTCGACGCCCAGTTTGATGGCGGCCGCCTTCGCTGCGTCGATGTGTCTGTCCCGCTTCGGATTGTATTTCACGCCCATGAAGTCTCTCCCATTCATGATAGGCCAAACCCTATCAGAACCATGGCTAATGGCGACCGCTTTTTACGCTGATTTCGGCAAAATCGAGCCCAAAATCGGAGAATTTCACGTGAAAACAGCTTAAATCCATTTAAATCGAAGGTAATTTCGCGAAAATTGCTCGAAAATCGAAGAAAAAGCACGAAAACGCCAGAGGCTTCTCCGGAGCCTATCTGACATCGGCTGTTGACAGGGGGGTGACAGTCGGGTGAACAGAGTTTCGAGATCGTAGGATTGGACTGGTCGATGCCCGAAATGCCTTCCCTGCCCGGCGCCGTCATCGTCATCTCGAGCCATGTCGTGCGCGGCAAGGTGGGCAACAGGGCCGTGGTCTTCGCGCTCGAAACTCTGGGGCATCCAGTCTGGGCCCTCCCGACCGTCATCCTCCCCTGGCACCCGGGCCACGGCCGCTCGACGCGGGTCACCATTTCCGATCAGGATTTCGGGTCGGTGATCGATGACCTCATGGCAGCACCCTGGGCCGGAGAGGTGCGCGCCGTGCTTTCGGGCTACCTAGGCTCGGCCGGACAGGCCGAAAGCGTGGCCCGGCTGGTGACGGCGCTGAAGGAGCGCAATCCCAAACTGATCTACGCCTGCGACCCCGTGATCGGCGATGCTGGCGGTCTCTATGTGCCGGAAACCACGGCGGTTGCCATTCGCGACCGGTTGCTGCCGCTTGCAAATCTCGCGACCCCGAACCGTTACGAGCTTGCCTGGCTTGCCGGGGCGACGTTGGAGACGAACACGGCGATCCTTGACGCAGCGCTCGGCCTCGGTCCGGCCCGCGTCTTGGTGACGTCTGCCGTGCCGATGATGAGCGGCGGGACCGGTAATCTCTTTCTCTCGGGCAACCACGCCCTGCTTGCCGAACATCGTTTGGTCGAAAACCCGCCGAATGGTACGGGCGACCTGTTGGCGGCGGTGTTTCTCGCCCGGATCCTTGAAGGACTTTCAGAGGAACGTGCCTTGCAGATGGCGACTGCGAGCGTATTTGAGATCATCGCGCGGAGCGTCAAGCGCGGCGCGGATGAACTGACCATCGAGCAGGACGCGTCGAGCCTATCGACGCCAATGGCGATGGTGCAGATGCGCCGACTGGTTCATCCGAATCAGATGCGGCGCAAGTGAAGAAGCTGTTCACGGACCGCCACCCCTATGGCATCGTGGATTGAATTTTAGATCGCGATCATTTTCATGACGGAGGCGCAGGTGGGCGAAAGCCGGCCATGCCGCCTTGAAGCACGAGCGGAGCAATCGATGGACAAGCAGCAGCAGCGTTTTCCGGACTATCTTCTGAACGGCTACCACAACTTCATGAACGGTCGCTTCAGCGAGCAGCAGAAACGCTACAAGGCGCTGGCGGAAACCGGTCAAAAGCCGAAGACGATGGTGATTGCCTGTTGCGACTCGCGTGCTGCGCCGGAAACGATCTTCGACAGCGGCCCGGGCGAACTCTTCGTCGTGCGCAACGTCGCCAATCTCATGCCGCCCTACGAGCCGGATGGTCACTACCACTCCACTTCGGCGGCCCTCGAGTTCGCCGTGCAGTCGCTGCGCGTCAGCGACATCGTCGTCATGGGCCATGGCCGCTGTGGTGGTATCAAAGCGGCACTCGATCCCGATGCGGAGCCTCTGTCACCGGGCGATTTCATCGGTCGCTGGATGCATCTGCTGAGGCCCGCGGCTGAGCAGATCCAGAGCAACGACGTGATGACGCAGGCGGAGCGCCAGCGTGCGCTCGAGCGAGTTTCGATCCGCAACTCGCTTGCCAATCTGCGCACTTTCCCGTGCGTCCAGATCCTCGAGGCCAAGGGCAAGCTCCACCTGCACGGCGCCTGGTTCGACATCTCGACCGGCGAACTCTGGGTGATGGACCCGGTGACGGGCGATTTTTCCCGCCCGGGAATGTAAGCGGTCAGCAAAAAAAGGCCCGGCTCTTTCGAACCGGGCCTTTTGTCTGGTTGGTTATGCGTTCCGAAGGACGAAAATCCTAGAGACCGTCGATCTCGGCGCCGATGATGGCGATCGCTTGCTGGTAGACGCTTGCGGCGTTCCAGCCCTGGATCGCAGCGAAGTTCGCCTGGCCCTGCTGATAGCCGGCGCCCGGCTGCCAGCCATGGCCGCGCAGGAAATTGGCGGTGGATGCCAGCGCGTCAGCCTTGGAGCGAACCATGTCGACATGGCCGTTGCCATCGCCATCGACGCCGTATTTCAGGACGTTGGCGGGCAGGAACTGGGTCTGGCCGATTTCGCCATGGGCGGCGCCACGCGCATCCGGGCTCAGATCGCCGCGCTGCACGAGCTGCAGGGCCGCATAGAGCTGGTTGGTGAAGTAGTCCGAGCGACGGCAGTCATAGGCCAGCGTCGAAACGGCCGAGAGCGTGTGCTCCTTGCCCATGAAACCGCCGAAGCCGGTTTCCATGCCCCAGATGGCAATCAGCGGGCCAGCCGGCACGCCGTAGCGCCGCTCGATGCTGGTAAAGAGTGCGGCGTTCTGCTGCTTCATCTTCTTGCCGCGGGAAATGATCACTTGGCCGCCGCGCTTCTGCATGAACTGCTCGAGCGACAGCTTGAAGCTCTTCTGGCCGCGGTCGGCGCGGATCGTCGCCTTGTTGTAGGAGACGCCGGAGAGTGCACGGTCGAGCACCTGCGGGCTGATGCCGTTGCCGGAGGCCTGCTGCTTGAAGTTCTGCACCCAGGCTTCAAAGCCGCTTCCGTCATTGCCGCATTGGGCGGCAGATGCCACCGCCGGAAAAACTGCAGTCGAAATCAGGGCGGCAAGCCCCACTGCTGCGCACTTCGCCCTGTGCATGAAATACCCCGTCATAGCCCGAATCTCGTTGCTCTTAAAAATGCCAGCCTTCGCCGGCCGTGTCACCTACCGCAAGCGGCAGGTAACTTTATCGTGGTTTCACGTGAATCCGGGAAGGATCGGCCCCTCGTGAAACAGGAAACCCGCCAGGCTCGAAAGAGCCTGGCGGGAGTGAATGGTTCTAATGCCGTTTTCAGGCAGCCTGCTTGCGCGGCTTGATGAGGCCACGATTGACCAGCAGCTCGGCAATCTGGATCGCGTTCAGAGCGGCACCCTTGCGCAGGTTGTCGGAAACGACCCACAGGTTGAGGCCGTTCTCGACGGTTGCGTCTTCGCGGATGCGCGAGATGTAGGTCGCATCTTCGCCGGCGCACTCGTAAGGAGTGACGTAGCCGCCGTTCTCGTGCTTGTCGACGACGAGGCAACCCGGCGCTTCGCGCAGGATGTCGCGCGCTTCGTCAGCGGTGATCTCGTTTTCGAACTCGATGTTCACCGATTCCGAATGGCCGATGAAGACGGGAACGCGCACGGCGGTGCAGGTCACCTTGATCTTCGGGTCGAGCATCTTCTTGGTCTCGGCGAGAACCTTCCACTCTTCCTTCGTGTAGCCGTCTTCCATGAACACGTCGATGTGCGGAATGACGTTGAAGGCGATGCGCTTGGTGAACTTCTTCGATTCGATCGGATCGGCAACGAAGACGGCGCGGGTCTGGTTGAAGAGTTCGTCCATGCCGTCCTTGCCGGCGCCGGAAACCGACTGGTAGGTCGAGACGACGACGCGCTTGATCTTGGCGTGGTCGTGCAGCGGCTTCAGCGCGACGACAAGCTGGGCGGTCGAGCAATTCGGGTTGGCGATGATGTTCTTCTTGGTGAACTGCGCGATCGCGTCCGGGTTCACTTCCGGAACGATCAGCGGCACTTCGGCGTCGTAGCGCCAGGCCGAGGAGTTGTCGATGACGACGCAGCCCTGCTGGCCGATCTTCGGCGAATACTTCAGCGATACGGCGCCGCCAGCCGACATCAGGCAGATATCGGTGTCGGAGAAGTCGTAGTTTTCGAGGTTCTTGACCTTGAGGGTCTTGTCGCCGAAGGAAACTTCGGTGCCCTGGGAGCGGGCGGAAGCGAGGGCGACCACTTCATCCGCGGGAAAGCCGCGTTCGGAAAGGATGTTCAGCATCTCCCGGCCGACATTGCCGGTGGCGCCTGCGACTGCAATCTTGAAACCCATGATCTAAGCTCTCTTTTCTGTCTCTCCTCGTCGGGTGAGGGGGAAACCGCGCGACCTGCCGCGAGGGTTCCTGTCCCCGGCCAAACCGGGGAGAGAGCGGAGGGCCAGAGACGTCAGACGGTTTTCGTCGTCGTTTTGGCCGTTGTTTTGCAAGCGAACGAAAAATCGACATCCTGCCCCGCGGCAAGAGCCGGCAGGATCAAAGCAGCGATGGCTGGACCGATCGGTCGCATGGTGGTGATTTCCTCGTTCGTCGCTGCTCTTACGCGGTTTTGGGGAAGAGTCAAGACATTGCCGCGCGCCGGCACGCCCCCGCCCTGCCCGCGATCGATCGCCGCATTAGACGAAAGTCATAAGCCGAAAGCATCTCTGCCTGTGATGACACTTTTCTGACATCCTCATTTCAGGCGCACCACGTCCGGACGTTCGAGGGAGGAATGCTGGACCAGCCAATGGGCGCTCCTTTGGAGTGGAGGATTATCAAAATGGCAAATGTCGCGACAGCGGACGACGCAAAAACGCGTCCGATGACCGGCGAGGAGAAGAAGGTCATCTTCGCCTCGTCGCTCGGTACCGTCTTCGAATGGTACGATTTCTATCTCTACGGTTCGCTCGCCGTCTACATCGGCGCGACCTTCTTCAGTTCCTACCCGGAAACGACGCGTAACATCTTCGCGCTTCTGGCCTTTGCCGCGGGCTTCCTGGTTCGCCCGTTCGGCGCGCTCGTCTTCGGTCGCCTGGGTGACCTCGTCGGCCGCAAATACACCTTCCTCGTGACGATCCTGATCATGGGTCTGTCGACCTTCCTGGTCGGCATCCTGCCCGGCGCTGCCTCGATCGGCATTGCCGCGCCGATCCTGCTCATCGTGCTGCGCATGCTGCAGGGCCTGGCGCTCGGCGGCGAATATGGCGGTGCGGCAACCTACGTGGCCGAACACGCCCCGCATGGGCGTCGCGGCTACTTCACGTCCTGGATCCAGACCACGGCGACGCTCGGTCTGTTCCTGTCGCTGGTGGTGATCCTGCTCGTGCAGTTCGCGCTCGGCAAGGAAGCCTTCGCCGCCTGGGGCTGGCGCATTCCGTTCCTGCTGTCCTGCGTGCTTCTCGGCATTTCCGTCTGGATCCGTCTGAAGATGAACGAATCCCCGGCCTTCAAGAAGATGAAGGAAGAGGGCAAGGGCTCCAAGGCGCCGCTTCGGGAAGCCTTCGGCCAGTGGAAGAACGCCAAGATCGCGCTTCTGGCGCTGTTCGGTGCCGTCGTCGGACAAGCCGTGGTCTGGTACTCCGGTCAGTTCTACGCGCTGTTCTTCCTGACCGGCGTCCTGAAAGTAGACGGTCAGTCGGCCAACATCATGGTCGCCGCCTCGCTTTTGATTGGCACGGGCTTCTTCGTGCTATTCGGCTGGCTCTCCGACAAGATCGGCCGCAAGCCGATCATCATGGCCGGTCTGCTGCTTGCGATGCTCACCTACTTCCCGCTGTTCAAGGCGCTGACCTGGGCCGGTAACCCTGCACTCGCTGAAGCCCAGGCAACCGTTCGCGCAACGGTGACCGCGGCTCCCGGCGACTGCAAATTCCAGTTCAACCCGACGGGCACGGCGAAGTTCACAACCTCGTGCGACATCGCAACCGCGTTCCTCACCAAGAACTCCGTTCCCTACGACGTCGTCACGACGGCTGCGGCGGGCACGGCGGCGACGGTCAAGGTCGGCGACACCACGATCAACAGCTACGACGCAGTCGCTGCTGGCGATGGTGCCAAGGCCGCCAACGCCGCCTTCGAAAAGCAGACCAACATGGCGCTCCACAATGCCGGCTACCCGCTGGTTCGTGGCGCGGCAAAGGTTCCGGACGCCAAGCTTGACGGTTTTGTCACCGCCAACCCGGAACTGTCGCTTGACGCAGCCGCTGTCCGCGGCGGCGAAAAGACCATGGTTCCGGCCGAAAAGCTCATCGCCGACAAGCTGCTGACCAAGGATGAAGTGGGCGCTGCCACCGAAATGGCCGTCTACACGATCGCCGGCGGCGGCACCTACGCGATGGTCGCGGATCCTGCCAACGTCAACTGGACGACGATCATCGCGGTGCTCACCGTGCTCGTCATCTACGTGACGATGGTCTACGGCCCGATCGCAGCCCTGCTGGTCGAACTCTTCCCGACCCGCATCCGCTACACCGGCATGTCGCTGCCCTACCACATCGGCAACGGCTGGTTCGGCGGGCTGCTTCCGGCAACGGCCTTCGCGATGAGTGCTGCCCAGGGCGATATCTACTACGGCCTCTGGTACCCGATCGTCTTTGCAGGGATCACGCTGGTCATCGGCCTCCTGTTCCTGCCGGAAACGAAGGATCGCGACATCCACGCGATGGATTAAGCCCGGCGCTCCCGGAGAGAACAAATCCCGGGGGCACCTCAAATCTTCCCCGAGCTATCATGGCTCTCCTGACTCCGGCGCGGTCTTCCGCGCCGGCTTTTTTATTGGGTCGGCTCGCTGCGTCCGGCAAGCGGCCAACCGCCCGGGCCGAGGCGAAACAGGCGACCGTATTTGGCAAAGACAAACGCCATCATCACCGATGTCCAAAGGCCGAGCAGCAGCCCGGCGGCGACGTCGCTCGGATAGTGTGCGCCAACGATGACGCGGGAAACACCGATCGTCAGCGCCAGGACCAGAAAGAGTGGCCTCAGTCTCGGCAGCAGCATGGCGAAGACGCCGAAAAACGCACCGGCCGCAGTCGAGTGCCCGGACGGAAAGCTCTCATAGAGATCACTGGCGGCGAACGGCGTCAGGCTGTAGGCGCCGAGCTCGGCAAAGAGTTCCGGTCGTGCCCGGCCGATCAGGAGCTTCAGCGTATGCACCAACGCGCTGGCGGTGCCGATCGTCAAAAGGAAATAGGCGGCGAGGTCGCGGGCAGTGCGCGCCTTGTTTTGAAGCGGCCCCTGGCTTGCCGCCCGGCGCAGCACGAAGGCCCCCGCAAGCAGGATACCGGAAAGATAGATCATCCAGCCAAAGGTACCGAAATCGGTGATCCTTTCATTGAAGGTGACGATGTTGTCCGGCAGGCCTTGCGCGCGCTGTGACAGGAACGGATCGAGCGGGATGAGCGCGAACACGAGGATGGCTGTTGTCAGCACGATCCATCCGGTGGCCGCAAGTGGTCGGTTCATGGTTCTCCCATCCTGCCACCCAGATCGCGCGGCAATTGTCTGTTCCTGTCGGGGCACGATGCAGGGCGCTTCCCGCGCCAGGCGGCCCCGGTCCGTCTTTTTCCGATGTGTCGGTTCTTTTGGCAAATTCAAGGCCGTGAAACGCAAAACACCTCCGGATGCGCTCCGGAGGTGTTGGTTTTCGTAGGCCTGTTGGCGTCAGCGTGACGCCGTTCAGGATCGGTTGTCGCTTACGCCGACAGCGCCTTGAACTCGGCAAGGATGGCGTCGCCCATCTCGGTGGTGCCGACCTTCTTCGCCCCTTCGGCCATGATGTCGCCGGTGCGGATGCCCTGGTCGAGCACGGTGGCGATCGCCTTCTCCAGATTGTCGGCTTCCGTCACCAGGTTGAAGGAATAGCGCAGGCACATGGCGAACGAGGCGATCATCGCGATCGGGTTGGCAATGCCCTGGCCGGCAATGTCGGGTGCCGAGCCATGCACCGGCTCATAGAGCGCCTTGCGCTTGCCGCTGACACCATCCGGTGCGCCGAGCGAGGCGGACGGCAGCATGCCGAGCGAACCGGTGAGCATCGCCGCCACGTCCGACAGCATGTCGCCGAACAGATTGTCGGTGACGATGACGTCGAACTGCTTGGGCTGGCGCACCAGCTGCATGCCGCCGGCGTCCGCCAGCATGTGCTCGAGCTGGACGTCGGAGTACTTCGCCTTGTGCGTCTCGGTCACCACCTGGTTCCACAACACGCCCGACTTCATGACGTTGCGCTTTTCCATCGAGCAGACGCGGTTGTTGCGGGTGCGGGCCAGCTCGAAGGCGACGCCCGCGATGCGCTCGATCTCGTAGGTGTCGTAGACCTGGGTGTCGATGCCACGCTTCTGGCCGTTGCCGAGATCGACGATCTCCTTCGGCTCGCCGAAATAGACGCCACCGGTCAGCTCGCGCACGATCAGGATGTCGAGGCCTTCGACCAGTTCCGGCTTCAGCGACGAGGCGGCGGAAAGCGCCGGGTAGCAGATCGCCGGGCGCAGGTTGGCGAAGAGCTCGAGATCCTTGCGCAGGCGCAGCAGACCGGCTTCCGGGCGCACCTCGTAGGGCACCGCATCCCACTTCGGACCGCCGACGGCGCCGAACAGCACCGCATCGGCGGCAAGCGCCTTCGCCATGTCCTCTTCCGAGATCGCCTGACCGTGGGCGTCATAGGCCGAACCGCCAACCAGCCCCTCGTCCGTCACGAAGCCGGCACCAAGCTCGGCATTCATGTAGGCGATGATTTTGCGGACTTCCGCCATGGCTTCCGGGCCGATGCCGTCGCCGGGCAGAAGGAAGAGGTTGCGCACAGTCATGGATAGTCCTTCTCGCGGGGGGAAAACTCGGCCGCGTTCTAGCGCAACTTCGTATCGAGGGAAATCGGCGAAACGAAAGATTTGTGCGCGGCCGCGAGCGGAACGTTCCCTACGGAACAGCTGATCGGCCGGGGCACTGCGATGATGGTCTAGAAGCCGTGTACCTGCCTGGCCGTCGATCCCTCGAGGAGAAAAACATGAGCAATTTCGTTCACGCCGTCGCCGCCCATATCCGCGCCACGACCAAGAACCTGACCTTTACTGGCCGGCCTTCCGGCAAGCGCTCACCCGCGTCGTCCTATAGTTGGCTTAGCTTTCCTCTTGACTGAAACGGTGCCTCCGGATCGAATGCGGGTAACGCAACTGGGAACCCGCCATGTCCGAGACGCTGCTGATTGGAGCCTTTCTCGCCGCCCTCTCCTATGTCCTTATTCCCGGACCGGCGTTTCTGGCGCTGCTCGGCATCGGCGCCGGCCAGGGGCGCAAGGCAGGCGCCTTGTTCATGGGCGGACACCTTGCCGGTGACGTTCTCTGGTCGACCCTGGCGCTGGTCGCAATCGTCGGCGCGCGCTCCGTCGGCACGACGATTTTCGATATCCTCGGTCTCTTCTGCGGCGCCTATCTCGGCTGGATCGGCTGGACGGCATTGCGCGCACGCCCCGCCGGGGAGAACCGCGCGCTCGTGACAGTCGAGCGTCCTTTGAGACGCGGACTGATTTTTGGACTCACCAATCCCAAGGGCTATCCGGTAGCGCTCGCAACCTTCACGGCGCTGCTGGCCAGCTCGGCCAACGCGCTCGAGTTCGATGCGCTGCCGGCGCTGCTCGGCGTCTCGCTGATCGGATTTCTCGTGGCCGATCTGATCCTGATCGTCATCATCGGCACCTCCGTCGTGCGGCGTTTCTACCGACGCCACGAACTCGCGATCGTCCGGCTCTCCGGTCTCCTGTTCATCGGCTTTGCCGTTCAGGCGGTCTGGCACGCTGCCCCCGGGCTTCTCGGTTTGCGCAGGCCTTGACGGCAAGCCCCCTCACGACCACCTCCATTGCCTCCGCGTCCTGATGTCATAGATCAGCGACGCCCCTCCCCGGCCCCGCGTCGGACCGCATGCGAAAGGATTTCTGATGACCACCAGCACCCCGCTCAATCCCGCGCTCACCGCATGGACCGGCCACGAAGGCCTGCCGCGTTTCGACCTGGTGAAGGACGAGGATTTTGCTCCGGCGTTCGACGCGGCTTTCAGGGAACATGAGGCGGAGATCGACGCGATTGCCGAAAACCCGGCGGCGCCGACCTTCGAAAACACGATCATTGCGCTGGAGATCGCCGGTGACGGACTGTCGCGCGTATCCTCGATCTTCTGGAACAAGGCCGGCGCCGACACCAACGAGACGATCCAGGCGCTGGAGCGCGATATCGCGCCGAAGATGTCCCGGCACTATTCGAAAATTGGCATGAATGCGGCGCTCTTCAAGCGCATCGACACGCTGTGGGAAGGGCGCGCAGGGCTTGGCCTCGATCTTGAAGCGACGCGCGTACTCGAGCGCCACTGGAAGGGTTTCGTCAAATCCGGCGCCAAGCTCGCAAAGCCCGAGCAGGAGCGGCTGGCAGCGATCAACGAGAAACTCGCCGGCCTCGGCGCCAGGTTCGGGCAGAACGTGCTCGCCGATGAGAAGAGCTGGGTTCTGTTCTTGGAGAGCGAGGAACAGCTCGCCGGCCTGCCGGACTTCCTGCGCGACGCCATGGCGGCGGTTGCCGAAGACCGCGGCCAGAAGGGCAAGTACGCCGTCACCCTGTCGCGCTCGATCATCGAACCGTTCCTGACCTTCTCCGACAATCGCGAGCTTCGCGAGCAGGCCTTCCGCGCCTGGATCGCGCGCGGTGAAAATGGCGGCGACACCGACAATCGCGGGCTGATCACCGAGATGCTGGCGCTGCGGGCCGAAAAGGCGAAGCTGCTCGGCTATGATAACTTCGCGTCGCTGAAGCTCGACGATACCATGGCGAAGACGCCCACTGCCGTGAACGGCCTGCTGATGCAAGTCTGGGAAAAGGCGGTTGCCCGCGCCCGCGAGGAAGAGGCCGAGCTTGCCCGGCTTGTTGCCGACGAGGGCCGCAATCACGACGTCATGCCTTGGGACTGGCGCCATTACGCCGAGAAGCTCCGCGCCGAAAAGTTCAATTTCTCCGAAGGCGAACTCAAGCCTTACCTGCAGCTCGAAAAGATCATCGAGGCCTGCTTCGATGTCGCCAAGCGTCTGTTCGGCATTACCGCGACGGAGAAGAAGGGCATTGCCGCCTACCATCCCGACGTGCGCGTCTTCGAGATCAAGGATGCATCCGGCAAGCTGGTGGCATTGTTCCTTGGCGACTACTTCGCCCGGTCTTCGAAGCGCTCCGGTGCGTGGATGAGTTCGTTCCAGTCGCAGCACAAGCTCAAGCTGAAGAACGGCGCCGAAGGCGAGCTGCCGATCATCTACAACGTCTGCAATTTCGCCAAGCCCGCCGAGGGCAAGCCGGCGCTGCTGTCGCTCGATGATGCCCGAACGCTCTTCCACGAGTTCGGGCACGCATTGCATGGCATGCTATCCAACGTCACCTACCCTTCGGTGTCCGGCACGGGTGTGTCGCGTGACTTCGTCGAGCTGCCGTCGCAGCTTTACGAACATTGGCTGACGGTGCCGGAGATCCTGAAGCGTTATGCGGTGCACTACCAGACGGGCGAGCCGATGCCGCAGGCGCTGCTCGACAAGGTGCTGGCGGCGCGAACCTTCAACTCGGGCTTCGCCACGGTCGAGTTCACGTCGTCCGCACTGGTCGATATGGCCTATCATACGGCCGCGGTGACGGCGGAACCGATGGCGCTCGAAGCCAAGAAGCTCGATGAGATCGGCATGCCGAAATCCATCGTCATGCGCCATCGCAGCCCGCACTTCCTGCACGTCTTCTCGGGCGACGGCTACTCGGCCGGCTACTATTCCTACATGTGGTCGGAAGTGCTCGACGCCGATGCCTTCGCCGCCTTCGAGGAAACCGGCAACGCCTTCGATCCGGCCATGGCCGCCCGCCTCAAGGACAACATCTATTCGGTCGGAGGCTCGATCGATCCGGAGGATGCCTACAAGGCCTTTCGCGGCAAACTGCCGAGCCCGGATGCGATGCTCGCGAAAAAGGGCCTGGCTGCCTGAGCCACGCCGATTTCCGATCACGCCATCCGGCGTGATCGGTTGTTCCAAAGTCCCCGCACTGTCTCGCAAGCAGCCTCGAAGTCGTCGTGATTGCGCAGACTGACAAGGGCGGCAGCCGCCGTCGTAATGATGGTGGTTTCCGCGCGCTCGTCGCGGGCAGCACCAGTCCAAACCGCCTGCCAGTATTCGCGGCTGCTCAAGCCGGTGCGCGGTTCGGCCGGCGGCGCGATTTTCGCGGGAATGATGACTTCGGAGGCTTCGCCGCCGACAAGGCGGAAAAGGGGCGTCTGGCGGTAGGGCGTGAACTCAGCGTGGTCGCGGGTGTTGCCGAGGATCGTCAACTCTCTCGTGCCGAGCAGCATGGCGATGTCGCGGCTGAGCGTGCGGCTCGAGGGATTGGCGACGCCGAGAAGGCTTGTCCGTCCGCCCATCGGATTGATGAGGTGTATGGCGGCGTTTAGCGGCATGCGCATCTCCATCAGCCGATAGAGCCCCAGCAAGCGATAGACCTGCGGCGCAAAGGCCGAGAGCGGCAGATAGGCGATGCCTGCCGACCGAAGCGCTGTCTTGGCGGCCGTGATCGACGTGCAGATCGGGATGCCGGCTGCGGAAGCGGCCACCTCCAGCTTGTACCGATCCGTACCCTCTTCACCGTAGCTTCCATGCAGCACGACGCGATGCCCGGCATCGACGACAAGCCGTGCCGCATGCAGGAACCAGGGCGCAGTCTTCAATTTGGGCGAGAGGTAGCAGGGCCAATCGAGGTCGGCGATGCCGTTTCCCGGTTCAATTGCGCCGATATGGCGGCGCATGGCGCGCACGAAACCGGCCACCTCCACCGCCGTCGGTCCGCGATAATGCAGCACCGTCATCAGCGCACCGATCTGCACCGGGTCCGCTTCGCCGGCAAGGATGATCGCCAGCGCGTCCTCGGCCTCCTCTTCGCTCAAGGGGCGGCTGCGGCCGGCGCCGGTGCCGACAGTCGCGATGCAGCGAGCCAATCGTCGTTCAGGGGCGGCATCGTCGCCGATTTCGGCCAGCTTTGCGGCGAACTGTTCCGGTGCCGGCTCCCCCTCAAGCAGGCGGCTTGGCCGGACCGCCAGCGGTGGTGCGTCGGTCAGTGCCTGCCCTTCCCAGCCGGCGTGACCTGTCTGTGTGGGTGCGGACGCGGAGCCAGCGGCGCGTGCGTCAAGCAGGGCTTCGGTCTCTGCGGCAAGAGCGCGCACGCGTAGCCGCAGAGACTCGGCAAGCGGGGTCGGGCGCAGGCCATGACCTGTGCGCAGGAACAGCGGATCGGCATAGTCCTCACGCAATTGACCGAGCAAGCGGCTCATTGCCGAGGGCTGCAGACCGACGCTTGAAGCGGCACGGCTGACGCTGTTTTCGCGTAGCAGTGCGTCCAGCGCCAGGAGCAGGCGCAGCTTGCTCAGATCCGTCTGACGTTCGTTGGACGCCGACGCGCCTCCTGTCACGCTCGCCGTTGCTTTCGCCATGGTTCCGTCCCGCCTTTCTGTCTCATCCGGCATATTCGCGGGCGCTGTTTTGCGTCGTTTCGTATTTGGAACGGTTCCAAAACAGCGTCGTTGACCGTCTCCCTCGCCAATAACTAAGTGGAGTTCATTACTCAAGATATATGCGGGGCGAAGATGATGAAGCGGATGGGGCCTGAGACCGAAACCGAGGGGCAGCGGCAAGGGGACCGCTGGAACCGGTGCGGCTCGGCCGGATGGTCACGTCGTTTCGTCTGCGCCTGCCTCGCCGGCACGGCGCTGACGGTGCCGACGGAAGCCTTGGCACAGAAGGCCAAGGAAAAGGAGAAGGAGAAGGCGACCGAACTCGAGCAGATTGTGGTGACGGCGACCGGGTTCGAGCAAAACGTCAAGGATGCGCCGGCGAGCATCACGGTGATCTCGGGCGAAGACCTGCAAAAGCGGTCGTTCCGCGATCTCACCGATGCGCTTCGCGACGCGCAAGGGGTTGCGGTGACAGGTGTCGCCAACGAGCGCGACATCTTCATCCGCGGCCTGCCCGGCTCCTACACGCTGATTCTTGTCGACGGAAAGCGCCAGAGCACGCGTGACGCGCGCACCAATGGCAACTCCGGTTTCGAGCAGAGCTTCATTCCGCCGGCCGCCGCCATCGAGCGTATCGAGATCGTCCGTGGGCCGATGTCGTCGCTCTACGGTTCCGATGCCATGGGTGGGGTCATCAACATCATCACCCGCAAGGTCGCCGACAGCTGGACCGGCTCGTTCACCACCGACGGCACGATGCAGCAGCACAAGCAGTTCGGCAATTCGGGCCAAATGTCGTTCTACACCAGCGGGCCGATCCTGAAAGACACGCTCGGCGTACAGATCTGGGGCCGCGGCCTGAAGCGCAGTGAGGACAGGTTCCTTTCCGGCATCACCGGTTCGAAGGAACACGATCTGACGGCGCGGCTTTCCTATACGCCGAACGAGGATCATGACTTCTTCCTCGAAGGCGGGACCGCACGGCTTCGCCGCGATGCCAATGTCGGCAAGACGATCGAGCCCGGACCGCGCGCGGTCAGCACCTACAACGACAACGACCGCGATCACTGGTCGTTCTCCCATACGGGCCGCTGGGGACCGACGACGTCTGACTTCTCCATCCTGCAGGAATGGGCGGAGCGCCGGACCTACAACTACAGCCAGGCAGACGGTCGCTTCGTCAAGCAGCCGCGCGCGCCCGAGGTGCGCAACACCGTCATCGACGGCAAGTTCACCACCCCCTTCGATCTCGGCGGCAGCCACACGCTGGTGACTGGCGGGCAATATTTCGAGGCGCGGCTTTCCGACCAGAACCCGGGTCGACGCACGGGCTTGAACGAGACCTTCTCGGCGACGCAATGGGCGCTGTTTGCCGAAGACGAATGGCGCATGGTCGATGACTTCGCGCTGACCACGGGCCTGCGTCTCGATCATCATGAGGAATATGGCTACCACTTGAGCCCGCGCATCTACGGCGTCTGGAACGCGACCGACATGCTGACGGTAAAGGGCGGCATTTCCACCGGCTTCCGTGCGCCCGATATCCGCAGCATCGCGCCGGGTTATGCCTATACGACCGGCGGTGGCGGTTGCTCTTATGGTCCGACCGGCACCTGCGGCGTGATCATCGCCGACCCGAACCTGAAGGCCGAATCGAGCACGAGCTATGAAATCGGCGCGGTTTGGGACAATGGCGACGTCATTCTCGGTGGTACCTATTTCTATACGGATTTCCGGGACAAGATCTCCAACTCGATGGTGCTGGATTCGGCCGGCAATCCGGTGCGCTGGAGCGAGGACCCGAACTACCGCCTCTGGTACAACTACAATATCGACGACGCGATCATTCAGGGCGTCGAGCTCACCGCGACCTGGAATGCGACGCCGGATCTGACACTTCGCGCGAGCTACACCTACACGCAGTCCGAACAGAAGACCGGCACCTTTGCCGGCTTCCCGCTGGCGCGCACGCCGGAACACATGGCCAATCTCAGGGCTGATTGGTACACGCCGGTCGAAGGGCTAGAAGCCTGGGCTTCCGTCAGCTATCACGGCGAAGAGATCGCCGCCGGCCCGCGCATCGGCACCAACGGCAAGCCGGTGACGATCAACGGCCAGCAGGGCCGCAAGTACGACGCCTATACGACGGTCGATATCGGCACGAAATATGATGTCGGCGAGGGCCTGACGCTGAACGCCGCGGTCTACAATCTCTTCGACAAGGAAGTCGAGCAGACCGATTTCAACACGGTCATGGAAGGCCGCCGCTTCTGGATGAGCCTAACGGCAACATTCTGATCATCCGGCCGGCCCCTGCCCGGCTCCCGATCGAAAACAGACGGCGCCGGGAAGGCGCCGTCTGTCATTTCTCAAGCGCCGCTCTTTCTCAGGCGCTTTGGTCCACGCCGAGGGTCGATAGCAGGCTTTTCATTCTCTGGAGCGCCAGTTCCGGCCGGTCGAGCACATTGGCGCGGTCGGCGAGGCGGAAGATATCGGCGTAGTGCAGCACCCCGCGGGCGGACTGCATGCCGGCGGGCATGGTGAAGTGGCGCTGGTGGCCGTTCAGCCAGGCGAGGAGAACGACGCCGGCCTTGTAATACTGTGTCGGCGCCTCGAAGATCTTGCGGGACAGGGGCACGGTCGGCTCGATCACGCCGCGGAAGGTGGCGAGATCGTCCTTCGCCAGCGCCGCGAGTGCCTTGGAGGCGGAGGGCGCCACCGCATCGAAGATGCCGAGCAGCGCGTGGCTGTACTTCGTGCCGTCGCCCTCGATCAGCTCGGCATAGTTGAAGTCGTCGCCGGTAAAGCAGAGCACGCCTTCGGGCAGGCGATTGCGCAGTGCCACTTCCTTGGCGTTGTCGAGCAGCGAAATCTTGATGCCTTCGACCTTGTCGCGGTTGGCTTCGATGATCGAGAGCACCGTATCGAGCGCCTGGTCGAAATTCTCCGAACCCCAATAGCCCCGAAGTTGCGGATCGAACATGTCGCCGAGCCAATGCAACACCACCTTGTGCCTGGTCTGGCCGAGGATGCGGCCATAGACGAGGCGATAGTCGTCGGCCGATCGCGCGACGCGGGCGAGCGCCCGGCTTGCCATCATGATCGCCCTGCCCCCCTCGCCTTCGACGAAGCCGACCTGTTCCTCATAGGCGGCAATCACATCGTCAAGCGAGCGTGCATCGGTGGGCGCAAGATGGTCGGTGCCGGCGCCACAGGCAAGATCGGCGCCCGCTACCTGCCGCGCATCGCTGAGCGATCGGCGGATCAGCTCCTGCGCGCCCGGCCAGGCAAGGCCCATGCCGCGTTGGGCGGTGTCCATCGCCTCGGCGATTTTGAAACCCAGGCTCCAGAGGTGATGGCGAAACGCCATCGTCACGTCCCAGTCGATCGCCGGGTTGCCCCAGGGATCGAGATCCTTGAGCGGATCCGAGACCACATGGGCGGCCGCATAGGCGATGCGGTTGAAGGTCGGCGGCGTGTTGGGCCGTTCGATCGGCGTTCCGGTCAGGCGATACTGTTCAAGCGAGCCGTCTTGGCGCGGCAGCGTCAGGCTTGTCATTGGGGTTGGTCTCCTCCGCGGACGTTTGTCCTGGAATACTTTGGATCGTTCCAAATGGCAAGCGGCAATGTTTTTCAGGCGAGGCGATCCTCCTCCAGGCGATTGCGGATCTCCAATAATATCATTGAAATTCAATTAAATAATCCGTCAAACCGCAGATCGCGACGCTTCTCAAGGTGCCTTTTGTCTAGACCGAGCGCGGCTGGACGGGAAAAAAGTGATCAACCAACTCTTGACGAAATTGGAACGTTCCAATTATGAAAGAAGAAAGCAGGCAGAAGAATTCGGGAGGATGCTGTGGTTAAGGAGAGGGTAACGGTCATCGATATTGCGCACGCTGCCGGCGTGTCGAAGTCGACCGTGTCGCTCGTTCTTCAGGGCAGCTCGCTCGTCAATGAGGCGACGCGCGCCAAAGTGAATGCCGCCATCCGCGATCTCGGCTATGTCTATAATCGCGGTGCTGCCAATCTTCGGCAATCGAAGTCCAAGATCATCGGCATCGTCGTCAACGATCTCACCAACAGCTTCTTTGCGGAACTCGCCGTCGGCGTCGATGCGGTCGTGCAATCGGCAGGCTTCGTGCAGTTTCTTGCCAATACCGGCGAAAAGATCGAGCGCCAGCGCGAAGTGGTCGCGTCGATGCGCGAGCATGGCGTTTCCGGCCTGATCATCTCGCCGGCGCGTGGCACCGAAGCGGCCGATCTTGCGCCTTTGGTCGAGAGCGGCATTCCCGTCGTGCTCGTCGTCCGCGACATTGCCGGTGCAAATGTCTCTTCGCTGATCTCCGACAACCACGCTGGTGCCGTGGCCGCGGTGCGTCATCTGATCGAACGTGGTCACCAGCGCATCGCCTTCCTCGGCGGCTTTTCCGACACCGCCGTCTTCGAGGCGCGCATGCGCGGCTACCGCGATGCGCTCGTCGAGGCCGGCATGCCGGTTTCGGAATCGCTGATCATCGGTTCGGCGCCGTCGCGTGCCGGCGGGGTGACGGCGGTGGAGCAGGCGATGATGCTCGCCGACCGGCCGACGGCCGCACTCTGCTTCAATGATGCGGTCGCTTTCGGCGTCTGCGATGGCCTGAGGGCCCGGCGGCTTGAGCCGGGTGCCGATTTTGCCGTTATCGGTTTCGACGACGTGATCGAGGCGAAGACAGCAGTTCCGGCGCTGACGACGGTGTCCGTCGATCCGCAAGGCATGGGCCAACGGGCGGCCGAACTGCTGTTGAAGCAGATCAAGGCCGGTAAGGCGGAGCCGGAAGCCATCGTCGGTTCGGTTCGTCTCGTCGTTCGCCAGAGCTGCGGCGCTGCAATCGAGAGAAAAAGGGAGGCACTGGCATGACACGGTGGGGTCTGATCGGCGCAAGCACGATTGCGCGCGAATGGGTGATCGGCGCAATCCGCGCCGCCGGAGGCGAGGTCGTCTCCGTCATGAGCACGAGCGCGGAGCGCGGCGCGGCTTACGCCGAGGAGAACGGCATCGCCAAGTCGGTGACCACTGTTGCCGAACTCGTCGGCGATCCCGATGTCGATGCCGTCTATGTCTCCACCACCAATGAACTGCATCGCGAGCAGACGCTGGCGGCGATCGCTGCCGGCAAGCACGTGCTCTGCGAGAAGCCGCTGGCGATGACGCTGGAGGATGCGCGCGACATGGTGAGCGCAGCGCAGGAAGCGGGTGTCGTTCTTGCTACCAACCACCACCTGCGCAATGCCGCCAGCCACCGCGCAATGCGCGATGCGATCGCCGAGGGCAGGATCGGCCGGCCGATTGCAGCCCGCGTCTTCCACGCCGTCTATCTGCCGCCGCATCTCCAGGGCTGGCGACTGGAGAGGCCGGACGCCGGCGGCGGCGTCATTCTCGACATCACCGTGCATGACGCCGATACGCTGCGCTTCATCCTCAACGACGATCCGATCGAGGCCGTTGCCATCAGTCACAGTGCCGGCATGGGCAAGGAAGGCCTGGAGGATGGCGTCATGGGTGTCATCCACTTCCGCTCCGGCGTCATCGCACAGTTCCACGATGCCTTCACCACCAAATACGCAGAGACCGGTCTTGAGGTGCATGGCACCGAAGGATCGCTGATCGGCCGCAACGTGATGACGCAGAAGCCGACAGGCACGGTGACGCTGCGCAACGCCGATGGCGAGAGCGAGCTGACGCTCGACCACCGCAATCTCTACGAAACAGCGCTTTCCGCTTTCCATGCCGCTGCCCGGGGCAACGGCCGTCCATCTGCGACGGGCGAGGATGGCGTCTGGTCGCTGGCAACGGGCCTTGCCGTCGTCAAGGCGGCGGCCACCGGCCGGGCCGTGGCGATCGAAACGGGACTTTGAACTCATGTCGATGAAAAAGCACATCTCGCCGGCCGAAGCGGCTGCCCTGATCCCGGATGGCGCGGTGGTTTCGGTCTCCTCGTCCAGCGGCCTCGGCTGCCCGGATCTGATGCTCAAGGCGATCGGCGAGCGGTTCGAGACGACCGGCCACCCACGCGACCTGACGACGCTGCATCCGATTGCCGCCGGCGACATGAGCGGCATCAAGGGCGTCGACTATATCGCCAAGAAGGGTCTGCTGAAGAAGATCATCGGCGGCTCCTATCCCTCGGGTCCGTCGAGTGCGGAACCGCCGTTGATCTGGCAGATGATCGGCGCTGACGAGGTGGCGGCCTACAACGTGCCCTCCGGCATCCTGTTCGACATGCACCGCGAGGCCGCGGCCAAGCGCCCGGGCGTGATGACCAAGGTCGGCCTCGACACCTTCGTCGATCCGTCGCGCGAAGGCTGCGCCATGAATGCTTCGGCCGCGGCTGAGCCCATGGTTAAGAAGGTCTCGTTCGAAGGCGAGGACTGGCTCTATTTCAAGGCGATCGCGCCGCAAGTGGCGATCATCCGCGCGACGACGGCGGACGAGCGCGGCAATCTCACCTATGAGCACGAGGGCGCCTATCTCGGTGGTCTCGACCAGGCGCTCGCTGCCCGCAACAATGGCGGCATCGTCATTGCCCAGGTCAAGCGCATCACCAAGGAAGGCTCACTGAAACCCCACGACGTGCGCGTGCCGGGCGTGCTGGTGGATTATGTCATCGTCGATCCCGACCAGAAACAGACGACCCAGACGCTCTACGATCCGGCGATTTCCGGCGAGATCTTCCGGCCGCTCGACAGTTTCCGGGTGCCGGAATTCAATATCCAGAAGGTCATTGCCCGCCGCGTGGCGCAGGAGCTTGAAGCCGGCAGCGCCGTCAATCTCGGCTTCGGCATTTCGGCCAATGTGCCGCGCATCCTGCTCGAAGAGGGGCTGCACGGTGCGGTCACCTGGGTGATCGAGCAGGGCGCTGTCGGCGGTGTGCCGCTGCTCGACTTCGCCTTCGGCTGCGCCTCCAATGCCGATGCCTTCATGCCCTCGCCCTATCAGTTCACTTATTTCCAGGGCGCCGGCTTCGATGCCTCGCTGCTCTCCTTCCTTGAGATCGATCGCAACGGCTCGGTCAACGTGTCGAAACTCTCTTTCCGCCCGCATGTGACGGCCGGCGCCGGCGGTTTCGTCGACATAACGGCACGGGCGAAGAAGATCGTCTTCTCCGGCATGTTCAATGCCGGCGCCAAGCTCGCGGTCGCCGACGGCAAACTGGTGATCGAAAAGGAAGGCAAGCTAAAGAAGCTGGTCAACGAGGTCGAACACGTCACCTTCTCAGGCCGTCGCGGCATCGAGCAGGGCCAGGACATCACCTATATCACCGAGCGCTGCGTGATGAAGCTGACGCCCGAGGGCGTGATGCTGACCGAGATCGCGCCGGGAGTCGACCTGCAGGCGCATATTCTCGACCAGTCGGAATTCCCACTGATCGTTTCCGACAGACTGAAGACCATGGATGCGGGTCTGTTCCAGGATGCATTGCTTGGTCTTGAACTGCCGAAGAAGCCGGCGCGCCGGCTTCAGGGAGGCGACCGTGGCTGAAGGCCGTATCCGCATCGAGGTTGATGGACCGATCGCGACCATGACGGTTGCCCGTCCGGACAAGCTCAATGCCTTCGATATCGACATGCTGAAGGCGTTGGCATCGGCTTGCGACGAGATTGAAGCCGACCGCAATGTGCGTGTCGTCATCCTCACCGGCGAGGGCAAGGCATTTTCGGCCGGCGGTGACATCAAAGCCTGGGGCGGTATGGATGCGCCTGCCTTCGGGCATGACTGGGTACGGTTCGGCCACCGCGTGTTCGAGCGGCTGGCGACGCTGCGCATGCCCGTCATCGCCGCTCTTAACGGCCATGCGCTTGGCGGTGGGCTGGAACTGGCGGCGGCCGCCGATATCCGGCTGGCCGAAGCGCAGATCAAGATCGGGCTGCCGGAGACGAGCCTCGGCATGGTGCCCGGCTGGTCGGGCACGCAGCGCCTCGTCTCTCGCTTTGGCGCCCAGATCGTCAGGCGCATGGTGCTGGGCGGCGAGATGTTCACCGCCGAGGCTGCTCTGCGCGAAGGTCTGGTCGATGCCGTCGTCGAGACCGGCACGGTGCTTTCAGCTGCCCGCGATTATGCGGCGCGTGTCGCCAAGCGCGGGCCTGCGGCGCTCGAGATTTCGAAACTGATGCTCGCTTCGGCGAATGGCGAAGACAACGGATCCGCAGTCGAAGCGCTCGGCTCGATCCTTGTCGCCAAGACCGGCGACCTCAAGGAAGGTGTCGTTGCCTTCTCCGAAAAGCGTGAAGCCCAATTCAAGGGAGAATGGTAATGACCGTGCTCGTGAAACCCAAGCCGATCGACGGCCAAAAGGTTCGCGCCTTCCAGATGCTGATCGACGGCAAATGGGTGGACAGCGCCGAGGGCCGTACGATCGAGCGCGTGGCGCCGGGCCACGGCGTCGTCGTCAGCCGCTATCAGGCGGGCACCAAGGCCGACGCCGAAAAAGCGATTGCTGCCGCACGCCGTGCCTTCGACGAGGGCACCTGGCCGCGCATGACCGCTTCGCAGCGTTCGCTGGTGCTTTTGCGCGCAGCCGATATCATTGCCGAGCGCGCCGATGAGCTTGCCTATCTCGATGCGATCGAATCCGGCAAGCCGATCAGCCAAGCCAAGGGCGAACTCGGCGGTGCCGCCGATATCTGGCGCTACGCCGCGGCTCTCGCCCGCGATCTGCATGGCGAAAGCTACAACACGCTCGGTGACGGTACACTTGGCGTCGTGCTGCGCGAGGCGATCGGTGTCGTCTCGATCATCACGCCCTGGAATTTCCCGTTCCTGATCGTCAGCCAGAAGCTGCCCTTTGCGCTGGCCGCTGGCTGCACCACTGTCGTCAAGCCGTCCGAGCTGACCTCGGCCTCGACGCTGCTGCTCGGTGAAATCCTCGAAGCCGCCGGCGTTCCCGCCGGCGTGGTCAACATCATCACCGGCACGGGGCCGGAGGTCGGCGCGCCAATGACGACGCATCCGGATGTCGACATGGTGTCCTTCACCGGCTCGACCGGCGTCGGCCGCCTGACCATGGCCAATGCTGCCCAGACGCTGAAGAAGGTCTCGCTGGAACTCGGCGGCAAGAACCCGCAGATCGTTTTCCCCGACGCCAATCTCGACGAATTCATCGATGCCGCCGTCTTCGGCGCCTATTTCAATGCCGGCGAATGCTGCAATGCCGGCTCGCGATTGATCCTGCACCGTGACATCGCCGACGAGGTGACGCGCCGCATCGCCGAGCTCTCGGCCAAGGTGAAGGTCGGCGATCCGCTCAATCCGGAAACCCAGGTCGGCGCAATCATCACGCCGCAGCATCTGGAAAAGATCGCCAGCTATGTTTCTGCTGCTTCCAAGGATGGCGCTGCGGTTGCCCATGGCGGCACCGCGCTCGATCTCGGCATGGGCCAGTTCATGGCGCCGACGATCCTTTCTTCCGTGCGCCCGGACATGGCGGTGGCGCGCGAAGAAGTGTTCGGCCCGATTCTCTCGGTGCTGACCTTCGAGACGACGGAAGAGGCGATCGGCATCGCTAATGCGATCGACTATGGTCTTTCGGCCGGGGTGTGGAGCCGCGACTTCGACACCTGCCTGACGATCGGCCGCCGCGTGCGCGCCGGCACCATCTGGATGAACACCTTCATGGATGGTGCGTCGGAACTGCCCTTCGGCGGCTACCGCCAGTCCGGCCTCGGCCGCGAACTCGGCCGGCATTCGGTCGAGGATTACACCGAGACCAAGACGCTCAACATGCATATGGGGCCGCGTACCGGCTGGTGGATGCCGCGCTAAGGCTGAAACAGGGGAGGAGAGGACATGCGGACGATGGGGAGAACATTGGGGCAGGAGGCAGCGTCACGTGACACCGCCTTGCGTGCCGTGTTCGCCCGCTCAGCCGGCCGCGCCGAAGCTCGATGGGATCTGCGGACAGAGCAGCAGCTGCAGCTTGCTGACGTCGCTTTCGCCGCCGATCTTCTGCAGGAGCACCCGGCCCATGTCCTCGCCGGTCGCCGTCAGGTCCTCGTAGATCGTCTCGACCTGCGGCTGGATGGCGCTCAGGAGATGCGAGGTCTGCTTGGCGACGATGTCGTATTCGCGTCCGAGCGTCAGCCCGCAATCGCTCATGCCGGTGATGGTTGCGAGCGCGCAGACTTCGCCGCCGCACATGAAACTGTCCGGTGGATCGGGCTCGGCGTAGCGCTGGCGCACGCGGTCGCGGATGGCGCCTGCCGGGCTGTCGAGATCGATGCCCGAGAGGATTTCGTAGGCGCAGCCCGCCTCGCGCACGGCGGTCATGAAGCCGTGCTGAAGATGGCCGGCAAAGGTGAAATCGGCGGGGCCACTGATCAGGGCCGGCTTGCGCCTGCCCTTGGCGATCAGGCGCTTCGTCGCCTGGTAGGAAAAGGTGAAGTTGTCGTAGTCGACATAGGGATGCGGGGTGGAAAGCTCCGTGCGCCCATGGGTGACGAAGGGAAAGCCGAGATCGGACAGCAATCGGACTCGGGGATCGAGCGGTTCCGTGCGCGAGAAGATCAGGCCATCGGCCATCGCGTTGCGGGTGATGTAGTTGACCGCCTCGACATTGGTCGAGTTCAGGAAGTTCGGCATGACGATCAGGTGGTAGGCCGTGCCCTGAAGTGCCTTGGCGATGCCGCTCATGATCGAGGTGCCGTAGCCGAGGATTTCCTCGTGCGGGTCGAGCAGCACGCCGATGACATTGGTGCGGCCGGTCTTCAGGCGCTGGGCGGCCCGGTCGGGCGAATAGCCGATCTCGTCTGCGACCTCGCGCACTCGCTTGCGGGTATCGAGCGAGATCTGCGGCGCATCGGAAAGGGCACGCGAAACGGTGGTGACCGCAAGGCCGGTGATTTCCGCGATCGTGCGAAGGGTCGGCTTGCCGCGCTTGACGGCAGAACCAATGTCTTCGGCGTGGGCGGGCTTGGAGGGATCGGCCAATGCTAGTCTTTCTGAACGCGGGCGGGAGCGGTGTTTGTATCGTGGTGCGAGGGCTTAGGCAATCGAATCATGAAAACGTTTTAAATCTCGCATCGCGGCATGGCTTGCTGCACTGCAATAGCTAATGTGAGCTATATAATTCAGTAAATTCAAACGGTTCCGAAGGTGCTAAAATACAAAATGGCGGAATGCTTGACTTGCTGAATTTATAACGTTTTAAATGGCCAGCCGCTGGCTGAAGCGGCGCGAATTCCGGGGTGGAGGAGGTTCCGCCTCGTTAACTTGCAAACGGGAGGAAAACGATGCGCAAGTTGATGACGACGACGGCCGTTGTGGCGCTGATGATGGCGGCCACCGCCGCGCGCGCAGCCGAAAATGTGGAAGTTCTGCACTGGTGGACATCCGGTGGCGAAGCCGCCGCACTCGACGTTCTGAAGAAGGACTTGGAAAGCAAGGGCATCACCTGGACCGACATGCCGGTTGCCGGCGGTGGCGGTACGGAAGCGATGACGGTTCTGCGCGCTCGCGTCACCGCGGGCAACGCTCCGACCGCCGTGCAGATGCTCGGCTTCGACATTCTCGACTGGGCCAAGGAAGGCGCACTCGGCAACCTCGACGAGACCGCTTCCAAGGAAGGCTGGGACAAGGTGATCCCGACCGCCCTGCAGCAATTCTCGAAGTATGACGGCCACTGGATCGCAGCGCCGGTCAACGTGCATTCGACCAACTGGGTCTGGATCAACAAGGCCGCCCTCGACAAGGCTGGCGGCAAGGAGCCGACCAACTGGGACGAACTGGTTGCCCTGCTCGACAACTTCAAGGCCCAGGGGATCACCCCGATCGCCCATGGCGGCCAGCCCTGGCAGGATGCGACGATCTTCGACGCCGTCGTGCTTTCGCTCGGCACCGACTTCTACAAGCAGGCTTTCATCGATCTCGACCCGTCAGCGCTCGGCGGCGACAAGATGAAGGAAGCCTTCGACCGCATGACGAAGCTGCGCTCCTATGTCGACGACAACTTCTCGGGCCGTGACTGGAACCTCGCTTCCGCCATGGTTATCGAGAACAAGGCCGGCCTGCAGTTCATGGGCGACTGGGCCAAGGGCGAATTCCTGAAGGCCAAGAAGGTGCCGGGCACCGATTTCGTCTGCATGCGCTTCCCGGGTACGCAAGGGTCCGTGACCTTCAACTCCGACCAGTTCGCGATGTTCAAGGTTGCCGACGACAAGGTTCCGGCCCAGCTCGCCATGGCTTCGGCGATCGAAAGCCCGACCTTCCAGTCGGCCTTCAACGTGGTCAAGGGCTCGGTCCCGGCGCGCACCGACGTTCCGGACACGGACTTCGACGCCTGCGGCAAGAAGGGCATCAAGGACCTGGCAGAAGCCAACACCAACGGCAAGCTCTTCGGCTCCATGGCCCATGGCCATGCCAACCCGGCTGCCGTCAAGAACGCGATCTACGACGTCGTGACGCGCGAGTTCAACGGCGAACTGACGTCCGAAGAGGCCGTCAAGGAACTGGTCTCGGCCGTCGAGGCCGCGAAGTAACGGGCTCGCTCCGGGGCGCACTCTAGGCGCCCCGGACACCCTATTCCGACATGCAGGCGCCGTCGAACCGCCGTGGCCAACAGGACGCGGGGAGGGGCGCTTTGATACCCAGAACCTCGCGCGGATGCCGATATCAGGGATTTCCCGACGGCCGCGCCAGAAGTGGTGAACGTTCATGGATAGCCGCAGTCGCCTGCAGGACCTGATACCGAAGCTGGTGCTTGCCCCGAGCTTCCTCATCGTCCTGATCTTTGTCTATGGCTTTATTGCCTATACCGGCTTTCTGTCGATGACGGACAGCAAGATGCTGCCGTCCTACAATTTCGTCGGGTTAAGCAATTATTCGAAGCTGTGGGCGCTGCCGCACTGGTGGCGGGCGGTGAGCAACCTGGCGATCTTCGCCGCGCTCTATATCACCATCTGCTCCGTGCTCGGCCTTGGGCTGGCAATCCTGCTCGACCAGAAGATCCGGGCCGAAGGTTTCCTGCGGCCGATCTACCTCTACCCGATGGCACTCTCGTTCATCGTGACCGGAACGGCCTGGAAGTGGTTCCTCGATCCCGGCATCGGCCTTGAGAACACCATGCACCTCTGGGGCTGGGAGAGCTTCTCGTTCAACTGGATCAAGGACCGCAACTACGCGATCTACTGCGTCGTCATTGCCGCGGTCTGGCAGTCGACCGGCTTCATCATGGCGATGTTCCTTGCGGGCCTTCGCGGCGTCGACAACGAGATCATCAAGGCAGCGCAGATCGACGGCGCCAAGACCTCGACGATCTATCGCCGGATCATCATTCCCCTGATGCGGCCGGTGTTTCTTTCCGCATTCGTGGTGCTCGCGCATCTGGCGATCAAGGCCTACGACCTGATCATCGCGCTCACCGGCGGCGGCCCCGGCCAGGCGACCGAACTGCCGGCGACCTTCATGTATTCCTACACCTTCACCCGCAACCAGATGGGCATCGGCGCGTCCTCGGCGATCATCATGCTGGTGATGATCTTCTCGATCATCGTTCCCTATCTCTATTCCGAAATCCGGGGAGCACGACGCTGATGAGCGCTCCGAGCCCAGACAACATCATTTCACACAACCGCCTCACCCGCGCGTTGATCTACACCGCGCTGATCCTCTTTGCGCTCTATTCGCTGTTGCCGCTCTACGTCATGCTGGTGAACTCGGTGAAGCCGCTCGACGAGATCCGCCAGGGCGGCATGCTCAACCTGCCGCAGACCTTTACGGTCGAGCCGTGGCTTCAGGCCTGGTCGACGGCGCAGATCGGCGTGCAGCCGACCGGCCTGAAACCCTTCTTCATCAACTCGATCCTGATGGTCGTGCCGGCCGTAGCAATCTCGACGATCATCGGCGCACTCAATGGCTACGTGCTGACGAAGTGGCGCTTTCCCGGTGCCAACATCTTCTTCGGCATGCTGCTGCTCTCGTGCTTCATCCCGTTCCAGATCGTGCTGATCCCGATGGCACGCATCCTCGGCATCCTTGGGATAGCCGGTTCGATCTGGGGCCTGATCTTCGTCCATGTGATCTACGGCATCGGCTTCACGACGCTCTATTTCCGCAACTACTACGAAGCGTTCCCGACCGAGCTGGTGCGCGCAGCGCAGATCGACGGCGCCAGCTTCTTCCAGATCTTTTGGCGCATCCTGTTGCCGTCCTCCGGTCCGATCATCGTCGTCTCGGTCATCTGGCAGTTCACCAACATCTGGAACGACTTCCTGTTCGGCGCGTCCTTCTCAGGCCCCTATTCGACGCCGATGACGGTCGCGCTGAACAACCTCGTTTCGTCCTCGACAGGCGTCAAGGAATACAACGTCCACTTCGCGGGCGCGATCCTCGCCGCCCTGCCAACGCTCATCGTCTACATCGTGTCCGGCCGCTACTTCGTTCGCGGGCTGATGTCGGGCGCCGTGAAAGGATAAGCTCATGTCTTTCTTGAAAATCAGCAACCTGCGCAAATCCTATGGCTCGCTCGAGATCCTGAAGGATATCAACCTGGAGATCGAAGAAGGCGGCTTCCTGGTGCTGGTCGGCCCCTCGGGCTGCGGCAAGTCCACACTTCTCAACACCATTGCCGGTCTGGAGCCGATCACATCGGGCGAGATCGCCATCAACGGTCGTTCGGTTGCCGATCTGCATCCCTCGAAGCGCGACATCGCCATGGTGTTCCAGTCCTACGCGCTCTACCCGAACATGACGGTTGCCGGAAACATCGCCTTCGGCATGGAAATCCGCGGCGTGCCGAAGGAGGAGCGCGAAAAGGCGATCAAGCAGGTCTCGGAAATGCTGCAGATCGGCCATCTGCTCGATCGCAAGCCGAGCCAGCTCTCGGGCGGCCAGCGCCAGCGCGTCGCCATGGGCCGGGCGCTGGTGCGCAACCCGCAGGTCTTCCTGTTCGACGAGCCGCTCTCCAACCTCGACGCAAAGCTGCGCGTCGACATGC
Organism: Ensifer sp. YR511; assembly: GCF_900103045.1. NCBI lineage: Bacteria > Pseudomonadati > Pseudomonadota > Alphaproteobacteria > Hyphomicrobiales > Rhizobiaceae > Ensifer > Ensifer sp. YR511. The sequence goes on from NZ_FNGR01000004.1 coordinate 115,060, forward strand.
GCACCGAAATCAAGCGGCTGCACAACCGCATGAAGACGACGATCGTCTACGTGACCCACGACCAGATCGAGGCGATGACGCTGGCGACCAAGATCGCGGTGCTGAAGGATGGCGTGCTGCAGCAGTTCGGGACGCCGGCCGAGATCTACAACAACCCGGCCAACATGTTCGTCGCCGACTTCATGGGCTCGCCGGCGATGAACCTGCTGACGGCGCGGATCGAAAAGAGCGGCTCCGACATTGCGGTCACGCTGACGCGTCCGAATGCCGAGCCGCTGAAGCTTGCGGTGCCTCAGGCCAACGGCGCACTGTCTGCCTATGCCGGCAAGGACGTCGTCTTCGGCATCCGTCCGGAAGCGCTGACCGATCCTGATGGCGCCGACCGCAATGCCAAGGTGGTCGCCGAGGGCGAGTGCCTGATCGAGGTGGTCGAGCCGGCCGGCTCCGATACCTTTGCGGTCACCCGTCTCGGCGGCAAGGAGATCGTTGCCCGGCTGAGAGCCGATGCCCGCATCGCGCCCGGGCAGACCTCGCGCCTTGCCTTCAATCTCGACAAGGCGGTGTTCTTCGATCCGCAGAGCCAGCAGCGGATCGCGTAACCAACGATGCAGCAGCAGCCGGAGATCGTCATTATCGGGTCGGGGATCGGCGGCTCCACGCTTGCGGCGGGGCTTGCCGGCTCCGGCGCCCGCATCGCCATCCTCGAGCGTGGCGACCGCCTGCCCGATACGCCGGAGGCGCGCAGCTACAGCTCGATCTTCGTCAAGGGCCACTTCCGCCCGAGGGAGATGTGGCGCGAACCCGACGGCACCGAGTTCAACCCCGGAAACTTCTACTTCGTCGGCGGCAATTCCAAGCTCTTCGGTGCGGTGCTCCTGCGCTACCGGGCCGAAGATTTCACCGAGATGCAGCATCTCGGCGGCGTTTCGCCGGCGTGGCCTTTCCCTTACGAGGAGCTGGAGCCCTGGTACGGCAAGGCCGAGCAGCTGTTTGAGGTGCGCGGCGAATTGGGCGACGACCCGACGGAGCCGTTCCACAGCTCGCCTTACACTTTCGGCCCGGTGCCGGACGAGCCGGCGATTGCGCGGGCCCGTGCAGAGCTGAAGGCGCAGGGGCTCAATCCGGCAACGCTGCCGCTCGGCGTCGACATCGACGCCTGGCTTGCCGGCGGGCGCACGCCCTGGGACGGGTTTCCGAACACCGGCAACGGCAAGATGGACGCTGAAACCGCATCGCTCGCTTCCGCACTGAAGGATCCCAATATCGAGCTGATCACCTCGGCGCATGTCGACACGCTGGAGGCGGGACCCGGCGGCCGGATCGAGGCGATCCACTACACCCACAGGGGCGAGAAGAAGAAGCTGTCGCCGAAGCTGGTGATCCTGTCGGCGGGCGCGATCAATTCGGCCGCCATCCTCTTGCGCTCCGGCGACGGCAAGGGGCTCGCCAACGCCTCCGACCAGGTCGGCCGCAACTTCATGAACCACAATTGCAGCGCCATGCTGGCAATCAACCCGTTCAAGCGCAACGACAGCATCTACCAGAAGACGCTGATGCTGAACGACTATTACCTCACCGGCGGCAGGGATGGCCTGCCGCTCGGCAACGTCCAGCTGCTCGGCAAGATCAACGGCGACATCCTCAAGGCCAATGCGCCCCTCTGGGCACCGCGGTTTGCCTTCGATTTCATGGCCGGCCATGCGGTCGACTGGTACATGATGACGGAGGACCTGCCGAACCCGGAAAGCCGCATCATGGTCGACGGCAACGGCATCATCATGCAGTGGCGACGCTCGAACATGGAGGCGCTGTCCGGGCTCGAAGCGAAGATGCGCGCGCATTTCAAGGCAGCCGGTTATCCGATCGTGCTGTCCCAGGCTTTCGACAAACGCACGCCGTCACACCAGTGCGGCACGGTGCGGATGGGCAAAGACCCGAAGCATGCGCCGCTCGACACCTACTGTCGCGCCTACGACCACCCGAACCTCTTCGTCGTCGACGCGAGCTTCCTGCCGACATCGGCTGCCGTCAATCCGGCGCTGACCGTTGCCGCTCAGGCGCTCAGGGTCGCCGACCATATCGCCACTAGGGAGTTTCGATCATGACGTCATCGACGCGCCCCGTCGCCATCGTCACCGGCGGCCGCCGCGGCATCGGTCTCGGCGTCGCCCGTGCGCTCGCCCGCGAGGGCTTCGATATTGCGCTCACCGGCCTCGGTGCGGCGGACGCGACGACCGCCCAGACGCTGTCGGAACTTTCCGGCGACCACGGCCGGGCGATCTACATCGAAGCGAACCTTGCCGATATCAGCGGCCATGCGGCGACTGTCGAGCGTGTTCGCGCCGAGCTCGGTCCGATCCGCTGCCTCGTCAACAATGCCGGCATCGCCTCGGTGATGCGGGGTGATTTCCTCGATCTGCTGCCGGAAAATTTCGACACGATCGTCGCCACCAACCTGCGGGGAACGGTGTTCTTCACCCAGGCCGTGCTCGTCTCGATGCTGACGGATCCGGCTGATGTAGCACCGCGGTCGATCATCAACATCACCTCGGTTTCGGCAACGATGACGTCGCCCGAGCGGCTCGACTATTGCATGACCAAGGCCGGCCTTGCCGCCTTCAGCCAGGGGCTGGCGCTCAGGCTTGCCAATACCGGCATCTCGGTTTTCGAGATCCGGCCGGGTATCATCCGCTCCGACATGACCGCCGGCGTCTCGGCGAAATACGATGGCTTGATTGACGGCGGGTTGGTGCCGATGCGGCGCTGGGGCGAGCCCGATGACATCGGCAATATCGCGGCCGGGCTTGCCGGCGGCAAATTCGCCTTTGCCACCGGCTCGGTCATCCAGGCGGATGGCGGGCTTTCGATCGGCCGTCTCTAGGAAACGCGCAGGATTTTTGAGGCTCGCAAGCGGGCAGGGTTTGAATTGAACACGTCGAAAATTTGGAACGTTCCAAATTGGTGACGGCGGAGGGAAGACAGGGAATGAGCTACGACTACATCATCACCGGCGCCGGCCCGGCCGGCTGCGTACTCGCCAATCGCCTCTCCGAGGATCCATCGGTCCGTGTCCTTTTGCTGGAGGCCGGTGGCGGCGACTGGAATCCGCTGTTTCATATGCCGGCCGGTTTTGCCAAGATGACCAAGGGCGTTGCCAGCTGGGGCTGGGAGACCGTGCCGCAGAAGCACATGAAGGGCAGGGTGCTACGCTATACCCAGGCCAAGGTCATCGGTGGTGGCTCGTCGATCAATGCCCAGCTCTATACCCGCGGCAACGCCGCCGACTACGACCTCTGGGCGTCCGAAGACGGCTGCACCGGCTGGGACTATCGCAGCGTGCTTCCCTATTTCAAGCGCTCAGAAGACAACCAGCGCTTTGCCGACGACTATCACGCCTATGGCGGCCCGCTCGGTGTCTCGATGCCTACGGCGGCGCTGCCGATCTGCGACGCCTATATCCGCGCCGGTCAGGAGCTCGGCATTCCCTACAATCATGATTTCAACGGTCGCCAGCAGGCGGGCGTCGGCTTCTATCAACTCACCCAGCGCAATCGCCGCCGCTCGAGCGCATCGCTTGCCTATCTTTCGCCGATTAAGGATCGCCGCAATCTGACGGTTCGCACCGGCGCGCGCGTGGCGCGGATCGTGCTTGAGGGTACACGTGCCGTCGGCGTCGAAGTCGTCACCGGCAAGGGCAGCGAGATCATCCGGGCGGAGCGTGAGGTGCTGGTAACTTCCGGCGCCATCGGTTCGCCCAAGCTCTTGTTGCAGTCCGGCATTGGGCCTGCCGATCACCTGAAATCGGTGGGTGTCGCGGTAAAACATGACCTACCGGGTGTCGGCGGCAACCTGCAGGATCACCTCGATCTCTTTGTCATTTCCGAATGCACCGGCGACCACACCTATGACGGCGTCGCAAAACTCCATCGTACGCTATGGGCCGGCCTGCAATATGTACTCTTCCGCTCGGGCCCGGTGGCGTCGTCGCTGTTTGAGACCGGTGGCTTCTGGTATGCCGATCCGAACGCCCGCTCGCCCGATATCCAGTTCCATCTCGGTCTCGGCTCGGGCATCGAGGCGGGCGTCGAAAAGCTGAAGAATGCCGGCGTGACGCTGAACTCCGCCTATCTGCATCCGCGCTCGCGCGGAACGGTGCGGCTTTCCTCCTCCGATCCGGCGGCAGCGCCGCTGATCGATCCCAACTACTGGGAGGATCCGCATGATCGCAGGATGTCCATCGAAGGCCTGAAGATCGCCCGCGAGATCATGCAGCAGGCGGCGCTCAAGCCCTTCGTGCTGGCGGAGCGCCTGCCGGGCAATTCGGTCGTCAGCGATGAGCAGTTCTTCGACTACGGCTGCGCCAACGCCAAGACCGACCATCACCCCGTCGGCACCTGCAAGATGGGCACGGACGCGATGGCGGTGGTCGGGCTCGATCTCAAGGTGCGTGGCCTTGAAGGCCTGCGCGTCTGCGACAGCTCGGTGATGCCGCGCGTTCCCTCTTGCAACACCAACGGGCCGACGATCATGATGGGGGAGAAGGGCGCCGACATCATCCGCGAGCGCCAGCCCCTGCCGCCGGCGATCTTCGCCCACGAACGCAACGACAGCCGCCCGCGCGCCCGCGCCGATATCCGTTGAGGTCCCCATGATCCGCCATTGTGTCTTCATTCGCTTCCGCCCCGAAATCTCCAGCGAGGAGAAGGCGGTGATCTTCGGGGAGATTGCCGCGCTGAAGGCCCGGCTACAGGGATTCCTTGCCGCCCATATCGGCGCCAATGTCAGCCCGGAAGTGGGCATGGACAAGGGCTTTGCCGAAGGCTTCATCGTCGACTTCACTGACGCGGCGGCGCGCGATGCCTATCTGGAAGACGAGGAGCACCGCAAGACCGGCGCCAAGATCGTTGCTGCGGCCGAGGGCGGTATTGCTGGCATCCTCGTCTACGATCTCGAAATCGCCGGCTGAGTGGCAGCGATGATCGCAGCGCGCCCCTTCCTGACAGAGCTCTTCGAGGCGGCCGTTCGAGCCGCCGATCCCTATGAGGCGATCAAGGCGCATCTGCCCGCCCCGCCGAAAGGGCGGACGGTGGTCGTCGGCGCGGGAAAGGCGGCAAGCCAGATGGCCGCCGCCTTCGAGAAGCTCTGGAAGCATCCCTTCTCCGGAACGGTCGTCGCCCGTCATGGACCGATCGAACAGTGTGAGACGATCACTGTGCTGCAGTCGGCTCATCCGGTGCCGGATGAGGCGGGGCTTGCTGCCTCGGATGCCTTGCTGAAGGCCGTGGCCGGTTTGACGGCGGACGATCTGGTCATCGCGCTGATTTCCGGTGGCGGCTCGGCCCTGCTCCCGGCGCCGCCTGAGGGTTTGACGCTCGCCGACGAGATCGCCGTCAACAAGGCGCTGCTTGCCTCCGGCGCGCCGATCTCGGCTATGAACGTCGTTCGCAAGCACGTGTCGCGGATAAAGGGCGGGCGGCTCGCTGCAGCCGCCTTTCCGGCGCGTGTCGTTAGTCTGGTCGTTTCGGACGTACCCGGCGACAACCCGGCCTTCGTCGCTTCGGGGCCGACCGTTCCGGATCGCAGCATGGCGGCCGAGGCGCTGGAGATCGTTGCCCGCTATCGCATGGAACTTCCCGACCAAGTGGTGACGCATCTGCGCTCGGAGGCCGCTGCAGCGCCCGATCCGGACAATCCGCGGTTTGCCGCGCATGAGTGTCACGTCGTTGCTTCGGCAAGCGTTTCGCTCGAAGCGGCGGCGGCCAAGGCGCGCGAACTCGGCATCGAGGCGCATATACTCTCGGACGCGATCGAGGGTGAAGCGCGCGATATCGGTCGCATGCATGCAGCGCTTGCCCGCGAAGTGGCGCTGAGAGACCGGCCGTTCGGCAAGCCGGTCGTACTGCTTTCCGGTGGTGAGACGACGGTGACGATTTCGGGCAAGGACCACGGCAAGGGCGGGCGCAACAGCGAGTTCCTGTTGTCGCTGGCGCTCGATATCGACGGCGTGTCGGGGATCGATGCGCTTGCCGCCGATACGGACGGCATCGACGGCTCCGAAGACAATGCCGGTGCCTTTGCAAATGGGCAGAGCATTGCCCGCATGCGGGCGGCTGGCATCGATCCACGTCTACATCTTACCCGGCACGACGCCTGGTCGGCCTTTGACGTGAGCGGCGATCTCTTCGTGCCCGGACCGACCGGAACCAACGTCAACGATTTCCGGGCGCTGTTGATTCGTTAGGACGCGCCTCGCGCGTAGAGACGTTAGCCGGATTCAGGTGTGCAATCGAAATGCAGACGCCGCCGCCGAGATCTTCGGCGGCGGCGTTGCCTTGTCGTGCGTCGCTTGGGCTTACTTGGCGCGCTTCAGCGCATCGCCGAGGATCGAGACGATCTCGCCAAAATGTTTCTCTTCGGCGATCAGCGGCGGCGAGAAGGCTATGATGTCGCCGGTGACGCGGATCAGCAGGCCCTTCTCGAAGCAATCGACGAAGACGTCGTAGGCGCGGGCGCCGATTGCGCCGTCGCGCGACTGCAACTCGATGCCGGCGATCAGGCCGATCGTGCGGATGTCGATGACATAAGGCAGGCCCTTCAGCGAGTGCATGGCGTCGTGCCAGGCGTCCTGCAGCTCGACGGCGCGGGTCATGAGGCCCTCGTCGCGGTAGATGTCGAGCGTGGCGATACCGGCAGCGCAGGCGGCCGGATGGCCGGAATAGGTGTAGCCGTGGAAGAGCTCGATCGCGTTTTCGGGCCCATGCATCAGCGCGTCATGCACCTTGCGGCTGGCAAAGACCGCGCCCATCGGGATCGCACCGTTGGTGAGACCCTTGGCCGCCGTCACCATATCCGGGGTTACACCGAAGAAGTCGGTGGCAAAGGCGGCGCCGAGGCGGCCGAAGCCGGTGATGACTTCGTCGAAGATCAACAGGATGCCGTGCTTGTCGCAGATGGCGCGCAGACGCTCAAGATATCCCTTCGGCGGGATCAGCACGCCGGTTGAGCCGGCGACCGGCTCGACGATGCAGGCGGCGATGGTTTCGGCGCCATGCAGCGCCACCAGCCGCTCGAGATCGTCGGCAAGCTCGGCGCCGTGTTCCGGCTGGCCCTTGACGAAGGCGTTCTTCGCGGGGTCATGCGTGTGGCGCAGGTGGTCGGAGCCAGGAAGCTGCGGGAAGACGCGGCGGTTGTTGAGGATGCCACCGACCGAAATGCCGCCGAAGCCGACACCGTGATAGCCGCGTTCTCGGCCGATCAGGCGCGTGCGGGTGCCCTGGCCGATCGCGCGCTGATAGGCGATCGCCATCTTCAGGGCCGTGTCGACCGATTCAGAACCCGAACCGGTGAAGAAGACGCGGTCGAGCTTCTGGCCTTCCGGACCCGGCGCGATTTCGGCGAGGCGCTCGGCAAAATCGAAGGCAATCGGATGGCCCATCTGGAACGACGGGGCGAAATCCATGGTCGACAGCTGGCGCTCGACGGCCGAGGCGATCTGACGGCGGCCATGGCCGGCGTTCACACACCAGAGTCCGGCGGTACCGTCGAGGATCGTGCGGCCATCGGCGCTGGTGTAGTGCATCCCTTCGGCGGACGCGAGCAGGCGGGGAGCCTGCTTGAACTGCCGGTTGGCGGTAAACGGCATCCAATAGCTGTCGAGAACGGGGGCGTTGGGTTTGGTGTGCTGGTTCATGGCATCCTCCTGAGTTCGGCGATTGACGCCATGATTTGATTTGCCAAACAAGTCCTTTTCTGCTGTCAATTAAGTCATTGAAATTTATTGTACCGTTGTAGTATGTTTGCGCTATTTCGAACAACCTGAACACCAAGGGCTTGGATCATATGACCGTCGATATCGGAAGCCGGCTTCGTCATCTCCGCCTGATGCATAATCTGTCGCAGCGCGAACTGGCCAAGCGCGCCGGCGTCACCAATTCGACGATCTCGCTGATCGAGTCGAACGCCTCCAATCCTTCCGTCGGTGCGCTGAAGCGTATTCTCGACGGCATTCCAATCGGGCTTGCGGAATTCTTCTCCTTCGAGCCGGAACGACCGCGCAAGGCGTTCTATGCGGCGGAGGAACTGGTCGAGATCGGCAAGGGGCCGATTTCCTATCGCCAGATCGGCGAAAACCTCTTCGGCCGCAGCCTGCAGATCCTGAAAGAGGTCTATCAGCCGGGCGCCGATACCGGGAAAGTGCCGCTGGTGCATGACGGCGAGGAAGGGGGCATCGTATTGTCGGGCCGCATCGAGGTCACCGTCGACGATGAGCGGCGGATCCTGGGACCGGGGGATGCCTATTATTTTGAAAGCCGGCGGCCGCATCGTTTCCGCTGCGTCGGGCCGGTGCCTTGCGAAGTGATCAGCGCCTGTACGCCGCCGACGTTCTAGGAGCGGACGGCGCCGAGGCGCCGTCCGGAGTTCGTCAAGAAAGCCGAGCGCAGGCGTCGGCGATGCGTTTGAGCGCTTCCTTCAGTTCCGCTTCCGAGGTCGCATAGGAAATGCGGAAGAACGGCGAGAGACCGAAGGCCGAGCCCGGAACAACGGCGACGTGGGCGTCGTCGAGGAGGTAGGCGCAGAAGTCCGTATCCGTTGCGATTGCCTTGCCCGAGGGCGTGACCTTGCCGAGCATGCCGGCGCAGCCGGAGAAGGTGTAGAAGGCACCTTCCGGGACGCGGCAATCGAGGCCGTCGATGGCATTGAGGCCGGTAACGACGAGATCGCGGCGGCGCTGGAAGCTGGCGGTCCGTTCCTTCAGGAACTCCTGCGGACCAGTCAGCGCGGCAACCGAAGCGGCCTGGCTGACGGAGGAGGGGCAGGAGGTCGCCTGGCTCTGGACAACAGCCATCGCCTTGATCAGGTCGCGCGGACCGCCGGCATAGCCGATGCGCCAGCCGGTCATGGCATAGGCCTTGGAAACGCCGTTGACCGTGAGCGTGCGGTCCTTGAGGCGGGGCTCGAGCTGGGCCGGGGTGACGAAGCGGAAGCCGTCATAGACGATGTGCTCGTACATGTCGTCGACCAGCAGCCACACATGCGGATGCTTGAGGAGCACGTCGAGCAGCGGCCGGTAGTCGCTCGCGCTGTAGGCGGCACCCGACGGGTTCGAAGGCGAGTTCAAAAGCACCCAGCGCGTCTTCGGCGTGATTGCGGCCTCGAGCTTGTCGGCGGTCAGCCGGAAGCCGGAGGAGGCGTCGCAGGGGATCAGAACCGGCTTGCCTTCGCAGATCTGGACGATATCCGAATAGGAGGTCCAGTAGGGCGTCGGGATGACAACCTCGTCGCCCGGATTGATCGACGCCATCATGGCGTTGAACAGGATCTGCTTGGCGCCGGTCGAAACCGTGATCTCGTCCTGCTCGTAGGCAAGGCCGTTTTCACGCTGGAACTTTTCGCGGATCGCCTTCTTCAGTTCCGGCGTGCCGTCGAGGGCGGTGTACTTGGTGTCTCCGCGCTTGATCGCCTCGCAGGCGGCGTCCTTGACGAAGTCGGGTGTGTCGAAATCCGGCTCGCCCGCACCGAGGATGATGACCGGCTTGCCTTCGCGCTTCATGGCCTGCGCGCGGGCGCCGATCTTGAGGATTTCGGACACTCCGATCGAGGAGATCCGCGAGGCGGGCTCAAAGCCCGCCTCCTTGACCGTTGCGTTGATGGTCATGGTCTCTACCTACCTGGGTGCGCCGATTATTCGATGTCGAACGACACGCCCTGCGCCAGCGGCAGAGCCTTCGAATAGTTCACCGTGTTCGTGGCGCGACGCATGTAGGCCTTCCACGAGTCCGAACCGGATTCGCGGCCGCCGCCGGTTTCCTTCTCACCGCCGAAGGCGCCACCGATTTCGGCGCCCGAGGTGCCGATGTTGACGTTGGCGATACCGCAATCCGAGCCATCGACGGCGAGGAAGCGCTCGGATTCCTGCATGTCGCGGGTGAAGATCGAGGACGACAGGCCGGCTGCGACTGCATTGTGATCGGCAACGACGGCGTCGAAGTCGCTGTACTTCATGACGTAGAGGATCGGCGCGAAGGTTTCTTCGAGAACCGGTCCGGCCTGCTTGGGCATTTCGACGAGAGCGGGCTTGGCGTAGTAGCCGTTGTCATAACCGAGCTCGACGCGCTCGCCGCCAGTGACGGTGCCGCCATGCGACTTGGCTTCGGCGATTGCCTTCTGCATGCCGTCGAAGGCAGCCTTGTCGACGAGCGGGCCGACGAGGGCGGTGGTTTCGAGCGGGTTACCGACAGAGACCGAACCGTAGGCCTTCTTCAGGCGCGGAACGAGCTGGTCGTAGACGCTTTCATGCACGAACAGGCGGCGCATGGTGGTGCAACGCTGGCCGGCGGTGCCCATGGCGCCGAAGGCGATGGCGCGCAGCGCCATGTCGAGATCGGCCGACGGGCAGACGATGCCGGCATTGTTGCCGCCGAGCTCGAGGATGGCGCGGGCGAAGCGCTTGGCGAGGCGCGGACCGACGTCGCGGCCCATGCGCGTCGAGCCGGTGGCCGATACGAGCGGAACCTTGGGGTTGTCGACGAGAACTTCACCGACGGTGCGGTCACCGATCAGGACCTGCGACAGGCCTGCCGGCGCATCGCCAAAGCGGGCGAGCGCGCGCTCGAAGATCGCCTGCGAGGCAAGCGCCGTGAGCGGGGTCTTTTCAGACGGCTTCCAGACGACGGAGTTGCCGCAGACGAGCGCCAGTGCGGTGTTCCACGACCAGACGGCGACCGGGAAGTTGAAGGCGGAAATGACGCCGACGACGCCGAGCGGGTGCCAGGTTTCCATCATGCGGTGGCCGGGACGCTCGGTGGCGATCGTCAGACCGTAGAGCTGGCGGGAAAGGCCGACTGCGAAATCGCAGATGTCGATCATTTCCTGGACTTCGCCGAGGCCTTCGGAGGTGATCTTGCCGGCTTCGATCGAAACCAGGCGGCCGAGGTCGGCCTTGAAGGCGCGCAGTTCTTCGCCGAGCAGGCGGATCAGTTCGCCGCGCTTCGGGGCGGGAACCAGGCGCCAGGCCTTGAAGGCTTCATGCGCCTGGTCGATCTTGGCGGCGGCTTCAGCGGCCGAAACCGTCTTGAGGGCCGCGATCTTCTCGCCGGTGACCGGGCTATAGGAAGGCATGTCGCCGCCGGTGTAGAGTTCCTTGGCGACGCCCATCTTTTCGAGAAGCGCGGCGGCTTCCTTGGTCACGTCGACTTTCTTGGTTGCGATGTTCATGGTCTGACTCCCGTTTTATTGGTTTAGATCATTCGTTGGAGCGAAATGTCGGCGGAAGACCGCACACACTTTCCTCATTCCGCTCTGGCCTATCCGAAACGCACACTGCCGAGCTTTCCTGGCGAGGTCAGCGTCTTCAGGCCCGCGGCCATGTCCTTGAGATTGTCTGGTGTATAAAAGTCGTAATAGGCCTGATTGCGGCGGCCGATCGCATGTTCCGCGCTGAAGCTGCCGTGATATTCCTCGACGGCGACGGCGAAAACCCATTCGCGTAGCCGGGGTTCGAAAGTCTCGTCCTTGAGAAGGTCGCTGTTCTTCGGCACGACGAGGTTGAAGTGCACGCCACCGTCGCCGATATGGCCGAAATCGCAGACGGTCACGTCGGGGAATTTCGAGGGCATTTCGGCCTTCATATGGTCGCAGAAGGCCATGATGTCACCCCGGCGGAAGGAGACATCGAAGGCGATCAGCTTGCCCAGGTGCTTGACGCCCTCAGACAGCGCGTGGCGTAGGGCCCAGATTTCGTGCGGCGGACCGACGAAGGCGTCGGCGAGCGGTGCCTCGTCCATCTCCCAGATTTCGGCCAGCGCCGTTTCCAGCACGGCGTCGAGCGACTGTTCGCCTTCGCGCGGTGCCCAGGTGCGGCTGATCTCGGCGAGGATGACGTAGTCAGGGACTTGGCCAGCCTGGAACGGGTTTTTCAGCGACGGCACGTGGGCAAAGGCTGCCTTGACGGCATTGCTCGACATGCCCTCGAAGGCCGAAAGGTAGGCGCCGAGGCGTTCTTCCATGGCGCGCAGCAGCGGCATCACATGGGCGCCGCTCGCCGGAACCAGCAGTGCCGTTGCCGTCTGCTGCGGCAGGCGCTCGAGGTTGAGCACGCATTCGGTGACGATGCCGAAGGCGCCCGAGGTGCCGACGAAGATCTGCTTCCAGTCAACGCCGGTGTTGTTCTTGCGCAAGTCGCATTGCAGGTCGAGCACGGTGCCGTCCGCGTCGGCCAGCACCACCTTGAGGCCGAGCGTGTTTCGGCGCACGTCGCCGTATTTCAGGAAGCGTGAGCCGCCGGTATTGGTGGCGATCATGCCGCCGATGCGCGGGTCGGCGCCGAGATCGATCGGGAAGAACAGGCCGTGCTCTTCCAGCCGCCGGTTGAGATCGGACAGCCGGAAGCCGGCATCGAGCCGAACCGAGCGGTTGTCGAGGTCGAGTTCGAAGCGTTTTGCCAGCCGGTCGAGGCTGAGGATGGCTTCGTCGCCCGACTGATCCGGCGTCGAGCCGGAGACGAGGCCGGTGTTGCCGGACTGCGGGATCAGCGCGATGCCGTTGGTGACGCAATAGGCGACAGCGGCGGAAACCTCTTCGGTCGTCGCCGGCCGCAGCACGAGCGGCGTCCGGCCGCGATCATAGCGCGCGCCGGTCTCGTAGGCTTCCAGGTCTTCCGGACGCGTGACGACACCCTTGTCTCCAAGGATGTCGGTGAGCGCGTCGATGTGCAGTTGGTCGATCATCAGGGAAGCATCATTCCGCAGCGATGGCGCCGGTCAAGGCCTGAATGCAGCTTTCGATCGAAGCCTGCTCGATACCGGCATAGTGATCGAACTCGTTGAGCACGGTCGCACCGAGATCGGCCTCGAAGCGCTTCTGGTTCGGGCTGGCGACGAAATCCTGCTGCGCCCCGTCGCCGAGGTTCGACTGGAAGATGCCAGCGGCGCTGACCGGCAGGAAGTCTTCATAGACGATCGCGTCGAACTGGACGAGGCCAGCGGCGATCAACGCTTCGATGTCGTGCTTGCTGGAGACGCCGGCCTTGCGGCCTTTTTCCGTCAGCGAATAGCTGAAGTAGCCGAGCCCGGCTTCGCGGATGCCTGCCCAGGTGTCCGGGAAAGGCTCGAAAGCCCCGGCAAGTGCCGCTTCGTATTCGCGCGCGTTGGAACCGTCGGCCGCCGGGCGGACGATCTTGCGCGAGGCGTCGAGCAGTTCGTCGTAAAGCGCGCGGCCCTTGGGTGTCAGCGCGATGCCGCGCTGTTCGATCTCGCCGAAGCGGGCGGTGTGCGAGCCTTCCTTCCAGGTGCCGTCGGCATCCTTGAAGGAAACCGGCTCTTCGAGCGCCTTGAACGAGGTCTGGCGCAACAGGATCGGGCACTTGCGGGTCGGCGGGCCCTCGACGACGGCCTTCGGGGCAATCGCGTATTCCGGCATCAGCGCCTGCACCTTGTCGATGTCGAGCGTGCGCGGCGTCAGGTGGTTGATGTGGGGGCCCTTGAAGGAGACGACGTCGGCGATCAGGCGATGGGCGTCATGCAGGCGCTTGTACATGTCGGGGCTGACATTGGCCTTGTCGTGCCAACGAAATGTTTCGAGCACTTCCGAGACGAAGCGCTCTGCATCCACCTTGTCGAGACCGCCGTCGCGCTCGGCCTTTTCCGTGAGTTCGACGGCGCCGGCGGTGAAGATCTGGCGCGCGGCCAGAATAACTTCGGCTTCGGCACGCAGCGTTTCGTCGGCGATGAGGTCGAGACGGAGCAGCGAGGTGAAGACGCGGAACGGATTACGCTTCAACGCGGCGTCGCCGACCGGGCGGAAGGCGGTCGAATGCACGGGAACGCCAGCGGTCGAGAGATCGTAGTAGCCGACCGGGTACATGCCCATGACGGCGAAGACGCGGCGCATCATAGCGAGTTCGGCGGGGGTGCCGAGCCGAATCGCGCCGTGGCGCTCCTCGGAGATGCGGTCGAGCGAGTCCGTCGCGTCGAGGCGCTCCTTCAGCTTGGGGTCGGCGGCGAGCGTATCGTCGTTGACCTTGGCGACCAGCTCCATCAGCGTGCCGTAGGCCGGCACCTCTTCGCGGTACATGACCGACATGGCTGCGGAAAAGGCCGAGCGGATGTCGTCGGCGGATACGAAACTATTCTCTTTCACTGGGGCTCGCCTCGCGCTATGGGTGAAGGACAAGGTCATTCTCATTTCGGATCATATCCGATCGAACTGGCCATTGATCGCGTTGCTTCTGACTATGTTGATGCGAGGGCGGAATGAAGTTGAGCCGAAGACTGGTTCCCGACGTGACGACGCTGCAGGCGTTCGAATGCGCGGCGCGACACGGCAGCTTCACGCAGGCCGCAGCCGAGTTGAACCTCACGCAGAGCGCCGTCAGTCGCCAGATCAAGGATCTCGAAAACCAGCTCGGGGTGCTCTTGTTCGAGCGCGTGCGTCAGCGAGTGATCCTGTCGGATGCCGGGCAGAAGTTTCTGCCGGAGGTGCGTCGCCTGCTCAACCAGACCGAGGAACTGATGGTGCGGGCGATGGCGTCTGCCAGGGCGGATTCAACGCTCTCGATCGCGTCATTGCCGACTTTCGGCAGCCGCTGGCTGGTACCGCGTCTTCCCGATTTCCTCAAGCGCCATCCGGACACGGTGATCAACATCGCCTCGCGCTCTGCGCCGTTCGATTTCGAGGAGCAGAATTTCGATCTGGCTATCCATTACGGGCAGCCGGTCTGGGCGCGCGCGACCTGCAGCTATCTCTGCAGTGAGATCATCGTGCCCGCCGCAAGTCCCGCCATGCTGGCAACCCATCCGGTTGCCTCCCCTGAAGATATCGTCACGGGGCCGATGCTCCATCTCGCCACAAGGCCAAAACTCTGGGCGCAATGGTTCGAGGCCAACGACATGGACGGGCGCGGCGCTTATCGCGGCAACCGTTTCGATCAGTTTTCCATGGTGATCGAGGCGGCGACCGCCGGGCTCGGCTTTGCTCTTTTGCCACGCTACCTGATCGAGCAGGAAATTGCCGCCGGCACGCTGCAGATCGTGCTCGACCGGCCGATGCAGACGGAAAACAGCTATTACCTCGCCGTGCCCGAGGGCAAGCTAGAAAACCCGATCAGCCTGGCGTTTCGCGAGTGGATCACCGAGCAGGTGGGCTGACCTGTGGTGCTTTTGTCGAAAATTCGTGGGAACCTTCCTCGCCCCATCACGTTTCGCCTCGTCTGCCACCCGCGATGAAGCTTGAAAGAGGGCATTTGAAAGAGTTGTATCGAAGTGCCACTGGGGGCGCGCACAGCGGCCGGTTCCGGCTTGATTCGGCTGTGCGCAAAACGTCCGATCTTGTATGAGCAATCCTTGCAAGCTGTTGGCACCACGGCTAAAAAATGCCATTTTCATGCATCACCGCGGCCTTGAAAACCAATGCGCCGCCGGCTTTGCGATCTCCGATGCCCAGTCGAGGGCGGTGCCTGTTACCGCCAGATCCCGGTTTCCCGGGAAATGACGGTGGATGGGAGGACACATGACCGTGTCTAGCAACGCGCCGGCTCAGCCTGATTTCTCAGGACCGCAGCCAACCCGGCACCCCGACGAGGGCCGGGCCGATCAACCCCGGTTGGATTCAGAACCCGTACCCATGCAGCTCCAAACTACGCCGCCCACCTCACCGCGCGAACCGGAAGCGAAGCAGATCGATTACAACGATTCGATCCGCTCCACCTTCTTTTCGATGGAGGACCTCCGGCAATGCGGCGAGGATCTCGCGGCAAAGGGTGTCTCCTCGCTGCCGGGCTTCTTCCCGTTCGAGTTCCGTCCGCGGCATCGCGAGAACGAGAACGAGATCCTGCGCGTCTACCGGGCGACGGCCGCGGACGTCGAGGCCGGGGCAACGATCACGCCGGCCGCCGAATGGCTGCTCGACAACCATCACGTCGTCGAAGAGGCGATCCAGGAAGTGCGGCGCGATTTCCCGCGCCGGTTCTATCGCCAGCTCCCGACGATTTCGGTTTCGGGCACGGTGATTCCGCGCACCATGGCGCTCGCCTGGCTCTACGCTGCCCACACCCACAGCACGGTGACGCGCGAAAGCATCACGGCGATGGTCGAGGGCTTCCAGAAGCACGAGACCTTCAAGATCGGCGAACTTTGGGCCTTGCCGTCGATCCTGCGCTTCGTGCTGATCGAAAATTTGCGGCGGATTGCCATCCGCGTCGAACGCTCGCGCGGCATGCGGCGCAAGGCAAACGACGTCGCCGACCAGATCATTCGCCTCAGCGATCCGGAAAAGTCGCGCACGCTGCTTGCGGAATCGGAAGCGCTGGCGGCCGACAACACCTTCGTCGCGCAACTGCTTTACCGCATGCGTGACGGGTCGCAGACCTCGGGCGCCGTGATCGGCTGGATCGAGGATCAGCTCGAGAAGCGCGGCAGCGATGTCGAAAGCGCGCTGGTCGCCGAGCAGAACCGTCTGTCGTCCGGCAATGCGACGATGAGCAACATCATCCGCAGCCTGCGTGAGATCGACGACACCGACTGGGCCGTCTGGTTCGAAAGCGTCAGCAAGATCGATGCGGCGCTGCGTGAAGGCTCCGATTATGCGGCGCTCGATTTCGGGTCGCGCAACAAGTACCGCGACACGATCGAAAAGCTGGCGCGCCGTTCGGGGCACAGCGAATTCGAAGTGACGCAAATCGCCATCCAGATGGTGCGCGAGGCGGAAGTCGCGGCCGAGACGGAAGCGCCGCTGCAGCAGCCGAATGTCGGATCCTTCCTCGTCGGCAAGCAACGCAAGCTTCTGGAAAAGAAGATCAGCTACCGGCCGTCGGTGCTGCAGACCATCATTCGCCTCAGCCGCAGGCTCGATTGGTTTGCGATCGCCGGGCCGAACATCCTTCTGACCATCCTGGCGATGTTCGCCGTCTACTCCTTCGTCAGCCCGATGGCGATCCCGAGTGGCGCGAAGCTGATCATGCTGCTACTCTTCGCGCTGCCGGCCTCGGAAGGCGCGATGGGCCTGTTCAACACGCTGGTGACGCTGTTCGTCAAACCGTCGCGGCTGGTCGGCTACGAGTTCCTCGACGGGATCCCCGAGGACGCCCGCACGCTCGTTGCGGT
Source organism: Ensifer sp. YR511 (assembly GCF_900103045.1). NCBI lineage: Bacteria > Pseudomonadati > Pseudomonadota > Alphaproteobacteria > Hyphomicrobiales > Rhizobiaceae > Ensifer > Ensifer sp. YR511. Next base: position 132,156 of record NZ_FNGR01000004.1, read on the forward strand.
GCCGTGCCTGATTTCAAAGCGCGATCACGTCGACGAACTGGTGCGCAATCTCGAGGTCCACTATCTCGCCAACCCGCGCGGTGAGATCTACTTTGCACTGGTCAGCGACTGGGCTGACAGCAAGGACGAGGAATCGAGCACCGACGCCGATGTGCTCGATTATGCCAAGCGCGAGATCGCTCAGCTCTCGGCGCGTTATGCCTATGACGGCAAGACCCGATTCTACCTGCTGCATCGCCGCCGCCTGTATAACGAGCAGGAAGGCGTGTGGATGGGCTGGGAGCGCAAGCGCGGCAAGCTGCACGAGCTGAACATGCTCTTGCGCGGTGACCGCGACACCTCGTTCCTGCAGGGCGCCAACACGGTGCCGGACAACGTTCAGTACGTGATGACGCTCGATTCCGACACGCGCCTGATGCGCGATGCGGTGACGAAGCTCGTCGGCAAGATGTACCATCCGATCAACCGTCCGGTTGTCGATCCGAAAACGCAGAACGTAATCGCCGGCTACAGCCTGCTGCAGCCGCGCGTCACGCCGTCGCTGACGACGGGCAGCGAAGCCTCCGCCTTCCAGCGTATCTTCTCCTCCAACCGCGGCATCGACCCTTACGTCTTCACCGTTTCGGACGTCTATCAGGACATTGCCGGCGAAGGCAGCTTCACCGGCAAGGGCCTCTATCATGTCGACGCCTTCGAGGCGGCGCTGAAGGGGCGCATCCAGGAAAACGCCGTTCTCAGCCACGACCTGCTCGAAGGCTCCTACGTGCGTTGCGCGCTGGTGACCGACGTCGAACTCGTCGAGGACTTCCCGACCCGCTACGAGGTGGAAATGTCGCGCCAGCATCGCTGGGCGCGCGGCGACTGGCAGCTGCTGCCCTATATCTTCAATCTGTCGAACGGGCTGTCGATGCTCGGACGCTGGAAGATGTACGACAACCTGCGCCGCTCGCTGATCCCGCTTGCCTGGCTCGTCGCCTCGGTCATGGGCTGGTACTACATGGAGCCGACCGAAGCGCTGATCTGGCAGATCGTGCTGATCTTCAGCCTGTTCGTGGCGCCGACGCTGTCGCTGATCAACGGTCTCCTGCCGCGCCGCAACGACATCGTTGCCCGAGCGCACCTGCATGCGGTCTTGAACGAAGTCCGTGCCGCCAACGCGCAGGTCGCGCTGCGCATCGTCTTCATCGCCCACAATGCGGCGATGATGGGCGACGCCATCGTGCGTTCGCTCTACCGCACGTTTGTCAGCGGCAAACTGATGCTGGAATGGCGCACGGCCGCGCAGGTGCAGAGCGCCGGCCACGGCACCATTGGCGACTATTACCGCGCCATGTGGGTTGCGCCGGCGCTGTCGGCGATCTCGCTGGCCCTTGCGGCGATTTCCGACACCGGCCTGCCCTTCATCGGCATTCCCTTTGCGCTGCTGTGGGCCCTGTCTCCAGCCGTTGCCTGGTTCGTCAGCCAGTCGGCCGAAACCGAAGACCAGCTTGTCGTTTCCGATGAGGCGATCGACGAGATGCGCCTGATCGCGCGCCGCACCTGGCGATACTTCGAGACCTTCGTCACCGCCGAGCAGCACTTCCTGCCGCCGGACAACTTCCAGGAAACGCCGCAGCCGGTTCTCGCCGAGCGGACGTCGCCGACGAATATCGGCGTCTACCTGCTCTCCGTCATGTCGGCGCGCGATTTCGGCTGGATCGGCTTCGAGGAGACGATCAACCGGCTGGAGCAGACGATCGCCACCATCGACCGGATGCCGAAATATCGCGGCCACCTGTTCAACTGGTACCGGACGAATACGCTCGAAACCATGGAGCCGCGCTACATTTCGTCAGTCGACAGCGGCAATCTGGCCGGTCATCTGATCGCCGTGTCGTCGATGTGTCGCGACTGGGCCGAAGCGCCGTCGGCGCATGTCCAGGGCAGTCTCACCGGTATCGGCGACGTTGCTGCGATACTTCAGGAAGTGCTGCGCGACCTGCCCGACGACCGCAAGACGGTGCGTCCGTTGCGTCGCCTGATCGAAGAACGCATCGTTGGCTTCCAGAACGCGCTCGCCGCGATTATGCGCGAACACGAGTTCGCTTCGATCCGCGTGATCAACCTGGCCGTTCTGGCGCGCGACATGCACAAGCTCACCGTCAACCTCGACCATGAGGTGCGCACGCCGCAAAGCAGCGAAGTGACGAAGTGGGCCAACTCGCTCGTCACCACCTGCGAAGCCCATATCGCCGATGGCGTCTTCGATCTCGGCGCAATCGAATCGCTGCGCCAGCGCCTGCTGGTGATGAAGGACCGGGCACGCGACATCGCCTTCTCGATGGATTTCGGTTTCCTGTTCCGTCCGGAGCGGCGCCTGCTGTCGATCGGCTTCCGCGTCAACGCCAACGAGCTCGATGAGGCCTGCTACGACCTTCTTGCGTCGGAAGCCCGTCTCACCAGCCTGTTTGCCATCGCCAAGGGCGATCTTCCGACGGAGCACTGGTACAAGCTCGGCCGGCCGATCGTGCCGATCGGCGCACGCGGTGCGCTGATTTCCTGGTCCGGCTCGATGTTCGAATACCTGATGCCGCCGCTGGTCATGCAGGAGCGTCAGGGTGGTATCCTCAACCAGACCAACAATCTGGTCGTGAAGGAACAGATCAACCACGGCCGTCGCCTCGGCACGCCGTGGGGCATCTCGGAAGCCGCCTTCAACGCGCGTGACCACGAGCTCACCTATCAGTACACCAACTTCGGTGTGCCGACGCTCGGTCTCAAGCGTGGTCTCGGCCAGAACGCGGTCATCGCGCCCTACGCCTCGATCCTCGCCTGCATGTACGATCCGAAGTCGGCGCTCGCCAACCTCGGGCGTCTCCGCGAGGTCGGCGCGCTCGGCGCATACGGCTACCACGACGCCGTCGACTTCACGCCGACGCGCGTGCCTGAGGGCCAGAAGTGCGCGGTGGTTCGCAACTACTATGCCCACCACCATGGCATGTCGATCGCGGCTGTCGCCAACGTCGTCTTCAACGGCCGCCTGCGCGAGTGGTTCCACGCCGATCCGGTGATAGAAGCCGCCGAACTGCTGCTGCAGGAAAAGGCGCCGCGCGACATTCCGATCATGAATGCCAAGCGCGAGCCGGAATCGGTCGGCAAGGGCCAGGACGATCTCCTGCGCCCTGAGGTCCGCATCATCGAGAACCCGCTTTCGCAGGACCGCGAGACCGTGTTTCTCTCCAACGGCCATTACTCGGTGATGCTGACGGCCAACGGCGCCGGTTACGCCCGCTGGAACGGCCAGTCGGTTACCCGCTGGAAGCCGGACCCGGTCGAGGACCGTACCGGTACCTTCATCTTCCTGCGCGATACGACGACCGGCGACTGGTGGTCGGCGACGTCGGAGCCGCGACGCGCGGCCGGTGAGAAGATGCTGACGCGCTTCGGCGACGACAAGGCGGAATTCGTCAAGACCGTCGGTGATCTCACCAGCGAGGTGGAATGCATCGTCGCCACCGAACACGATGCCGAAGGGCGCCGGGTCATGCTGCTCAACACCGGCACCCAGGACCGCTTCATCGAAGTGACCTCCTATGCCGAGCCGGTGCTTTCGACCGATGAGGCCGACAGTGCACACCCGGCGTTTTCGAAGATGTTCCTGCGCACGGAAATCAGCCGCCGCGGCGATGTCATCCGCGTCAGCCGCAACAAGCGCAGCTCCGGCGATCCGGACATGGAAGTGGCGCATCTCGTCACTGACAATGCCGGCAGCGACCGCCATACGGAAGCCGAGACCGACCGTCGCCGCTTCATCGGTCCGGGCCGCACGCTTGCCGAAGCCGCTGCCTTCGATACGGATGCGGTGCTTTCCGGCACGGACGGTTTCACGCTCGATCCGATCATGTCGCTGCGCCGGGTCGTGCGCGTACCCGCCGGCAAGAAGGTCAGCGTCGTCTTCTGGACGATCGCCGCCCCGAGCCGCGAGGAGGTCGATCGCGCGATCGACCGCTACCGCCATCCGGAGACCTTCAACCAGGAGCTCATCCACGCCTGGACCCGCAGCCAGGTGCAGATGCGCCATGTCGGCGTGACCTCGCAGGAAGCGGCAAGCTTCCAGATGCTCGGCCGCTACCTCGTCTATCCGGACATGCATCTGCGCGCCGATTCGGCGACGGTTCAGGCCGGCCTGGATTCTCAGTCGAAGCTCTGGCCGCTGGCGATTTCGGGCGACTACCCGATCTTCTGCCTGCGCATCAATGACGACGGCGATCTCGGCATCGCCCGGGAGGCGCTGCGCGCCCAGGAATACCTGCGCGCCCGCGGCATCACCGCCGATCTCGTGATCATCAACGAGCGCGCCTCGTCCTATGCCCAGGACATGCAGCACGCGCTCGACTCCATGTGCGAGAACCTGAGGCTTCGCGGTCTCTCGGACGGTCCGCGCCAGCACATCTTCTCGGTGCGTCGCGACCTGATGGAGGCGGAGACGTGGTCGACCTTGCTGTCGGCCTCGCGCGCGGTCTTCCATGCCCGCAACGGCACGATCTCCGACCAGATCGCCCGCGCCAACTCGCTCTATTCGCCGGCACCGGTGAAAGGCTCCGAAAAGAGCGCCGAGTTCTCAGGCCCGCTGCTGGCAGCGCCGCAGGAGGACGCGGATGCCGCTCCGGCGGAAATCAAGGGCGATGGCCTTTCCTTCTGGAACGCCTTCGGCGGTTTCGCCGATGGCGGTCGCGAATACGTCGTGCGCCTGCGCGGCGGCGAAGCGACGCCGCAGCCGTGGATCAATGTCATCTCCAATGATGCTTTCGGCTTCCACATCTCGGCCGAGGGTGCGGCCTATTCCTGGAGCCGCAACTCGCGCGACTACCAGCTGACGCCCTGGACCAATGATACGGTCGTCAACCGGCCGGGCGAAGCCATCTTCATCCGCGACATGACAAGCGGCACGGTCGCCACGCCCTATGCGGCGCTCTCGCGCCGCCGTTCCGTCGTCTTCGAGACGGCGCACGGGCTCGGCTATTCGATCTTCCGCAGCACCCAGGACGACCTTGAGATCGAGGTCGTCCAGACGGTGCATCGCAACCTGCCGGCCAAGCTCGTCCGCGTGTCTGTCCGCAACCGTGCGGCGTCGGCGCGGCAGTTGAGGCTCTACGGCTACAACGAGTGGGTGCTTGGCAACAACCGTGCCCGTTCGGCGCCCTTCGTCCTTTCGAAATGGGACGAGACGGCCGAGGCGCTGGTGGCGACCAACCCTTACAGCATCGATTTTGCCGGCCGATCCGCCTTCTTCGCCGTCGATGGCGGCGATGCGGCCGGCTACACCGCCAGCCGCCGGGAGTTCCTGGGCGCGATCGGCGGCATTCTGGCGCCGCAGGCGGTCACTTCGGGTGCCGATCTTTCGGGCTCCGTCGATGTCGACGGCGATCCTTGCGCGGTGGTCGCAACGGACATTTCCATCGAGCCCGGTGCCGAACGGCAGGTCACGTTCATCCTCGGCGATACCGATACGGACGATCAGGTTCGAGCCATCATCGGCGAACTGCGTGAGACCGCGTTCGACACGGTGCTTGAGGCGAACAAGACGTTCTGGCGCGAATTCACCGACATCGTGAAGGTGGAAACGCCGGATCCGGCCTTCAACGCCATGATCAACAACTGGCTGCCCTATCAGAGCCTCGGTTGCCGCATCATGGCGCGCTCGGCCTTCTATCAGGCAAGCGGTGCCTTCGGTTTCCGCGACCAGTTGCAGGATACGCTGGCGTTCCTGATCCATCGTCCGGAACTCGCCCGGGCACAGATCCTCAACGCTGCCTCCCGCCAGTTTACCGAAGGCGACGTGCAGCATTGGTGGCTGCCGGGAACAGGCGCCGGCGTGCGCACGATGATCTCCGACGACGTCGTCTGGCTCGCCCATGCCGTGACCCGCTATTGCACGGTGACCGGCACGTCCGATCTCCTTGCCGAGAAGCTTGCCTTCATCACTGGCCCGGCGCTCGAAGCGGGGCAGCACGACGCCTTCTACAAGCCGGAGATTTCCGAAGAGGTCGGCGACGTCTACGAGCATTGCGCCCGTGCACTCGATCTTGCGATCAAGCGGACCGGTGAGAACGGCCTGCCACTGTTCCTTGCCGGCGACTGGAACGATGGCATGAACCGGGTCGGCGAGAAGGGGCAAGGCACGAGCACCTGGCTCGGCTGGTTCCTCGCCGGCACGCTGCGTGGCTTCCTGCCCTTCGCGCGCGAGCGCAAGGACGAGGCGCGCATCACGCGCTGGGAGGCGCATCTCGAAGCGCTCAAGAAGGCGCTCGCGACCGCCGGCTGGGATGGCGACTACTACCGTCGCGGCTATTACGACGACGGCACGCCGCTTGGCACCAGTGAGGCTCTGGAGTGCCGGATCGATTCGATCGCTCAGTCCTGGAGCGTGCTTTCGGGCGAAGGCGACGAGCAGCGTTCGCTGAAGGCGATGGATGCGGTCATGGCTGAACTGGTCGATCCCGACCAGCGCATCGTGCGGCTGTTCACACCGCCGCTCGAGCGGACGTCGCAGGATCCGGGCTACATCAAGGCCTATCCGCCCGGCGTGCGCGAGAATGGCGGGCAATATACTCACGCCGCCACCTGGGTCGCCTTGGCCTTTGCCGAACAGGGCAGGGCGGAAGAGGCCTGGCGGGTCTTCCAGATGCTGAATCCGATCTCGCATGCCGAAAACCGCGAAGCCGCGGAACACTATCGCGTCGAGCCCTATGTCGTTGCCGCCGATATCTACGGTGAAGGCGATCTGGCGGGACGTGGCGGCTGGACCTGGTATACGGGATCTGCCGGCTGGCTCTACCGTGTCGGCGTCGAGGGCATCCTCGGTATTCGCCGGCAGGGCGACAGGCTGGTCATCCGCCCGGTGCTGCCGGCAGCCTGGAACGGCTACTCGGCCGAAGTGACGCTCAATGGCGCGCGGCACAAGATTTCGGTCGAACGCGACAAGAAAAGTGGCGAGCCGATCGTCAGCGTCAACAATAGTGTCACAAAAAACGCGCATGAAGGCATTTTGCTGTAACGGCCGGCATTGAAGACAGGATGAAACCGGCTTTGTTCCCGCAAGGGCAAGGCCGGTTTTTCTTTGCGGATTTGCCGGCGGCGCGACCTCGACGGCTGAGCGTCGTGCAGGAATTCAAAGTCCTACAGCGACCTTTGCGCGTCTGATAAGACGCGCGGCGCTGTAGATTTCGTGACCGGGGTGCCGGGCGGGAAACCGCCTGCAGATGGCCTCCCGCTCTCCTTCATGGTGCCGGGCATCGCGCGAAAGGCGGGACGTCGGTACCCGTTTCAACAGGGATGGGGCAGGGGCGCCAAATCCTGGAAAACGGACCGCATGCTGCAAAAGACTTTTCAGGGTGGCGTCGACCCGATGTCCGCCCGATTGGTTCCGAAGGAGCGTGACACACGCCTTGATGTGTTCAGGGCGCTGTGTCTCCTGACGATTTTCGTCAATCACGTTCCCGGGCAATATCTCGAATACCTGACCCACAAGAACTTCGGCTTTTCCGATTCCGCTGAAGCTTTCGTCCTAATCTCGGGCCTCTCGGTCGGGATCGCCTATGGCGGCAAGTTCGTCTCCGGCGGTCGGCTGGCCATGACGCTCAAAATCTGGCGCCGGGCCCTGGCGCTTTACGTCGCCCACATCATGACGAGCATCGTAACGCTGGCGATCTTTGCCGGCGGCGCGATCTATTTCGGAAGGCAGGACCTGATCGGCGAGATCAACATCCGCCCGATGGTGGAGCAGACGGAGCAGGGCATCGTTGCCATGGTGCTCTTGGGACATCAGCTCGGCTACAACAACATCCTGTCGATGTATGCGGCGCTGTTCCTGCTGCTGCCGGGCATCCTCTGGCTGAACGGCGTCAGCAAGAAACTGCTGCTTCTGCTCTCGGCCGCGCTGTGGTTCGCCGCGGGCATCTTCAAGTTCGTGCCGTCGAACTTCCTCGACGAGGGCTACTGGTTTCTCAATCCCTGGTCCTGGCAGTTCCTGTTCGTCATCGGCGTGGTGATGATGACCTATGTGCGCAACGGCGGATCGCTGCCGCGCTGGCCCTGGCTGGTCATGCTGTCCTGTGCCTATCTTGCCGTTTCCGCCGTCTGGGTCTTGTTCTCGTTCTGGAGCATCGACCTCTCCTTCGGTCTTCCGGCCGTTCTGACAGGCTTCGATAAGACCTTCCTGTCCATGCCGCGATTGCTGCATGTGCTGGCGCTCGGCTACATCATCGCGGTGACGCCTCGGATCAGCAACCTCGCCAAACTCGACCGCGATCATCCGCTGGCGGTGGTCGGCCGTCATTCGCTACCGATCTTCATCTTCGGCACGATCCTGGCGATGTCCGGCCAGGTGCTGCTGTTCGTGACGGGGAAGAACCCGGTCTTCGGCAGCCTCTTCGTGCTCGCCGGCATCGGCCTGCACTTTGCCTATGCCTATTATCTCGAATGGCTGCGCGGCATCGCGTCTGCCAAACCGCTAAGGGCGGCGTAGCAAACGCCGCCCTTGACCGTGCGTCAGCGTCAGGTTCTTGAACCCAGTGCCAGGCGGCAGGCGAGCCCCGTGAACACGCCGGCGAGGAGGTATTGCGGCAGCTTCGGGAAACGCCGGAAGCCGGACAGCCGCGCGCGCAGATGGCTGCCGACGAGGATGACCGAACCGTTCACCAGCAGGCCGATTCCGTTCAGAACCGTCGCAAGCAGAAGCATCTGCACGAGCATCGACCCGCCATTGGGGTCTACGAACTGGGGAAACAGGGCCAGCACGAAGAGCGCCATCTTCGGATTGAGCAGGTTCGTCATCAGTCCCTCGCCGAAGACCCGCCGGCCTGAGAGCCGCTTGAGCGTCGACGTCGGAGACGCGCCCGAGGGATGCGAGCGGACGGTCTTCCAGGCGAGATAAAGCAGATAGCCGCAGCCCGCCCAGCGCACGATCTCGTAGGCAACCGGTACGGAGACGAAGAGCTGCGAGAGGCCGAGCGCCGCCGCGAGCGCATGGCAGTAGGTGCCAAGCGCAATGCCGGCATAGGTGAGAAAGCCGGCTGCGCGTCCCTGGCTGACACTACGCGAGGCAATGAGCAGCATGTCGGGGCCGGGCGTAGCGGTGAGCACGAGGCTTGCGGCGGCAAACAGAGCGATGGTGGAGATATCCGGCATTGGTGATTCCCTTGGAATTGAAGCCGGAATTCCCGTCTACCAACAATTTGGCGAATGACAAGACTTCCTGATGCGGCGCTTGTCCAAAAAGAAAAGCCACCCGCGGCTGACCGCGGGTGGCTTGATGTACGATTTGCCTGACGTCGGGCGAGCGTTACGCTGCCGTGTGGCTCATGCGGACGTCGTCGTCCGTCAGGATGCCGCTGGCGCGGAGCAGGGCTGCAAAGCGGCCGTTGCTCTGGCTGAGCTCGTTGAAACCGCCCATCTCGACGATCCGGCCCTGGTCCATGAAGACCACCAGGTCGGCCTCGCGCACCGTCGACAGGCGGTGGGCGATGATGAAGGTCGTGCGGTTCTTGCGCAGCGCATCGATCGCCTCCTTGACGCGGTTCTCGGTCTCGACGTCGAGCGCGCTGGTCGCCTCGTCGAGCACCAGGATCGGCGCGTTCTTGAGGATGGCGCGAGCGATGGCCACACGCTGGCGCTCGCCACCCGACAGACGGTTGCCGCGCTCGCCGACGACCGTATCGTAACCGGTCGTGCGGCCCTCGATGAAGTCGCAGGCAGCAGCCGCTTCGGCGGCAGCCATGACTTCCTCGATCGTCGCGTCGTCACGGCCAAGCCGGATGTTTTCCGAGATCGAGCGGTTCATCAGGCCCGCATCCTGGAAGACGGTGGCGATCGAACGGCGCAGCGACTTGCGCGTTACCTTCGAGATGTCGTTGCCGTCGATCAGGATCTGGCCGTCGCGCGGATCGTGGACGCGTTGCAAGAGGTTGACGAGCGTCGTCTTGCCGGCACCCGTCGGGCCGACGATGGCGATCGTCTGGCCGGCCTTGGCGGTGAACGAGACGTTGTGCACGCCCTGGTTCGTGTTGGCAAAGTCGAAGGAGACGTTGCGGAACTCGACCTCGCCGACAACCGGCGGCAGCTCGGTCGCACCGGCCGGCTCGTCGCGTTCGCGCACGGCGTCTTCGAGGGTGAAGAAGTCCTCGAGCTTGGCACGAGCTTCGAAGATCTGCGTGACGAAGGCTTTCATCTGGTCGAGGCGGCCGATCAGCAGGTTGGCAAAGCCGATGAAGGCGATGACTTCGCCGACGCCGAGTTCGCCGCGCTGCACCAGCACGGTACCGATCACGAGGATCGCCATCATAGAGATGGTCGAGGCGACGCGGTTCAGCCCGCTTGCGAGTGCCCACCAGTCGAGTACCGGGAACTGGGCCGAGATCAGCCGCTCGGTGAACTTCTTCAGCTCGCGGGTTTCAGCCTCGATGCGGTTGTAGCTGTGCACGACCGAAACGTTGCTGATCGCGTCGGAAACGTGCGAGAAAACCGTGTGGTAGTGGTTCTCGACCGAAGCCTGGCCCTCCTTGGTGCGGCTCATGACCACCTTGCTGATCACCACATAGAGCGCGCCGAGAACGACGAGCACGAGCGACAGGCGCACGTCCATGGCAAAGGCGGTCGGAACGAGCAGAACGAGGGCGACGGCGGTCGCCAGATGCTGGCGCATGAATTCGAGCCAGAGACCGAAGAGGGTTTCGCAGGCGCGAAGCAGCGTGTGCAGGGCGTTGGACGTGCCGCGCTGGCTATGCCAGGCAAGCGGCATGGAAACGATGCGGCCGAAGGCTTCCGTCAGGAGCGTGGCGCGGCGGCCATGGGCCAGCCGGTCGGCCTCGCGGGCGACGAGCACGAAGGCGACGGTGTTGAAGACGCCGAGGCCTGCCCACATGAGCAGCATCGGCGTGACTTCGCCCTTCGACGAGATGGCGTCGATGATACGACCGAACAGGATCGGTTCGGCAATTGTGATCGCTGCCAGAACGACGTTGGCAAGCACGATCGCTGAGACGCGAAACTTGTGAACCGCAAGATACTGGAGCGCTCTTGCATACACCTGGAACAATGACACTGTCTCACCCCTTCCGGGTACCGGATTTGACGCGCCGCAGACCTTCTGCGGCGGATGCACCCGCGTCCTCGAGGTTCCCCATGGCGAGCATTGAAGCCTCGCGCCGTTAGAGCACTCGGGGCCGCGCTGAGACGGTCTTTTGCGGCAATGGGAAGCCGTAGCCGGACGCAGGACAGCCACTCGTTTTCCCGTTTCGCTCGTCTGTGAGCTTGGCGAGAATATTCATAGTCTGCTATCTGTCGTGCCAACTCCGATTTCTTGCATATTTCGCATAAGACCGGGCGTGGTATGACGGATTATCGCGGGTGCAACATGAATGGTCGCTGAACGGTGCCTTTATGTCCGGATTCGGAAATGCGACCATATGCATCGACCTGGAAGGTGATCCATGAACATTACGCTGCTCGTACAGTTTCTCGCGCTTCTGGAGGAGATGAAGACACGCGAGGAAATCATCCCGGAATTCGAGCGCCTGCTCGATCGCTGCGGCTTCGACTTCTACGGCGTCGTGCGCCAGCCCAAGCCGCATGACAACCCGCTGAGGCTGCTGCTTGCCGGTCGCTGGCCCGAGGGCTGGCCGCAGATCTATATCCGCAAGAAGTTCGTGGTGATCGACCCGACCATCCGCTATCTCGGCCATGCCCAGCGTGGTTTCCGCTGGCGCGATACGCTGTTTGCTTTCCGCTCCGATCCGCATCGCAAGCGCATGGAAAGCATGATGATCGAGGCCCGCAACCACGGTCTCTACGACGGCTACATCTTCCCGGTGCACGGCCGGCGCGGTCTGCTCGGCAACCTGACGGTCGGCGGCCGCGTCGTCGACCTGAGCCCTGTCGAGATCAGCCTGTTCGACTCGATCGCCAAGCGGCTGTTCTGGAAGCTCTTGGACCTGACCGACCCCGAGGTTTCGGCCGAGCTCGGTTCGCGTGTCGAAGTGCAAATGACGCGGCGCGAAATGGAAGCCCTCAATTATCTCGCCGACGGACTGACCTCCAACGACATCGGCAAGGTGCTGGATATTTCGAGCCACACGGTCGATTGGTACATGAACGGAATCCAGGAAAAGCTGAAGGCCAAGAACCGCCACCACGTCGTGGCGATCGCCTTCCGTCTCGGCCTGATTTCCTAAAGTCGAAAGGCATTCGGTTTCCTGTCGCATCTGAAATTGCGCTCTGCCCGGTGACCCGCTAATACTTTATTTCGCGGGTGCAGCATTTCCCGCAATATCAAGTCATTGAGGAGACCGACTTGCCTATCTCGAAGATCCTTGTTGCCAACCGTTCTGAAATTGCCATCCGCGTTTTTCGCGCTGCAAACGAACTCGGTCTGAAAACGGTCGCGATATGGGCGGAAGAGGACAAACTCGCGCTGCACCGCTTTAAGGCGGATGAAAGCTACCAGATCGGCCGCGGCCCGCATCTTGCGCGCGACCTCGGCCCGATCGAAAGCTACCTGTCGATCGAGGAAGTGATCCGCGTCGCCAAACTCTCGGGTGCCGACGCCATTCATCCGGGCTACGGCCTGCTGTCGGAAAGCCCGGAATTCGTCGATGCCTGTGACGCCGCCGGCATCATTTTCATCGGTCCGCGCCCGGCGACGATGCGTCAGCTCGGCAATAAGGTCGCAGCCCGCAACCTCGCCATTTCCGTCGGCGTTCCGGTCGTGCCGGCCACCGATCCGCTGCCGGACGACGAAAAGGAAATCCATCGCCTCGCCGCCGAGATCGGCTACCCGGTCATGCTCAAGGCCTCCTGGGGCGGCGGCGGACGCGGCATGCGCGCCATTCGCGATCCGAAGGATCTGATCCGCGAGGTGACGGAAGCCAAGCGCGAGGCCAAGGCCGCCTTCGGCAAGGACGAGGTCTATCTCGAAAAGCTGGTCGAGCGCGCCCGCCACGTCGAAAGCCAGATCCTCGGCGACACCCACGGCAATGTCGTGCATCTGTTCGAGCGCGACTGCTCCATCCAGCGCCGTAACCAGAAGGTCGTCGAGCGCGCGCCGGCGCCCTACCTCTCCGATGCGCAGCGGCAGGAACTGGCCAACTACTCGCTGAAGATCGCCAAGGCGACCAACTACATCGGCGCCGGCACCGTCGAGTATCTGATGGATGTGAACACCGGCAAGTTCTACTTCATCGAAGTGAACCCGCGCATCCAGGTCGAGCACACCGTCACCGAAGTGGTGACCGGCATCGACATCGTCAAGGCGCAGATCCACATTCTCGACGGCGAGGCGATCGGCACGCCGCAATCGGGTGTGCCTGACCAGGCTGACATCCGCCTCAACGGCCACGCGCTGCAGTGCCGCATCACCACGGAAGATCCGGAGCAGAACTTCATTCCCGACTACGGCCGCATCACCGGCTATCGTTCGGCGGCCGGTTTCGGCATCCGTCTCGACGGCGGCACGGCCTATACCGGCGCCTACATCACCCGCTACTACGATCCGCTGCTGGTGAAGGTCACGGCCTCGGGCAGCACGCCTCAGGAAGCGATCAGCCGCATGGACCGGGCGCTGCGCGAATTCCGTATCCGCGGTGTGGCGACCAACCTCACCTTCCTCGAGGCGATCATCGGCCACGAGCAGTTCCGCAACAACACCTACACCACCCGCTTCATCGATACGACGCCGGAACTCTTCCAGCAGGTCCGGCGCCAGGACCGTGCGACGAAGCTCTTGACCTATCTCGCCGACGTCACCGTCAACGGTCATCCGGAGGCCAAGGGTCGTCCGAAGCCGCCGGCGGATGCGGCCAAGCCCGTCGTGCCGTTCATCCAGGGCGAAATCCCCGCCGGTACCAAGCAGAAGCTCGACGCGCTCGGCCCGAAGAAATTCGCCGAGTGGGTGCGCGGTGAAAAGCAGGTTTTCCTGACCGATACGACGATGCGCGACGGCCATCAGTCGCTGCTTGCGACCCGCATGCGTACGCATGACATCGCCCGCGTCGCCGGCACCTATGCTCGTGCGCTGCCGCAGTTGTTCTCGCTCGAATGCTGGGGTGGTGCGACCTTCGACGTTTCCATGCGCTTCCTCACCGAGGACCCGTGGGATCGTCTCGCCCGCATTCGCGAGGACGCGCCGAACCTGCTGCTGCAGATGCTTTTGCGCGGCGCCAACGGCGTCGGCTACAAGAACTACCCCGACAACGTCGTGAAGTACTTCGTCCGCCAGGCGGCGAAGGGCGGCATTGACGTCTTCCGCGTCTTCGACTGCCTCAACTGGGTCGACAACATGCGCGTGTCGATGGAGGCCGTTGCTGAAGAGAACCGCATCTGCGAGGCGGCAATCTGCTACACTGGCGACATCCTGAACTCGGCCCGCCCGAAGTACGATCTCAAGTACTACACGGCATTGGCGGCCGAGCTCGAAAAGGCCGGTGCGCACATGATCGCCGTCAAGGACATGGCGGGCCTGTTGAAGCCGGCCGCCGCGCGCGTGCTGTTCAAGGCGCTGCGCGAAGCGACGGATCTGCCGATCCATTTCCACACGCACGACACCTCGGGCATTGCGGCTGCAACCGTGCTTGCCGCGGTCGATAGCGGCGTCGATGTGGTCGATGCGGCGATGGATGCGCTTTCCGGCAACACCTCGCAGCCCTGCCTCGGCTCGATCGTCGAGGCGCTGCGCGGCTCGGAGCGTGATCCGGGCCTCGATCCCGAATGGATCCGCCGCATCTCCTTCTATTGGGAAGCAGTGCGTTACCAGTACGCCGCCTTCGAAAGCGACCTCAAGGGACCGGCGTCGGAAGTCTACTTGCACGAAATGCCGGGCGGTCAGTTCACCAACCTCAAGGAGCAGGCCCGTTCGCTCGGGCTGGAAACCAAGTGGCACCGCGTTGCCCAGGCCTATGCCGATGCCAACCAGATGTTCGGCGACATCGTCAAGGTGACGCCGTCCTCCAAGGTGGTCGGCGACATGGCACTGATGATGGTCTCGCAAGACCTGACGGTCGCCGACGTCGAGAACCCGGCCAAGGATATCGCCTTCCCGGATTCGGTCGTCTCGATGCTGAAGGGCGATCTCGGTCAGCCTCCGGGCGGCTGGCCGGAAGCGCTGCAGAAGAAGGCGCTGAAGGGCGAGAAGGCTTACACCGCCGTTCCCGGCTCGCTGCTGCCGCCGGCCGATCTCGACGCGGAGCGCAAGGCGATCGAGGACAAGCTCGAGCGCAAGGTCGACGACTTCGAGTTCGCCTCCTACCTGATGTACCCGAAGGTCTTCACCGATTACGCGGTCGCGGCCGACACCTATGGTCCGGTCAGCGTGCTGCCGACGCCGGCCTATTTCTATGGGCTTGGACCGGGCGAGGAGCTGCAGCCGGAGATCGAGCGCGGCAAGTCGCTGGTGATCCTGCACCAGGCCAAGAGCGAGCCGGACGAGAAGGGCATGGTCAAGGTGTTCTTCGAACTCAACGGCCAGCCGCGCCTGATCAAGGTACCGGACCGCAACCGCAGTGCGACGAGCGCCGTGCGCCGCAAGGCCGAAGGCGGCAATGCTGCCCAGCTCGGCGCTCCGATGCCGGGCGTCATCTCCACGGTCGCGGTTCATCCGGGCCAGGCGGTTAAGGCCGGTGACGTGCTGCTCTCGATCGAGGCGATGAAGATGGAAACGGCGCTGCATGCCGAGAAGGACGGCACGATCGCCGAAGTTCTGGTGCGCGCCGGCGACCAGATCGACGCCAAGGACCTGCTGATCGTCTTCGACGCGTAAGCGTTTGCCACACGGACAGACAAAAACGGCCGGATGCGAATCCGGCCGTTTTTGTTTTGCGATGGATGAGACGACGGCTGCTTAGCGCCTAGGCCAATGGAACCGGTCCCAATGCTTCCCTTCAGATCTCGTAGTCGTGCGGAGCGCTGAGCGAGGCAATGAACTTCTTCGTTCGCTCGCGCTCGGGCGCCGAGAAGATCGTCTTTGGCGCGCCGCTTTCGACGATGAGGCCGCCGTCGAGGAAGATCACCTTGTCGGCAACGCGCGAGGCGAGCCGGAGGTCGTGGGTGGCCATGACCATGGTGGTGCCTTCGCGGGCAAGCCGGCTCAGGACTTCGACCACTTCTTCCGCCAGTTCAGGGTCGAGCGCCGAGGTCGGCTCGTCGCAGAGAAGCACGCGCGGCGAAGGGGCAAGGGCACGGGCGATCGCCACGCGCTGCTGCTGGCCGCCGGAAAGTGTTGCCGGCCAGGCGTCGGCCTTGTGCGCCATGCCGACCTTTTCGAGCAGTTCCATTGCCCGGGTCTTTGCCCTGTCCGCCGGCCATTTCAGCACGGTGACGAGGCCTTCCATGACATTGCCGAGTGCGGTCTGGTGCGGGAAGAGCTGGAAGTTCTGGAACACCATGCCGGTCTGCCGGCGCAGACGCTGGATCGCCGTCCAGCCGATCTTGCGGCCAGGGGCGAATTCAAGCTTCTCGTCGCCAAGCTTGATCGATCCGGAGGTCGGGATCTCCAGAAGGTTGATGCAGCGCAGCAGCGTGCTCTTGCCGCCGCCGGACGGGCCGACCAGCGCGGTCACAGTGCCCTCGGCGAGCGTCACGGAAATATCCTTCAGCACGAGATTGTCGCCGAAGCGCTTTTCGATGTGGGAGAGCTCGATCATGTGCGTGCCTCCAGGAAGCCGCCATAGCGGGCGAAGCGTCGCTCCAGCCTGACCTGCAGGGCGGAAAGAACGGAGCTCATGGCAAGATAGATCAGCGCCGCCTCGATGTAGAGGATCAGCGGCTCGTAGGTGGTGGCGACGATGCGCTGCGCTGTCTGGAA
Organism: Ensifer sp. YR511; assembly: GCF_900103045.1. Taxonomy (NCBI): domain Bacteria; kingdom Pseudomonadati; phylum Pseudomonadota; class Alphaproteobacteria; order Hyphomicrobiales; family Rhizobiaceae; genus Ensifer; species Ensifer sp. YR511. The sequence continues at coordinate 148,987 of NZ_FNGR01000004.1, forward strand.
CATCTCGGGCACAGTAATGGCGGCGGCAAGCGACGTATCCTTCACCAGCGAGATGAACGTGTTCGACAATGGCGGCACGGCGACGCGGGCTGCCTGCGGCAGGATCGTGCGGCGCATTGCCTGGCTCCAGCTCATGCCGATCGAATAGGCTGCCTCCCATTGTCCGCGCGGGACCGACGAAATCACCGCGCGAATGATCTCGGAGGTGTAGGCGCCGACATTCAGCGAGAAGCCGATGAGCGCTGCGGTGAAGGCGTCGAGCAGGATGCCGGCGCTCGGCAGGCCGTAAAAGATCACGAAGAGTTGGACCAGCAACGGCGTGCCGCGGATCACCCAGACGTAAAAGCGCGCGATCCAGGCGACCGGTGCCGGCCCGAAGAGCCGGGCGACGGCGGTGACGAGCCCCAGGATCAGGCCGAAGATGAAGGTAAGCAGCGTCAGGGGGATGGTAAAGGTCAGGCCGGCCCAGAGCAGGGACGGCAAGGATTCCAGCATCAGTGGGAGCCAGGTGGTCAAGGGCGAGCCTTTCAAAAAGCGCGATCCGCCCCGGGGTCCGGAACGGATCGCTTTTCATAGCCGAGAATGGCCGGCTGAGAAACCGGCCGAGGGCCCAGTGATCGGGTTACTTCGAGACGTCGGCGCCGAAGTACTTCTGCGAGATCTTGTCGTAGGTGCCGTCGGCCTTGATGTCGACGAGCGCCTTGTTGATCGCCTCGAGAAGCTCCGGCTCGCCCTTGCGGATGATGATGCCGGAGAAGTCGGCATCGGCCTGCTCAGCGGCGATCTTGACCGGGGCGTCGGGCTTCTTCTTCTTGAAGTCGAGGAAGGAGAGGCTGTCGTTGATCGTCGCGTCGGCACGGCCGGTCAAGACGAGCTGGATCGACTGGTCGAAGCCGTCGGTGCCGACGAGTTCGGCGCCGGACGCGGTTGCGAGCTTGCCGAAGTTGCTGGTCAGCGACTGGGCCGACTTCTTGCCCTTGAGATCGGCAAAGCCCTTGATCTCTTCGTTGTCCGACTTGACGATCAGCACAGCCTTGGAGGCGATATAGGGCTCGGAGAAGTCGTACTTCTTCTTGCGCTCCTCGGTGATGCCGACCTGGTTGATGACCGTGTCGTAGCGGTTGGCGTCGAGGCCGGCGATCAGGCCGTCCCACTTGCCTTCGAGGTATTCAGCCTTGACGCCGAGCTTCTCGGCGACGGCCTGGCCGATCTCCACGTCGAAGCCGACGAGCTTGCCGGAGGCGTCGTGATAGGTGAACGGGGCATAGGTGCCCTCGGTGCCGATCTTCAGGACACCGGCAGATTTGATCGCATCGAGATTCTCGCCGGCTTCAGCGGAGCCAAGTGCGGCAACCTGCATCAGAGCGGCGGCAAACAGCGTGGGGAGGAGTTTCATCGTGATTTTCCATCTTCTTTCTTGCCCGGCCCGTCGTCCGGATTGAGCGGACAATCGCATAAAAAATCGGCGATCTGAGCGTATAAAACACCAATTCCTGAGCGTTTTGATGAAGAATTTTCCTCGAATTGACCCCGATTGCGCGCAAAAGCCACGGTTTGTCGAAATTCGCGCGCCGCTCCGATTTGGGCGCTGTGCCGGCTTGAAAACGGTTTCAAAAATTGCTATGCGCATTTATGGCGATTCATGCACGTTTATGCACGGTTGGTGAAAATGTCAGGGGAACTCCTTCTTCGTGAGCGAAAGACGCTGATCCAGGAGCGGTTGAAGGCCAATGGCCGGGTGCTGGCTGCTGATCTTGCGGCTGAGCTTAGCGTTTCAGAAGACACGATCCGCCGCGATCTCCGGGAAATGGCCGCGGCAGGACTGTGCGAGCGCGTCTATGGTGGCGCACTTCCGGTCGCGCCGGCGGCCCACAGCACATTGCGAGAACGGGTGGCGATGGCGCCGGAACGCAAGGCGGCGCTGGCGCGCACGGCGGTCGGCCTGATCAAGCCTGATATGACCGTGTTCCTCGATGCCGGCTCGACCAATCTTGCGATCGCGCAACTGATCGAGCCGGAGCTGCCGGTCACCGTCGTCACCAACACACCGCTGATTGCCGTCGCGCTCATGGAGAAGCCGGGTGTCGATCTGATCCTGCTCGGTGGCCCGCTCAACCGTGCCGTCGGTGCGGCGATCAGCGCGCGGGCTCAGCGCGACGCGGAGCTGCTCCGGCCCGATCTCTGCTTTCTCGGCACGTGCGGCGCCGACGCCGTTGCGGGCCTGACGGCGATCTATTTCGAGGATGCGGAATTCAAGCGGCTCATTGCGTTGCGCAGCCGGCGCCTGGTTGTCGCCGTCACCAGCGACAAACTCGGTACGGCCGCCGCGCACGGGGTCGTCGATATCAATGACAAGGTGACGCTGCTGCTCGAGGCGGATGCGTCGGCCGAGCATCGGTCGGCCTTCGAGGCGACAAGGGCAGAGGTCCTGATGGCGGGAGAGACGGAATGACGACGATCACGCATGTGGCGCTCTGGACGCGGAACCTCGAGGCGATTGCCAGCTTCTGGTCGTCCTTCTTCGGCGCCGAAGTCGGCGAGATCTATGAAAGCCGACGGCGGCCGGGCTTTCGCTCGCGGTTCCTGACGCTTGGCGACGGCCCGGCATTCGAGATCATGGAGGGCCCCTGGGTTGGGCAGGCCGATCCGGCTGAAGAACGTACCGGCCTTGCCCATGTGGCGCTGTCGCTCGGCAGCGAGCAGGCGGTCGAGGCGATGGCCGCGCGCGCCGAGGCTAACGGCATTCTGGTCGCAAAACCGCGATGGACCGGCGATGGCTTCTATGAGGCTGTTGTTCGCGACCCCGATGGAAATCTGATCGAAATCACAATTTGAGCCGGGCGACCCGGCACAGAGGCAAGACCATGGACCAACGTTCTCCTTCCGCGACCGTCCGCCAAGGCTACATGACCCGCAACCGGCTGGCGGTTTCGCTGCTCTTCCTATTGAACGGCTTCGTCATCGGCAGTTGGGCGCCGAAGATCCCGGAATTCAAGGACCGGCTCGGCATCAGCGAAAGCGTGCTCGGCCTGTTGATCCTGATGTTCGGTATTGGCTCGCTGGTGCTCATGCCGATTGCCGGCGGCTACATCGCCCGTGTGGGGTCGCAGAAGGTGGTCAAGGTCACCGCCATCATACTGTCGCCGTTGCTTCTGCTTCTGACGCTTGTCCCCGATGTCTGGACGGCGGCTGTCGCCATGTTCCTGCTTGGCGGTTTTGCCGGCGCAATGGACGTCGCGATGAACGCCAATGCCGTCGAGGTCGAGAAATCCATGCGTCGGGCGATCATGTCGTCCTGCCATGCCTATTGGAGCCTCGGCGGCCTGATCGGTGCCGGTATCGGCGGCTTCCTCATGGCCCGCTTCGGTGTGCTGCCGCATGTCCTCGTCGTCACTGCGATCTGCCTGGTACTGATTGTCGCCGCTTGGCCGATGATCCTGGCTGACAAGCCGCATCCAGGCGCAGCCAAGGAAAAACTGCGCCTGCCGATGACGCCGCTCCCCTGGCTGATCGGCATCATGGCGCTGTTCTCGATGGTGCCTGAGGGCACAGTGCTCGACTGGGGTGCGCTTTATCTGCGCAACGAGCTTGGCGCCTCCGTTGAGCTTTCCGGCTTCGGCTTTGCCGCCTTCTCCGCCACCATGGCGACCATGCGTTTTGCCGGCGATTTCGTGCGGGATCGCTTCGGCGCCAAACGGACGCTCCGCATCTGCACCGTCACGGCACTCGTCGGCATGATCGTCGCGGGCACGGCGCCCAATGCCTATATCGCCATCCTCGGTTTTGCGATCGCCGGCATCGGCATCTCCAACATGGTGCCGATCGCGTTCTCGGCCGCCGGCAACATGCCGGGCCTGCAGCCGGGCATCGGGCTCTCGGTCGCGACCTTCATGGGCTATTCCGGCATGCTGTTCGCACCGTCGCTGATCGGCTTCGTTGCCGAGCATACGGGCTTTGCCATCATCTTCGCCTCGGTGCCGCTGCTCTTCATCGTCGTGCTTCTCTTGTCGCACCATGCGATCCATGCGGATCACGCTAAGGGGCACTGAGACGGAACGGCGCCATCAAATCGCCGTCAGGGCATGATGTCGCCGTTGACAATCAGGCTTTCCTCATCCACCTGATGGGCAAATGGCCAGGGCGAGTTGAGGAAAGTCCATGCGGGTTCTGCCCGCATCCTCGCCCGGCTCAGTGACCCACGAAGAGGCCTTCATGTCTTCCGCCTTCGATTTCGATCCGCAGCCCCGCCGCGCCTCCGTCGCCGTCGATGTCGGCGGCGTCATCGTCGGGGGCGGCGCACCGGTCGTGGTCCAGTCGATGACCAACACCGATACGGCCGATATCGATGGGACCGTGGCCCAGGTGGCCGCGCTGCACAAGGCCGGTTCGGAACTGGTGCGCATCACCGTCGACCGCGACGAGAGTGCGGCGGCGGTGCCGAAGATCCGCGAGCGGCTCGAGCGCCTTGGTCTTGACGTGCCGCTCGTCGGCGACTTCCACTATATCGGCCACAAGCTGCTTGCCGATCATCCGGCCTGCGCCGAGGCGCTTGCGAAGTATCGCATCAATCCGGGCAATGTCGGGTTCAAGGACAAGAAGGACAAGCAGTTCGCCGAGATCGTCGAGATGGCGATCCGCTACGACAAGCCGGTGCGCATCGGTGTCAACTGGGGTTCGCTCGACCAGGAACTGCTGACGCGGCTGATGGACGAGAACAAGGCGAACGGTTTTCCGCTGACGGCGCAAGAGGTGACGCGCGAGACGATCGTGCAGTCGGCGCTGCTCTCGGCGGAACTCGCCGAAGAGATCGGTCTGCCGCGCAACCGCATCATCCTTTCGGCCAAGGTTTCCGGCGTTCAGGACCTGATCGCCGTCTATGCCATGTTGTCGGCCCGCTCGGACCACGCACTGCATCTCGGCCTCACCGAGGCCGGCATGGGCACGAAGGGCATCGTCGCCTCGTCCGCTTCGCTCGGCATCCTCATGCAGCAGGGCATCGGCGATACGATCCGCATTTCGCTGACGCCTGAGCCCGGCGGCGACCGCACCCGCGAGGTGCAGGTGGCGCAGGAATTGCTGCAGGTCATGGGTTTCCGTCAGTTCATCCCCGTTGTTGCCGCCTGTCCCGGCTGCGGACGCACCACATCCACGGTGTTCCAGGAACTCGCCCAGAAGATCCAGGACGACATCCGCCGCAACATGCCGGTCTGGCGCGAGAAGTATCCCGGCGTCGAGGGCCTGAAGGTCGCGGTCATGGGTTGCATCGTCAACGGCCCGGGCGAAAGCAAACATGCCGACATCGGCATCTCTTTGCCCGGCACCGGCGAAATGCCGGCCGCCCCCGTATTCATCGACGGCGAGAAGGCAATGACGCTGCGCGGCCCCAACATTGCCGGCGACTTCGAGACGCTGGTTTCCGACTATATCGAGAAGCGCTACGGCCGCGGCCAGGCGGCGGCCGAATAACGGACAGCCCGTCTACGGCAATTGTGGGCGATCAGAGCCGCGACGTCAGCAGCTTCAGCCCGGCAAAGGCAAAGAAACCGGCCATCAGGCTTTCGATCAGCCGCCTGGACTTCAGATAAGCGCGGTGTACCGGCGTGAGCGAGAAGACGATCGCAAAGCCGCAGAAGGTCATCAGACCCAAGACCATGCAGCCGCCGATAAAAGTGGCGGTAACGCCGACCGGCGCGCCCGCGGGCATGCCGAGTGACACCAGCATGATCCAGGAGAAGATCGCCTTGGGGTTCGTCAGGTGGATGCCGAGCCCCTTGAGATAGAGCCGCTTCAGCGAGGTCTGCACCTTTGCCGTCGGTACGATCGCGCTCTTGTCGCTGCGCATGGCGGCGCGCAGTGCGTTATAGGCGAGCCAGAAGAGATAGCAGGCGCCGGCGATCTTCAAGACGATGATCGCGTGGCCATAGGCGCGGATCAGCGCCGAGAGACCGGAGGCCGTCAGCATTGCCCAGGTGTAACTTCCCGTCAGAACGCCAAGGGCAAGCGCCAGGCCCGCCTTTCGTCCCTGGCTGACCGAGGTGGTGATGATCGCCAGGATCGCCGGCCCCGGCGATGCGGTCGCGATCAGATAGGCGGTCCAGGCAATGAGAAGCTGCGGCAGATAGGGCGTCAGGTCGAACATGCGAGAAAAGCTCCGGCTCGGTCGCCGGAGGCTAGATCAGTTCGTCGCCGGTTTGAAACAGCGAAATGTCACCGAGACAACTTAGAGGATCTCGTCTAGCGCCTCGATCAGGCGCGCGCATTCGGCATCGGTGCCGATGGTGATGCGCAGGAAATCGGAGATGCGCGGCTTGGCGAAATGGCGCACCAGCACGGCGCGCTCGCGGAGCGCCTTCACCAGCGTTTCTCCGCGATGGCCGGGATGCCGTGCGAAAACGAAGTTTGCCGACGAAGGCAGCACCTCGAAGCCGCGCGCTGTCAGTTCGGCCGTGAGCCGGTCGCGCGACGCGATGATCTTGGCGCGAGTCTCCTCGAACCAGGTTTCATCCTCGATCGCTGCGATGGAGCCGGCCTGGGCCGGGCGGCCGAGCGGATAGGAGTTGAAGCTGTCCTTCACCCGCTCCAGCGCCTCGATCAGCGGGCGCTGGCCAATGGCGAAGCCGACGCGCAAGCCCGCAAGTGCGCGCGACTTGGAGAAGGTCTGGACGACCAAGAGGTTCTCGTATTTCGAAACCAGTTCTGCGGCCGACTGGCCGCCGAAATCGACATAGGCCTCGTCGATGACGACGGGCTGGTCCGGATGGCTTGCGACCAGCCGCTCGATGTCGGCGAGCGGCAAAGCGATGCCGGTCGGGGCATTCGGGTTCGGCAGGATGATGGCGCCGCAGGGCCGGTCGTAGTCGGCGAGATCGATCTCGAAGCGATCGCTGAGCGGGATCTCGACCGTGTCGATCTCGAAGAGCCGCGCATAGGTCGAATAGAAGCTGTAGGAGATATCCGGATAGAGCAGCGGCGCGTCGTGCTTCAGCAAGCCGGCGAAGATGTGCGCCAGCACCTCGTCCGAGCCGTTGCCGACGAAGACTTCTTCGGCGGTCACGCCATAGCGTACGGCGATGGCCTGGCGCAGCTTCAGCGCCAGCGGGTCCGGATAAAGGCGAAGATCGCTGCTCGCTGCCGCGGCGATCGCGTCGAGCACCTTCTCAGACGGACCGTAGGGGCATTCGTTGGTGTTGAGCTTCACCAGGTTGGCGATGCGCGGCTGTTCGCCAGGCACGTAGGGCTTCAGCTTGGAGACGATCGGCGACCAGTATTTGCTCATGGATCTAGCTCCTGCGATTGGCGATGAAACGGGCGGCTTCGACGAGAATGGCCGAGCGCGCTCCATAGGGCGCAAGCAGCGCTTCGGCTTCGACGACCAGTTGCTCCAGCCGGTCTTCCGCCCAGGTCTGGCCGTTGAGCGCGACCAGCGTGCCCTTGCCACGGGCGGCGTCCTTGCCGGTTGCCTTGCCCATGGTCTCCGCATCCGCGGTAAGGTCGAGCAGGTCGTCGGCAAGCTGGAAGGCAAGGCCGATCTTTTCGCCGAAGGCGCGAAGCCGCGCGCGGTCCTCCTTCGAAGCGCCGGCGACGATGGCGCCAGCCTCGCAGGCAAAGCGGATCAGGGCACCTGTCTTCATCGCCTGCAGCGTGACGATCCCGGCCTCGTCCGGTGGCGACTTTTCCGCGGCCAGGTCGAGCGCCTGTCCGCCGGCCATGCCGCCGTGGCCGGCGGCGCGTCCGAGCGCCAGGATCAGTTCCACCTTCTGCGCATCCGAAAGCGCTGTCTCGGGTGCTGCGATGATATCGAAGGCGAAGGTCAGCAGGCTGTCGCCGGCAAGAATCGCCGTCGCCTCATCGAAGGCCCTGTGCACGGTCGGCTGGCCGCGGCGCATGTCGTCGTCGTCCATCGCCGGCAGGTCGTCATGGACCAGCGAATAGCAATGCACGCATTCGAGTGCCGCGCCGACGCGCAAGGCCGCATCGCGATTGCCGCCGAGCAGATCGGCGCATTCGATCACCAGGAAGGGGCGCAGACGCTTGCCGCCGTTCAGCACGCCGTGGCGCATGGCCGCGAGCAGGTTTGCCGGCCGGGCGATTTCGTCGGCTTCCGTCGTCTGGCCGAGCAGACGTTCCAGCAGACCCTCGACGGTGCGGGCATTGGTGGCGAGGCGACGGGTAAAAGGCGATGTGTCCTGGCTCATGCGCGCTCTTTGACATGGGCGAAGAGGGCTTTCAACGGGGATTCGTGTCGCAGCCGCGCGCTTTCCCTGGGACAGCCTTCTCCGCGCCTTGCCTTTTGCCAGAAAGCCCGTTCAACTCTGCCTGCGCATGCACTAAGAGAAGCGGATGGACAGCGAGGTGAACAGTCAGGCCGCGAACGTCGTTCCGGAAGCGCGCGAGGAGGGCGAATTGCCTTCCAGTCGCTGGTCTTCGCTTCGCCGGACGTTGCGCACGCGTCGCCGCCAGATCGTCCTGGCTGTTCTGGGCTTTCTCGTCCTTCCCTACGCGCTGATCGTTCTCTACCTGGTGGAGTTCATCCATCCCGTCTCGACGCTCATGCTGCGCGATCTCGTGCTGCTGCGCGGCTACGATCGGCAATGGGTCGAGTTCGATGATATCGCCCCGGTTCTGGTGCAGTCGGTGATGATGTCGGAGGACGGGCAGTTTTGCGCCCATGACGGCGTCGACTGGGGCCAGATGCGGGGCGTGGTCGAGGATGCGCTCGAAGGGGAATCCACCCGCGGCGCGAGCACCATTCCGATGCAGACGGTCAAGAACCTCTATCTCTGGAACGGTCGCTCCTTCCTGCGCAAGGGCATGGAACTGCCGCTGGCGGTCGCCGCCGACTTCGTGTGGAGCAAGCGGCGGATGATGGAGATCTATCTGAACATCGCCGAATGGGGCGACGGGATCTATGGTATCGAGGCGGCCGCCCGCCATCATTTCGGGGTTTCGGCGTCGAAGCTCTCGCGCCGGCAGGCGGCGCTGCTTGCGGTCTCGCTGCCCAATCCGAAGGAGCGCAACGCCGGAAAACCCGGCCGCGGGCTCAAGCGCCTGGCGAACCTGATCGAGCGCCGCGCCAGCCGCTCCGGCGGTTACATCACCTGCCTTTATAACTAGGATCAGACCTTTTCATTGGATGCGCTCGCTGGGCGATGTCATGCTCGCGTAGTAGAGTTCTGCCATCTGGGCCTCTCTCCCTTCGAAAGGCCCGATTGCTCCATGACCTTGATTTCCCCCTCGCTTCTCGCCCTTGGCCGTAGCGCCAACGATGCCCCGCCGAGACATCTCGGAACGCGCTACAACACCGAAGGCCAGTTCCTTTCGGAACCGGGCAACACGGTTGTGTCTCACGTTGCCGCCGGATCGCCGTCCGAGGCCGCCGTGCTTGCGGTGCGCGACCGGGTGATGGCGATGCCCGAGGCGGGGCAGTTCGCCTTTACCCACCCGTCCAGCCTGCACATGACGATCTTCCAGGGCATCATCGAACACCGCCGGAAGCTCCCTTACTGGCCGGCCGACATGCCGCTCGATACGCCGATCGAGGTGATGACGGCGCACTACCGCGAACGGCTTGCGCATTTTGCGCCGCTGGAGCAGTTCCGCGCCCGCGTGACCGAGATCACGCCGACGGGCCTTGCGCTCGAAGGCGACGGTGCCGCCGACCGCGCCTGTCTCAAGGCCTGGCGCGACGCTTTCGCGGAAGCCTTCGGCTATCGCCATCCGGATCATGACGACTACCAATTCCACATCACCTATGCTTACCCCGTCGACTGGCTCGACGATGCGGCGCTGCCGCGCTGGCAGGCGATGCTGGACGAGCAGCTCGCTTTTCTGCGCGAGCAGGCGCCGGTGATCGCGCTCGATCCGCCGGCCTTCTGCTCGTTCGAGGACATGAACCATTTCGAGGAACTGATCGTTTTCTCGGAGAGACCAGCAATCAAGGAACAGAAATGACCGGACTTACACTCTATGTCGGCAACAAGAACTATTCGTCCTGGTCGATGCGGCCATGGATCGCGATGACGGCAGTCGGCATCGATTTCTCGGACGTGGTCATTCCGTTCGATTTCGCCGCCGGCAATCCGGAGATCCGGGCGATCTCGCCGACCGGAAAGGTGCCGCTGCTGCGCCACGGGGACCTGCTTATCTGGGAATCGCTGGCGATCATCGAATATGTCGCCGAACTCTTTCCCGACGCCGGGCTGTGGCCGGCCGACCCTCAGGCGCGCGCCCGGGCGCGCAGCTATTCGATGGAGATGCTGTCCGGTTTTCGCGCTCTGCGTGGTGCCTGCCCGATGAACATCCGTCGGCCAAAGCAGGCGCTGGACGTTGGCGCGGACGTCCGCGCGGACGTGGCACGTATCGAGCAGATCTGGACGGAGGCGCTTGCGCGTTCCGGTGGCCCGTTCCTCTTCGGGTCCTTCAGCGCGGCCGATGCGATGTACGCGCCTGTGGTTAACCGCTTCGACGTCTACGATCTCGTTGCGGATCGAGAAACGCTCGGCTACATGAACCGCGTGAAGGCACATCCGGCGTTCCTGAAATGGGAGGAGGCCGCCCGCGCAGAGCCGTGGGTCGTCGCCGAAGACGAGGTCTGAAAGGGTCGAGTCGAAAAATTGCCCGTGGGGACTGGTCAAACGGCAGTTGTCCATGTATAAGCGCGCCAAATTTCCGTGATTAACATCTGTTTTACACGGCCATTTCGGCTGCTGAACAGTGTTTGCCCGATAAGTGGAGAATGAAATGGCTGTACCTAAAAGAAAAACGAGCCCGTCCAAGCGTGGCATGCGCCGTTCGGCTGACGCTCTGAAGACCCCGACCTACGTCGAAGACAAGAACTCCGGCGAACTGCGTCGCCCGCACCACATCGACCTGAAGACCGGCATGTACCGTGGCCGTCAGGTTCTGACCCCGAAGGAAAGCGCATAAGCGTTTCCGTTCGCGGATTAGGTTCAAAGGGCTGGCTCTGCCGGCCCTTTTGTTTTGCATCTGACATGATCTTGCTTGGACGCCGTGGTATCGCTGGCGCCTTGCGTGACGACGCCGCATATACATGGTCCACCATAAACGCGGTCAAGGAGTTCTGATGCTTGCTGCCATACCGCTGCTGATCCTACCTTTTGCAATCTACAATCTCGCGATGATCGGAATGTTCGGCGGCCTCGCCGGCCTGAACGCCGACATGGTGTCGCTCTCCATGCTATCAGGCGCGACCTGGACGATGCGCTTCGGCGACCTTCTGATCGTCGGCGCCCTGCTGCTGCTCTTCGTCGAATTGCTGAAAGCGACGCGCACGAGCAGCCGCGCACTGATGGATCATCTGCTCTCGATGATCCTGTTCATCGTCTTTTTGATCGAATTTCTGCTGCTCGCACCGGCGGCAACGCAGCTCTTCTTCATCCTGATGACCATCAGCTTCATCGATGTTATCGCCGGCTTTGCCGTATCGATGCGCTCGGCCGGCCGGGACGTGTCGATCGGCCTCTAGGTCCAGACGGTTCGGGGCGACGCCGCCCCGATTTCCGCGATCTCTGTTCAGGTGAGGTGAAGGCAGGAACCGCATTCCTGCCTGGTGGTCCTGCTTAGCCGAGATTGTCGAGCTTGGTCTGGAGCGCGCGAAGCTGCTCCTTCAGCTCGTCGATATCCTTGGCTTCGGCCTTCTTTGTTTCCTTCACGGGCGGCGCGGTGATGAAGGGCGAAAACATCTGCATGGCCTGATGGAACATCTCGGTGTTGCGACGCACCTGCTCTTCGACAAGTTGCAGCGGAACCTGCAGGTTTTTGCCGAGCGGCGTGTCGCCGAAGGCCTTGTTGATCTGCTCGCGCATCTGCGACTGCTGCTCGGTGAAAGCCTGCATCGAGTGTTCGAGATAGCTCGGCACCACCATCTGCATCTGGTCGCCGTAGAACGAGATCAGCTGGCGCAGGAAGGAGATCGGCAGCAGCGTGTTGCCGGTCTTGGACTCCTGCTCGAAGATGATCTGCGTCAGCACGGAATGGGTGATGTCCTCGCCGGATTTTGCATCCTGAACGATGAAGTCCTCACCCTTCTTCACCATCACAGCCAGGTCGTCGAGCGTGACATAGGTGCTGGTCCCGGTGTTGTAGAGCCGCCGGTTCGCATATTTTTTGATAACGATCTGGCCTTCGTGCTTCGCCATCAGGGTCTCCTCTCCCCCATCATCCCGTCTTTATTGCGTTTTTCAGAGTATCCGCAAAAGCGCGCCGCTGACAATGTCTTTGTGCGTTGCGGCGACGCAAGTGCAAAATCTTGCGGTTGCGTTTTAGGTGACGCTTTTGTGGCACTGCATCAAGGCGTTTGACTTGCGTCGCGCGCTTTGCCAGTCTGCCTGCATTAGGCAAGAAGATCTGAGGAAACGTCCCATGAGCAATCCCTCCATCGTGATCGCCAGCGCCGGCCGCACCGCGGTCGGTTCCTTCAACGGTGCCTTTGGCAATACGCCGGCGCACGAACTTGGCGCTGCCGTCATCAAGGGCGTGCTCGAGCGCGCAGGCGTCGAGGCTGCCGAGGTCGACGAGGTGATCCTCGGCCAGGTGCTGCAGGCAGGCGAAGGCCAGAACCCGGCGCGCCAGGCGGCGATGAAGGCGGGCGTTCCTCAGGAAAAGACCGCCTGGGGCATGAACCAGCTCTGCGGCTCGGGCCTGCGCGCCGTCGCGCTCGGCATGCAGCAGATTGCAACCGGTGATGCTGAGATCATCGTCGCCGGCGGCATGGAGTCCATGTCGATGGCGCCGCATTGCTCGCATCTTCGCGGCGGCGTGAAGATGGGCGACTTCAAGATGATCGACACGATGATCAAGGACGGCCTGACCGACGCCTTCTACGGTTATCACATGGGCATCACCGCCGAGAACGTCGCTCGCCAGTGGCAGCTCAGCCGCGAGGAGCAGGATGCGTTCGCGCTCGCCTCGCAGAACAAGGCCGAAGCCGCCCAGAAGGCCGGGCGCTTTGCCGACGAGATCATTCCCTTCATCGTCAAGGGTCGCAAGGGCGACGTCACCGTCGACCAGGACGAATATATCCGCCACGGCGCAACGCTCGATCAGATGACGAAGCTGCGCCCCGCCTTCGACAAGGAAGGCACGGTCACCGCCGGCAACGCTTCCGGCCTCAATGACGGCGCCGCAGCCACCCTGCTGATGACCGAGGCGCAGGCCTCCAAGCGCGGCATCCAGCCGCTCGCCCGTATCGTTTCCTGGGCAACCGCCGGCGTCGATCCGCAGGTCATGGGCACCGGCCCGATCCCGGCGTCGCGCAAGGCGTTGGCAAGGGCCGGCTGGGCGATCGGCGATGTCGAACTGGTGGAAGCCAACGAAGCCTTTGCTGCCCAGGCCTGCGCGGTCAACAAAGACCTCGGCTGGGATCCGTCGATCGTCAACGTCAATGGCGGCGCGATCGCCATCGGTCACCCGATCGGCGCGTCGGGCGCCCGCGTGCTCAACACGCTGCTGTTCGAAATGAAGCGCCGCGGCGTTTCCAAGGGGCTTGCAACCCTCTGCATCGGCGGCGGCATGGGCGTCGCCATGTGCGTCGAGCGGTTCTGATCGGTCTGGCGGCATGAACAGCGCCAGGTGGGTTCCATTTTCCCTGCTTCTGGCCGGTTCGCCGATCGTTTCTGCACATGCCAATCCCGCGCCTCTTAACGAGGCGCGGCTGGTAGAATGCATGCTGGAACATACGACTTCCGACGAGGAGAGCGTTTTCAAGGACGTGATGGTCGCGGCCTTGAACGATGACAGCGGCGCATTGAAGGTGTCGCTGGAGCAGCTCTCCGCGGTGATGATGGGTCTCGCGCTGGAGAAGTGCGAGGTGGCTCTGTCCGCGCTGGCTACGCCGCAGTTTCAAGCGGCCGCCGGGCTCTACGGGCAACAGGTCGGCGAAAAGCTGATGCAGAAGGCATTCGAAAAACTGAACTGATCAAGTGGGAGGCGCATATGAGCAGGGTAGCATTGGTCACGGGTGGGTCGCGCGGCATTGGTGCGGCAATTTCCATCGCACTCAAGAATGCCGGCTACAAGGTGGCTGCCAACTATGCCGGCAATGACGAGAAGGCTCAGGCCTTCAAGCAGGAAACCGGCATCCCGGTCTACAAATGGGACGTTTCCAACTATCAGGCCTGTGCCGAGGGCATCGCCAAGGTCGAGGCCGATCTCGGTCCGGTCGATGTGCTCGTCAACAATGCCGGCATCACCCGAGATGCCATGTTTCACAAGATGACGCCGGAGCAATGGGGTGAGGTGATCGGCACCAACCTCACCGGTCTCTTCAACATGACGCATCCGCTCTGGTCGGCCATGCGTGACCGTGGCTTCGGTCGCGTCATCAACATCTCGTCGATCAACGGCCAGAAGGGCCAGATGGGTCAGGCCAACTATTCGGCGGCCAAGGCCGGCGATCTCGGCTTCACCAAGGCGCTCGCCCAGGAAGGGGCTGCCAAGGGCATTACCGTGAACGCGATCTGCCCCGGCTATATCGGCACGGAGATGGTGCGGGCGGTGCCGGAGAAGGTGCTCAACGAGCGCATCATCCCGCAGATCCCGGTTGGCCGCCTCGGCGAACCGGAAGAAATCGCCCGCTGCGTGGTGTTCCTCGCCTCCGACGATGCCGGCTTCATCACCGGCTCGACGATTTCGGCGAACGGCGGACAGTTTTTCGTCTGAGCATCAGACAAGCCGAACATTACCGGACGGCGCCTTTCGAGGCGCCGTTTCCATGCGGCGGCAGCGCTAAGAATCCCGCTCGAAATCCTGAAGTTGCGCTGGCAGTTCCGTTGCCGGAGGGGGGCGTAGACACTATATCTTGTGGAGAACAAAGGTGGAATGACGCGCGGTCTGCGAGTCGCTGCCGAATGTTCCCGCACTGGTCGCGACTCTAAACTGCGATTCTCATTCTCTCACTTGGGTGAATCCCTGACGAATTTCGTGAAAAATTTTCCAGGCTTTCCAGAGTCTTGGATTCGGAATCCTTGGACCTGTCAGGCAATGGCAGAGCCGGGATTGTTGCGCGCCAAAGGGCCTGATGCGCGGAATCAGCTCCAGATTCAGCATGTGGTGCAACGTTCGGCGTTGAAATCTATATGTAGTCGTGAACATACAGTGAATCACAATGAGTCGTCGATTCGTCGCCGATTCGTTCCACGGCTGTTCCAATTGTCGATTGCGCCGACCACAACAGGTGGTGCAATGGGCTAAGAGATGCCAAGCGATGGTTTTAGTTGTCGGCGCCCCTTGCGTTTGGCTCGGTGCGTGGGCATGTGTTTGCCGCCAGCGTGAAAAGACGCTGCCGTAATTTCTGAATGCCCGGGATCGATGACGTGTCCGTTCACCCCATGATCCTGAGCGGCCGCGGTGTCACCGCGGTGCTCGGGCCTACCAATACCGGCAAGACGCACTACGCGATCGAGCGCATGATTGCGCACGACAGCGGCGTCATCGGCCTGCCGCTGCGGCTTCTCGCGCGCGAGGTTTATACGCGCCTGGTCGAAAGGGTCGGCCACCACAATGTCGCGCTGATCACCGGCGAGGAAAAGATCACCCCGCATCGCGCGCGCTATTCGGTCTGCACCGTCGAGGCCATGCCGCGCGAGACGACGGCGTCCTTCGTCGCGATCGATGAAGTGCAGCTTGCCGGAGATCTCGAGCGCGGCCATATCTTCACGGACCGGATCCTGCACCTGCGCGGTCGCGGCGAGACGCTGCTGCTTGGTGCCGGAACGATGCGGCCGATCCTCGAGCAGTTGCTGCCCGGCATCACCGTCGTCGAGCGACCGCGCATGTCGCAACTGCTCTATGCCGGTTCGAAGAAGATAACCCGTCTGCCGCACCGCACGGCGATCGTCGCCTTCTCTGCCGACGAGGTCTATGCGATCGCCGAGCTGATCCGCCGCCAGCGTGGCGGTGCCGCCGTCGTGCTCGGCGCGCTGTCGCCGCGCACGCGCAATGCGCAGGTGGCGCTCTACCAGGAAGGTGACGTCGAATACCTGGTCGCGACCGACGCGATCGGCATGGGCCTCAATCTCGACGTCGACCATGTCGCCTTCGCGCAGGACCGCAAGTTCGACGGCTATCAGTTCCGCAATCTCAACCCGGCCGAACTCGCGCAGATCGCCGGCCGCGCCGGCCGGCACTTGCGTGACGGTACGTTCGGTGTGACCGGCCGCGTCGATCCCTTCGACAACGAGCTGGTCCACCGTATCGAGGCGCATGAGTTCGATCCGGTGAAGGTACTACAGTGGCGCTCGAAGGCGTTCGACTACGCTTCGATTGCCGCTCTGAAGAAGAGTCTTGAGGCCGCGCCGACGGTTCCCGGCCTTGCCCGGGCGCTACCTGCGGTAGACCAGCAGGCGTTCGAGCATTTGGCCCGCTACCCTGAGGTCGTCGACATCACGACCAATGCCGAGCGGGTGGAAAAACTGTGGGAAGCCTGCGCGCTGCCGGACTATCGGCGCATTACACCGGCTCAACATGCCGACTTGATCTCGACGATCTACGCGGATCTTGTCCGCCGCGGTACCGTAAACGAAGATTTCATGGCCGAGCAGGTCAGGCGGGCCGATCATACGGACGGTGAGATCGACACACTTTCGGCGCGAATCGCGCAGATCAGGACATGGACTTATGTGTCGAACCGGCCAGGATGGCTGGCCGATCCGACACACTGGCAAGAAAAGACGCGGGAAATTGAAGATCGATTATCCGACGCACTACATGAACGGTTGACGAAACGCTTTGTTGATCGCAGGACATCTGTGCTCATGAAGCGCCTGAGAGAGAATGCTATGCTGGAAGCTGAAATCAGTGTGAATGGTGATGTCTTCGTTGAAGGTCATCACGTAGGACAACTAACCGGTTTCCGGTTTACGCTGGCGACCGGCGGCGATGGCCCGGATGCCAAGGCTGTGCAGGGTGCTGCCCAGAAGGCGCTGGCGCTCGAGTTTGAGGCACGCGCCGCGCGGCTGCATGCTTCCGGCAACAACGACCTGGCGCTTTCGTCGGATGGTCTTGTGCGCTGGCTCGGCGATCCCGTCGCCCGTCTGACGGCAAGCGACCACGTCATGCGCCCGCGCGTCATCCTGCTGGCCGACGATCAGCTGCAGGCGAACGCCCGCGAGCACGTTCTGGCGCGCATCGAGCGTTTCGTGAACCATCACATCGGAACGGTCTTGAAGCCGCTCGACGATATTTCGCGCGCTGAAGATCTCGAAGGTCTCGCCAAGGGCCTCGCCTTCCAGCTCGTCGAAAACCTCGGCGTACTGTTCCGCCGCGATGTCGCAGACGACGTCAAGTCGCTCGACCAGGACGGTCGCGCTTCGATCCGCAAGTACGGCGTTCGCTTCGGCGCCTACCACATCTTCCTGCCGGCGCTCCTGAAGCCGGCGCCGGCCGAACTTATCACGCTCCTCTGGGCGTTGAAGAACGACGGCCTCGACAAGCCCGGCTATGGCGACCTCATCCCGATGCTCGCCGCCGGCCGTACGTCTGTCGTTACCGATCCGTCTTTCGAGCGGACCTTCTACAAGCTCGCCGGTTTCCGCTTCCTCGGAAAGCGCGCGGTGCGCATCGATATCCTCGAGCGCCTCGCTGACCTTATTCGACCGCTCCTTCAGTGGAAGCCGGGCACGCAGCCGCGTCCGGAAGGCGCCTATGACGGTCGCCGCTTTACAGCGACCACCTCCATGCTCTCGATCCTCGGTGCAACGCCCGACGACATGGAAGAGATCCTGAAGGGCCTCGGCTACCGCGCAGACAGCGTCAAGGCCGAGGAGGCCCAGGCCTTCCTCATGGGTCAGGATGGTGGTGCTGCGGCTGCTGCCGCCGCTTCCGAACCGGTCGCTGCGGTTGATGACGCCGATGCCGGCGACAGTGCGGCAGAAGCCGAGACTGCAGTCGTCGAGGCACCTGCTGCCGAGGCCGAAAAGGCCGAAGCTGACGTTGCCGTCGCTGCCGACGGGGCCCAGCCTGCTGAGGCTCAGGTGACCGAGACCCAAGTGACGGAGACCGGCGAGCCGGTCGAAGCCAAGCCCGTTCTGCTCTGGCGTCCTGGCACCCGTCAGGACAACCAGCGCCAGGGCGGTGGCCGCCACGAGGGCGACCAGCGTCGCGGCGGTCAGCGCCACGGGCGTGGCCAGGGCCAGGGCCAGGGCGAAGGACGTGAAGGCGGGCGCAAGGGTGGTCAGCAGGCGCGTGGCAAGCGCCATGACGGTGGCAAGCCGGAAGGCGGCCCGCGTCAGGATCGCGGCGAGCGTCATGATCGTCACGACCGCGGCGGCAAGCCGGGTCAGGGCAAATTCGAGGCGCGTCCGCCGCGTCGCGAAAAGCCGGTGGATCCGGATTCGCCCTTCGCCAAGCTTGCTGCTCTCAAGGAGCAGATGAAGAAGTAAGGTAGACCATGGAAAAACAGCCTGCGTCCAACCCGGCATCGCGCCAGCGTCTCGACAAGTGGCTGTTTTTCACGCGGCTGATCAAATCCCGATCGCTTGCGCAAAAGGCGATCGAGGATGGCCGTGTCGCCGTCAACGACGAGCGCGTGACGCAGTCGTCGTTTCAATTGAAGACGGGCGATATGCTCGAACTTGCGCTCGACCGGCGCAGTCTGATCGTCCGGGTCCTGGGCCCGGGTGAGCGGCGCGGTCCCTATGAGGAAGCGCGTCTGCTTTACGACGATCTGACGCCAGAGCAGCCGAAGGAGAAGTTGTCGGCCTACGAGCTTGCCACGCGCGAGCGCGGAGCGGGCCGGCCGACGAAGAAGGAGCGGCGGGAAACCGATCGGCTAAAGCCCGATTTCGATCCGCGCGAGGACTGATGGGCGCCGCCAACCCTGCCCGCCGCTGGCTGTAAAACACGACGCGCTTTTGCGCGACAGCCTTTAGAAAACTCTGCCTTTGCCGTGGCGTTTCGCGCATTGAATATTCTTGCAAAGGGTCCATAAAGCCTTTACCTGACAGACCCACGTTGGGTGCATCGGGTTTGCTTCGGCAGCTATGCGCGCCGGACATTCCTAGCATGCGCGGACGACGAGCATCACCATTGATTGCCGTCTGCCATCAAACGTGAGCATTGGCTGGAGTACCTCATGACGTATGTCGTGACCGACAATTGCATTCGCTGCAAGTATACGGACTGTGTCGAAGTCTGCCCCGTGGACTGCTTCTACGAGGGTGAGAATTTCCTCGTCATTCATCCCGACGAGTGCATCGATTGTGGCGTTTGCGAGCCGGAATGTCCTGCCGAGGCGATCAAGCCGGATACCGAGCCGGGTCTTGATATGTGGCTGAAACTGAACGCGGATTTCGCTTCGAAGTGGCCGAACATCACCGTCAAGCGCGATCCGATGCCGGAAGCGAAGGAGATGGACGGCGTCGAAGCCAAGTACGAGAAGTTCTTCTCGACCGAGCCGGGCCAGGGCGACTGAGACGAAGCGGTCGCCGCCGTTCGTCGAGGCTGACGAAGCAAAGCTGCCCCCGGGGCGCAAAGCTGGGGAAAACACGAGCCGCGCTCGCAGTTGCGAGAATGGTGGCTTGATGGCTGCCATGCAGCAAATTATTGATTTCGGCACTTTTTTGTGATAGGTTCCTTCTACTGATCCACAGAGGGTGTTTTTGCGCGCCCGAAAACCATCACGAAAGCAAACGATCTCCAAAACGCGGTTTCTCCCTAGTACGCAACATGGCGTTGCTCTGTTGTGACCGCATTTTATGAGGCTGTTTGCATTCCTTGGACGGACCAGGATGTACCCACCCGGCGGTATCCCCGTCTATCCCGGGCCTCACTGACCCGGCCCCGGCCAGAATGGCCGGCGCGAAACAGGGAGTTTTTGAAACGAATGACGACCCAGCAGAAAAAATCTTCGACACGCCAGGGCTTCAAGACCGGTGAATCGATCGTCTATCCGGCCCACGGCGTTGGCCAGATCGTGGCGATCGAAGAGCAGGAAGTCGCCGGCATGAAGCTTGAGCTTTTTGTCATCGATTTCGAGAAGGACAAGATGCGCCTGAAAGTGCCAGTGGCCAAGGCCGTCAGCATCGGCATGCGCAAGCTCTCCGAAACCGATTTCGTCGACCGCGCGTTGAAGGTTGTGCAGGGCAAGGCTCGCGTGAAGCGCACCATGTGGTCGCGCCGCGCCCAGGAATACGATGCCAAGATCAATTCCGGCGACCTGATTTCCATCGCGGAAGTCGTGCGCGATCTCTACCGCGCCGAAAACCAGCCGGAACAGTCCTATTCCGAACGCCAGCTCTACGAAGCTGCCCTCGACCGCATGGCGCGCGAAATCGCTGCCGTCAACAAGATGTCGGAAACCGAAGCTGTTCGCCTCGTCGAGGCCAACCTCAGCAAGGGTCCGAAGCGCGGCAAGGCGATCGACGAAGACGACGCTCAGGACGAAGCTGCATAAGCTGTCCGACTGCACTGAGACTACCAAAAAGCCCGGCCATCGCGCCGGGCTTTTTCTTTGATCGCATGGAACTTTTGCCGTCCGGGCGCATTTATAAAGGCCGGCAGAAGCGCGCCGCTTTCGCGCCGGGCGATCTTGCTTCTGTGATCCCGTCACCGTTCAGGTTCGTGACTTCGAAGTTAGGGCGCCGCGTCGTTTCTTCAAGTTTCGACATCGCGGCGCGAGACGCCCCCTGCTGCCGGACACTGCATCCGTCCGGCCTTTTGGACTTCACACGCAATGGCGCCCGGCGCCAGTCACGGAGTGATCGATGAAGACTCTCACTGCAGACCGGCGGATGATCAAGATCGCAATGGAGGCGCCCTATCTCGAGCGCGACGAGGAGCACAAGCTGGCGCAAGCCTGGCGAAACGACAACGATCAGGAAGCCCGCAACAAGATCGCCATGTCGCATATGCGTCTGGTAATCTCGATGGCCGCGAAGTTTCGCAATTTCGGGCTGCCGATGGGCGATCTCGTCCAGGAGGGCCATATCGGTCTCCTGGAGGCGGCGGCCCGTTTCGAGCCGAGCCGCGAGGTCCGCTTCTCCACCTATGCCACCTGGTGGATCCGAGCGTCGATGCAGGACTATGTCCTGCGCAACTGGTCGATCGTCCGCGGTGGCACCAGTTCGGCGCAGAAGGCCCTGTTCTTCAACCTTCGGCGTCTTCGCGCCCGGCTTGCCCAGGGCGACAGGCAGCTTACATCGCAGGCTATGCATGAGGAGATTGCGGCTGCCCTCGGCGTCAGTATCGCCGACGTGCAGACGATGGATGCACGTCTCTCCGGCAGCGACACCTCGCTGCAGGCGCCGGTCGGCGGCAGTGATTCCGATGGCGGTGAACGGCTGGATTTCCTCGCCAGCGACGCGCCGCTGCCGGACGAGCAGGTGAGCGAGATGATCGACGGCGAACGGGCACGTGTGTGGCTGCGCGACGCGCTGTGCGCGCTGACGGAGCGCGAAATGCGCATCATCCGCGCCCGGCGGCTGACGGAAGAAGGAGCGACGCTCGAAGAGCTCGGCATCGATCTCGGCATATCCAAGGAACGTGTGCGCCAGATCGAAACTCGGGCGCTGGAGAAGCTCCGGGCGGCCTTGGCGACGCGAGCGCCGGCGCTGACCGCAGGCATTCATTGACCGCCTGACGCCGACCGTCTGCCGCATGCCCGTACTATTCGCCGGAACCCCGCATTGCGCCGGGAAGCGGCACTGTCCGCTGTCAATTTGGCGATGACGATTGGCGCAGCGTGCTTTCGTTCGTGACCGTTCAGGCGCCTCGCGACGTGCTTGCCTAGCAGATGGCAGGCAATTCACGCCCGCAACCGAACGCGCTTCAGCTGCGCCTGTCTCAATCCTATTCGGAAACGATCTTCACCCTGTCGCCCGGCTTCACCGTCGAGCTGACCTGCATCGCATTGATCACCCGGAAGAGGTCGAGCTTACGATCGGTTCCCATCATGCGGGCCGACAACGTGGTGATCGTGTCGCCGGGCCGGACCGTCACCACCCGGATCCGCAGCGGCTTCAGCGACTGCGTCTCAGCGGCCGTCATGCGGCGGAACGTGCTGCGCAACTGGTTTGCGGTCGGCTCGAGTGCGCTCGACCCCTTGGGCACGGCGGTCAGGAAGCGGTAGATCCGCGTGTCGATGCGGATGACCGTCACGTCGAAATCCCAGCGGTCGGCGGAGGCGCGCGCGGTTGCGGCTTCCAGGCCGTTGACGCTGATCTGCCGGATCGTGTCGGGCTTCAGGCCGGTGACCCAGCCGCTGGCGATATAGTCCGTCAGGCTTCGGCCGCCCGTGTCGGCGACGCCATCGAAGCGCACGGCGATGTCGCCGGCGCCGGTCGCCAGAACCGCTTCGGCCTTGTTGTCGATCTGGAACCCGGCGGGCACGTCGAAGCGGATGCCGAGCTGGCCGTGCAGGAAGGTCTGGCCGCGCACGTAGCCCTCCTGCGGGCTGTCGCCATAGAGCAGGCCGTCGATGCCGGCGAGATAATAGTCGCGACCGCGGTCGCCGCTGGTGCCTTCCGGACCGAAGGCGCGGGCGTGCCGACGCGCGAGATCGACACGCTGCGGCGCGTTCGGGTGGCTTGACAGGAAGTCGAGGCTCTGGTCGGATTCCGGATCGACCGCCGTGAAGCGGCTATAGGCGGCCATCGAATCGAGGAAGCGCGCCGCTGCATAGGGGTCGTAGCCGGCTTCGCCGAGCATGCGCACGCCGATCACGTCGGCCTGAAGTTCCTGGTTGCGCGAGAAGGCCGCGAGCCGGAGCTTGCCGCGCGCGAGCGCCTGCTTGCCGGCGATATCGGAGGAGAGGACTTCGGAGACCACGCGGCTGGCGATCACTTCGGCTTCCTCGCGCTGCTGACGCTCGATGCCGTGGTTGGCGGTGACATGCGCCATCTCGTGCGACAGCACGGCTGCGACCTCGGAGGCATCGTTGGCAAGCGCCAGCAGGCCGCGGGTGACATAGAGATAACCACCGGGCAGCGCGAAGGCGTTGATCGCCGGCGAGTTCAGGATGGTGATGCGATAGGACTGCTGCGGATTCTCGGAGACCGCCGTCAGCGCGCCGGTGATGCGCGCGACCAGGCGCTCGGTCTTGGCGTCCTTGTACTCGCCGCCGTAGCTTGCGACGATGCGCGGATGTTCGCGCGCGCCCAGCTGCGCCCGCGGATCGTTCTTCTGGACTTCCTCGACGATCTGCGGATTGGAGGAGGGCGAAACGGTCGGCTGGTAGGTCTGCTCGATCACGGATTGGCATGCGGAAAGGAGCGTGGTCGCAAGCAATGCAACCACGGCGCGTCCACGCAGCCGTCCGCCCTTCGGCGGGAACCGGTCGTGTGTGACTGTATGCCTCTCCATGCCTCAGCCCGTTCCCATCCATCGCTCCGCCCGCATCCTGCGGACAAGTGGTACGACAGCGTTGAAAGTCCTACTTTTTCAGCCCGGCAGCGTTGCTCTGCCGCGACCTCTCAGTCCTGGTCTTGCTGTATCTGATTTCAGCGCCACCTGCCTAGTTTGTCTCGGTAGAAATAGTTGCCCCGTGGTATCACGGCAACGGATGCGGGAATATTCGCGCCCTTGCCGGATATTTCGCGCGTCGCATGGCGCCGCGGTCAAATTGTGGCAATCGGCCAAGGGCGTGGAGAATCCGATCCGTCCTTCAAGTATTGCCGAGAAAGCGGTCGATCGCCGCATTGTCCCGCCGCGCCAGGAAGCGGTCGAGGGTGTCGTTTGCGATGATACGCCCCTGGTCGAGAAAAAGCACGCCGTCGGCCAGGGCCTTCACGTCTTCGGGATGGTGTGTGATCACCAGGATCGTGTTGCCTTCCTCCTCGTGCAGTTCCCGCAGGAGCGTGCGCATGCCGGCGCGCATGCCGGGATCAAGCGCTGCGAAGGGCTCGTCGAGCAGCAGCAGGGGGCGCTTTCGCACAAGCGCGCGGGCGAGGGCGACGCGCTGGCGCTCGCCGCCTGAAAGCGTCGGCGGCAGCCTTTTCCCGAAGCCTTCGAGCCCGACGCGGCGGAGCGCGTCTTCAATCTTCTCGCGGTCGGTTGCGCTCAGCCGAAGCGCCGGGTCGATGCCGAGTCCGATGTTGGTCGCGACGTCGAGATGGGCGAAGAGGTTGTTGTCCTGGAAGATCATCGAGACCGGCCGTTCCGACGGCGCCCGATCGGCAACGTTCTCGCCGAGAATGCGCACCTCGCCGCGATCGGGATCCTCGAACCCGGCAATGAGGTGGAGCAGCGTCGATTTGCCGGAGCCCGAGGCACCGGCGACAGCGACGATGCCCCCCTTGGCGATGGTGCAATCGAAGGTGAGCTTGGCCGTTTCGAAACGGACCTCGACATCGCGCAACTCTATCGCGGGAACGGGATCGATCATGCTTTGCGTCCTTCCGGCCGGCTGTCATTGGCCGTGCCGAGGATGGTGAATATCAGGCAGAGAAGCCCGAGGAAAAGGGCGAGACCGGCGGCGTCGGCGGTGCGGTAGCTGCCCATACGGCTATAGAGCAGCCACGGCAGCGTCACCATGTCTTGGCTGCCGAAGAGAGCGACGGCGCCGAGGTCGCCGAGCGACAGCGCCATGGCGAAGGAAAGGGCCATCAATAGCGGCTTGCGCAGCGCCGGAAAGTCGATCCATCGCAGACGATCAAAACCACGAATGCCAAGGCTTGCCGTCAGCCGTTCGGACCGTGCCGCATGGGTCGCCATTGCCGGCGCGAGGATGCGGTGGACGAAGGGCAGCGCCATCAGCGCGTTGATCGCAACGACGATGGCAGGTGCAAAGCGCGCGACGTCACCGAAGGGACGCAAAAGCAGAAACCATCCGGCGCCGAGCACCACCGGCGGCACCAAGAGGATCAGCGAGGTGCTGGCACCGATGGCACCGGCAAAGCCGCGGGAGAGCGACGTCGCGTGACGCGGCGCGGTGGCGGTTGCCGCCGCCCGGATCATCACGGCTGCCATGGTGACGGAGGCGAGTGCCGAGGCGAGCGCGATTGCCGCACTCGTCCGCAGCGCCCGGTGCACCGCCGGATCGCGGGCGAGCTTCAGCAGATCGGCTTCGAGTCCGGAGATGAGAACCGCGACCAGCGGCGCGCCGAGAAACAGAAAGGCAAGCGTGATCCAGGTGCCATCACTCAGGCGCGCGATCCTTGACGCGCCATCGAAACGGCGCACAGTGCGGCCACCGGTCATGCCCTCTTCCGGCTCGGTCGCCAGATGACGAAGCAGGAGCAGCAGCAGGCCGGTCATGGCGATCTGCAGGGCTGACAGCGCGATCGCGCGCGGCGGATCGAAATCGAAACGCAGCGCCTGGTAGATCGCCACTTCGATTGTGCTGGCCGCAGGCCCGCCGCCGAGCGTCAGCACGAGGGTGAAGCTGGTGGCGCAGAGCATGAAGACGAGGCCGGCGGCACCCGGCAGGAGGCCGCGCAGCACGGGCCATTCGATGAAGCGAAAGAGTGCGCGTGACGGCATGCCGAGATTGGCGGCGCTGCGCCAGTATTCGGCGGGGATGCGCTCGAGCCCGGCCAGGAACAGGCGCGCTGCAAGCGGCATGTTGAAGAAGACGTGGGCAAGCAGGATGCCGAACAGGCCGTAAATGCTGACGGGCTGCGCGAGGCCGAGCCAGCGTAGGCCGGAATTGAGGAAACCCTGCCGCCCCCAGATCTCGATCAGCCCGAGTGCGCCAACCAGAACCGGCAGTCCGAGTGGCAGCGCCATCAAGCGCAGCAGCCAGATGCGGCCGGGGAACTGCGGTCGTCGCGCTAGCGCCCGGGCGACGGGGATGGCAAAGAGCACGGACAGCAACGTCGAGAGGGTCGCCTGCAGCAGCGTGAAGCGGGTGACGCGCCAGATGTAGGCGTCGAACAGCGCATCGTCGCTCGCGCCGCCCGTCTGGCTCAGCAAGGCGACGATCGCAAGACCGACGAAAAGGACGAAGACGCCGAGGCAGGCTGCCCCGGCGACCACTGTCATACGATTTTCGCGCAGTGCGAACAATCCGGCCTCAGTTCTTGCTCATGGCGGCAAGCCATTCGTCGATCCAGGCCTTGCGGTTCTTGGCGACGTCCTCCGAGGGCAGGAGGAAGGTGTTTTCCGGCTTGACCAGCTTATTGAAGGCGTCCGGCAGCGGCTCCTTGGTCGCTGCGACCGGCATCATCCAGTTCGTCGTCGGGATGATCGACTGGAAGTCCGGACCGGTCATGAAGGCGAGGAACTGCTTTGCCAGTTCCGGCTCCTTGGCGTTCTTGGTCATGCCGGCGACTTCGATCTGGATGTAGTGCCCTTCGGAGAAGGCAGCGGCCTGATAGCGCTCGGTGTTTTCCGCGACCATGTGGTAGGCCGGCGACGTGGTGTAGGACAGCACCATCGGCGCCTCGCCCTTGGTGAAGAGGCCATAGGCTTCCGACCAGCCGGGGGTGACGGTCAGAACGCGGTCCTTCAGCTTCGTCCAGGCGGCACCCGCCTCATCGCCATAGACGGCCTTGACCCAGAGCAGGAGGCCGAGGCCCGGCGTCGACGTACGCGGATCCTCGATGACGATCTTCTGCGACGGGTCGCCTTCTACCAGCTCCTTCAGGCTCTTCGGCGGCGTCTTCAGCGTCTCGGTGTCGTAGACGACGGCGAAGTGGCCGTAGTCATAGGGCAGGAACGTGTCGTCGGAGAAGTTGCCGGGAACGGTGACGCCGGTTGCCTCGACGCCGTGCGGCGCGAAGAAGCCCGTTGCCTTGGCTTCCGCAACGAGGTTGGTGTCGAGGCCAAGCACGATGTCGGCCTTGGAAGCCTCGCCTTCGAGCTTCAGGCGGGTGAGCAGCTCGACGCCGTCGGCCACGCCGACATAGTTGACCTTGCATTCGCAGGTCTTCTCGAAGGCTTCTGCGACCTTGGCGCCCGGGCCCCATTCGGTGATAAAGCTCTCATAGGTGTACACCGTCAGCGTCTTGTCGGCGGCGGTCGCGGCGCCGGAGAAAACAAGGCTCGCGGCCGTCGCAAGGGCTAGCCGGCTAAAGAATTTAAGTTGCGATGAATTGGACATGGCGAGGACCTCTCTCCCAAAGTTCGTTGTTGCATGGGAAAAGGGCGTATCGATCCGATCGCGTCTAATCCCTCCGCCGGTATGAGCCGGATCAGGTTCCGCGGGTTGGCGTTTTGACGCCTCTCAGCCTCCGGCCGCAATGCGGTCGGGAGGCACCCCGTTAGAGCGGCAAGAGATTTACCGCTGCCTCGGTCCCATGGCAAGCGATGTTTACGGCGAAGCAAGGGGACGCCTGGCCAGCACAATGGCTCGTGTTTGCGTATGCCGCCAACTGCGCTACACAACGGCAGCGAGGAGGAAATGTCATGCCCGATATGCTTGTTCGACTTTATGCCCTGCCGGCTGAACCTCAGTCGAAGCTTGGCCTTGGCATCAGCATTCGCCGCGCCATGGCGCCGGAGCGCCGCCTGGTCGTTTCCTGGATTGAAAAGACTTTCGGTGCCGGATGGGCGGGCGAGGCGGAAGCCGCCTTTTCCTCCACCCCGACGCGCATGCACGTCGCTGTCCATGACGAAAAGATCGTCGGCTTTTCCTGCCACGACGTAACGGCACTCGGCTTCTTCGGTCCGACCGGCGTCGACGAAAGCATGCGCGGGCAGGGGATCGGTGAGGCACTGTTGCTTGCAAGCCTCACGGCCATGCGCGAGGCCGGCTATGGCTACGCGATTATCGGCGGCGTCGGGCCGGCGAAGTTCTACGAGCGGGTGGCCGGCGCCGTCGAAATTCCGGATTCGACCCCCGGCATTTATGCCGGCATGCTTTTTCCCGATCCGGTGCCCGAGGGGCATTGATGGTCTGACCAAAATATCGAGAACCGCTCGTTCGACGGTTTTCTTCGTTTTCCTTCGGCGGTCCTTTGCGCTATGGGCTTTGCCATGGCTCGATCGACCTTCACCATTCTGCTTGGCGGCGCCCTTTCGCTGACCGACCGGCTGGCTCACCAGCTGGCCGCAAGTCGCTTCATTGCGGCTGACGGCGGCATGCGCCATGCCCGATTGCTCGGCATCGTGCCGGATGTCTGGGTCGGTGATTTCGACTCGACCGAGGAAGCCCTTCTTGCGGACTACGCCTCCGTCCCGCGCGAGCCCTATCCGGCGGCGAAGGCCGCGACGGACGGGGAGATCGCGGTCGAGGCGGCGCTGTCGCGTGGAGCCGATCGCCTGATTTTCGCCGGCGCCCTCGGCGGTACCCGCAGCGATCACGCCTTCATGCACCTGCTGCATGCCGTCGCCCTTGCCGAGCGTGGCCTTTCCGTGTTGATGACCTCGGGCGAGGAAGAGGCCTATCCGCTGCTGGCCGGCTCGCTCGACCTCGACCTACCCAAGGGCTGCCTCTTCTCGGTGCTCGGGTTGACCGAGCTTACCGGTCTTTCGATCGTCAATGCGCGCTATCCGCTCGACGATTTCACCTTGCCGTTCGGCTCGTCCCGAACCGTTTCCAACGTTGCGGAGGGTCCCCTTCGCTTCACTCTCCAGAGCGGTCGCGCCATTGTGCTCGCCCGCCCCTATGATCTTTCCGGAGCCTGAGCCTTGGCGCCTCCCATTCTGAAACTCGACGACATCTTCCTCACCTTCGGCGGCGCGCCGCTGCTAGCCGGCGCCAATTTTCAAGTCGAACCGGGCGACCGCATCTGTCTGGTCGGCCGCAACGGCTCGGGCAAGTCGACGCTGATGAAGATTGCCGCGGGCCTGGCCGAGGCGCAGTCGGGCGAAATCTTCCGCCATCCCTCCGCGACCATCCGCTATCTGCACCAGGCGCCGGATTTCGACGGCTACGACACGGTGCAGACCTATGCCGAGGCAGGACTCGGCCCGAGTGACGATCCCTATCGCGTCGCCTATCTGCTGCAGCACCTGGGGTTGACCGGCGAGGAAGACCCGAAGCGCCTTTCGGGCGGTGAGGCGCGTCGCGCGGCGCTTGCCCGTGTCATGGCGCCGGAGCCGGATATCCTGCTGCTCGACGAGCCGACCAACCATCTCGATCTGCCGACGATCGAATGGCTGGAAGACGAACTGATCCGCAGCCGTTCGGCGCTCGTTCTGATCTCGCACGACCGGCGCTTCCTGGAGAAGGTCTCGACCGCGACCGTCTGGCTCGACCGTGGCCAGTCGCGGCGGCTCGACCGCGGCTTTGCCCATTTCGAGGCTTGGCGTGACGAGGTGCTGGAGGCCGAGGAGCTGGAACAGCACAAGCTCGGCAAGGCGATCGAGCGCGAGGAACATTGGCTGCGCTACGGCGTGACCGCTCGACGCAAGCGCAACATGCGCCGCCTCGGTGAGCTGCAGACCATGCGGGCGACCTATCGCGGCCACAAGGGGCCGCAGGGAACGGTACAGGCGACGGCCGCCGACGCCAAGGAATCGGGCAAGCTGGTGATCGAGGCGGAGAAGGTCACCAAGGCCTATGGCGAGCGCACCATCGTCGCGCCGTTCTCGATCCGCGTGCACCGCGGCGACCGCATCGGTCTGGTCGGCCCGAACGGCGCCGGCAAGACGACGCTCCTGAAGATCCTGACCGGACAGATCGAGCCGGATACGGGCACGGTCAAGCTCGGCACCAATCTCGAAATCGCGACGCTTGACCAGAAGCGCGAAGACCTCAATCTCGACGACACGCTGGCGCACTACCTGACGGACGGGCGCGGCGACAACCTGCTGGTCAATGGCGAGCAGCGCCACGTCACCGGCTACATGAAGGACTTCCTGTTCCAGCCAGAGCAGGCGCGCACCCCGATCCGCGAGCTTTCGGGCGGCGAGCGCGCAAGGCTGATGCTGGCGCGCATCCTCGCGCGAGCAACCAACCTTCTGATCCTCGACGAGCCGACCAACGATCTCGACATCGAGACGCTCGACCTTTTGCAGGAGATCGTCGCCGGTTTTGCCGGAACTGTCATCCTCGTCAGCCACGACCGCGACTTCCTCGACCGCACCGTCACCTCGACGATTGCGCCGGCCAATCCGGAGGCGCCGGATGGACGCTGGATCGAGTATGCCGGCGGCTATTCCGACATGATGGCGCAGCGCAAGGGCGCGATCGAGGAGAAGCGCAAGGCCGAGAAGGCGGAAAAGGCCAAGGCCGATGCAGCCGCACCGGCCGCCGAAGCGCCGAAGGCTGCCAAGGGTAAGCTTTCCTACAAGCAGAAATTCGCGCTCGAAAACCTGCCGAAAGAGATTGCCAAGGCGGAAGCCGAGGCTGCCAAGCGCGAAGAAAAGATGGCGGACCCCAATCTTTTCACAAAAGATCCAAATGCTTTTGCGAAGCTGGCGCAGGAGCTGGAAAAGCTGCGTGCCGACCTCGCTCGCATGGAAGAGGAATGGCTGGAACTCGAAATGCTGCGCGAGGAGCTTGAGGGCTGAGACACAACAAAGACGGTCCCGCGCGGGATTGCGAAGGTAATACGTTGAATCCTTGCGAGTTTTACCGTTAAACTGGCAAGGGAAAGATGGCCTTCCGCGTTGAACGTTTTCACAGGGTATGATAAGTAAAACTTATTATATCACCTGTGAACGATCATGATGCCCTTCAAGCTAGAATCCGAAACCATTGGAATGCTTCTGACCGATGTCTCGCGCCTCTTGCGCGGGGCCTTCGACCGCAAGGTCAATGCCATGGATCTGGGCATCACGCCTGGCGAGGCGCGCACGCTGATCCAGGTGGCGCTCACCGAGGGCATCAAACAGGCCGAAATCGCCACACGCATGGGCATTGAGCCTATGACGCTGTCGGCCTATCTCGACAGGCTGGAGGCGAACGGGCTCGTCGCCCGCGTTCCCGATCCGGCGGATCGCCGCGCCAAGAATGTCGTCATCACCGAAAAGGCCGGTCCGTTGTTCAACGAGCTGATGACCGGTCTTCGCGAAATGATGGATGCCTATACGGAAGGGCTGGACTCGGAAGCGCGCGCGCTTCTCTGTTCCAACCTGCGCATCCTGCGTGACAATTTGCGTCAGCTCGATCCGTGCCTTGCCGGTAAGGAGACAGCGGAGAAGGCCGAAGTCCGGGTCGGAGCCGCGCAATGACGCGTCGCATGAGCGAGCGGCGCACAAGCATCATCGGTGCCTTCCTGGTGGCGCTCGGCCCCGTTTCCATGGCGCTGTATACGCCGGCGATGCCTGAACTGGTGCGCGCCTTCTCCTCCAGCGAAGCGGCGATCAAGATGACGCTGTCGCTCTATTTCGCCGGCTTCGCCTTTGCCCAGTTGGTGTCTGGCACGCTCTCCGATGTCATCGGTCGCCGCCGCGCGACGCTGATCTTCATGGCGATCTACCTCGTCGGTAGCCTGATGGCGGCCTTTGCGCCTTCCGTCGCGGTGCTTTTGGCCGGCCGCCTGGTGCAGGGCATCGGCGCCTCCGTCGGGATGACCGTGGCGCGGGCGATCGTGCGCGACCAGTTCACCGGGACTGAGGCCGCACGCATCATGAACATGATCGGCATGATGCTGGCCCTCGGACCCGCCGTGTCCCCGACGCTTGGCGGCTTGGCGCTCGGTCTCTTCGGGTGGCAGTCGATCTTCTTCCTGATGGTCGGCTTTGCCGCCATGGCCTGTCTCACCGTGCAGTTTTTCATGGCCGAGACCGCGACCCCGGATCCGGCCAAGGGCCACTTGAAGCCCATCCTTGCGGCCTATCGGCGGTTGGTGAGCGACAGCCGCTTCGTTTCCTCGACACTTGTGATCGGCGGAGCGGTCGGCGCACTTTATGCCTGGGCGACCATGCTGCCCTTCGTACTGATCAATGCGGTGGGGCTGACACCGACCGAGTTCGGCGTCGGCATGCTGATGCAGTCGGGCCTTTTCTTTTCGGGAACCGTGGTGGTGCGGCTGCTGATGCGGCGTTTCACGCCGCAGGCGCTGGTGCCGGCCGGCCTCGTCTTCATCGGTGCGGCCAGCCTCGCGCTTGCCTACACCATGCACATTCTGCAGCCGAGCTTCCTCTCGGTCATGCTGCCGATCGGGATTTATGCCTTCGGCATCGCCTTCGTCATGCCCTATATGATGACGGCGGCGATGGCGCCGTTTCCGGACATCGCTGGCACGGCGTCGGCAGTGATGGGTTTCGTACAGATGGGCTCGGGGCTGCTTGGTGGCGCGATCGCCGCTGCGGTCGGCGCTCCGGTGCTGGCGCTCGGCACGATCATTCCATGCTTCGGCCTCGTCTGCATCCTGAGCTATGTCTGGTATAGCCGCAATGTTCGCTCGCAGCCGCTCGCCGTGCCGGTCAAGGATCCGCTTTCGGAAGCGGCGGAGTAGAAATCTGGTGCGGCATCGGCATCGATACCGCTTCGGCCTGCATATGAAAAAGCCTCCGCGAACGGGTCGCGGAGGCTTCTTTTTTCAGAACGCGTCGTCTTAGCGGTTGCGCGCGGCCAGCGTGCGCAGGCGCAGCGCGTTGAGCTTGATGAAGCCGGCGGCATCCTTCTGGTCGTAGGCGCCCTGGTCGTCCTCGAAGGTGACGAGCTTGTCGGAGTAGAGCGACTTGTCGCTCTCACGGCCGATGACCATGACGTTGCCCTTGTAGAGCTTCAACGTCACTTCGCCTTCGACATGCTCCTGGCTCTTGTCGATTGCGGCCTGCAGCATCTCGCGCTCCGGTGAGAACCAGAAGCCGTAATAGATCAGCTCGGCGTAGCGCGGCATCAGCTCGTCCTTGAGGTGGGCGGCGCCGCGGTCGAGCGTGATGCTCTCGATTGCGCGGTGCGCGGAGAGCAGGATGGTGCCGCCGGGGGTCTCGTAGACGCCGCGCGACTTCATGCCGACGAAGCGGTTCTCGACGAGGTCGAGACGGCCGATGCCGTTGTCGCGGCCGTACTCGTTGAGCTTGGCAAGCAGGGTTGCCGGCGACAGGCGTACGCCGTTGATCGAGACGGCGTCACCGCGCTCGAAGCCGATCTTGATGACGGTGGCCTGGTCGGGAGCGGCTTCCGGCGAGATCGTGCGCATGTGCACGTACTCAGGGGCTTCCAGTGCCGGGTCTTCGAGAACCTTGCCCTCGGAGGAGGAGTGCAGCAGGTTGGCGTCGACGGAGAACGGCGCTTCGCCCTTCTTGTCCTTGGCAACCGGGATCTGATGCTTCTCGGCGAATTCGAGCAGGTCGGTGCGGCTCTTGAACGACCAGTCGCGCCACGGCGCGATGATCTTGATGTCCGGGTTCAGCGCATAGGCCGAAAGCTCGAAGCGAACCTGGTCGTTGCCCTTGCCGGTCGCGCCATGGGCGATCGCGTCGGCGCCGGTCTTCTTGGCGATATCGATCAGGTGCTTGGAGATCAGCGGGCGGGCGATCGAGGTGCCGAGCAGGTAAACGCCTTCATAGACGGCGTTGGCGCGGAACATCGGGAAGACGAAATCCTTGACGAATTCCTCGCGGACGTCCTCGATGTAGATCTCCTTGATGCCGAGCATTTCGGCCTTCTTGCGGGCCGGCTCGAGCTCTTCGCCCTGGCCGAGGTCGGCGGTGAAGGTGACGACTTCCGCGCCGAGTTCGGTCTGCAGCCACTTCAGGATGATCGAGGTGTCGAGACCGCCCGAATAGGCGAGAACGACCTTTTTCACGTCTTTATGCGATGCCATGGTTTCCGTCCGTCTGGTCTTGGGGAGGGCGGCGATGCCGCGTGCAAATCTGCGGCACTTTAGCCAGAACCTGCGGCGATACAAGCGCTAGAACGCTTGACGATGCGAATCCGCTGGCAAAAGCGCAGGCGCAGGATTACTGGAGGCGACCCCCGTGCCGAGGAAACGACGATGGACTTCATTCCCAGCCTGCCGGCCCTCCTGACCTTTGCCGCTGCGACGCTGCTTCTGGCGGCCACACCCGGTCCGGACATGACGCTTTCGATCAGCCGGGCGCTCGCCCAGGGCAAGAAGGCCGCGCTCTTCGTCGTGCTCGGCACCAGCTTCGGCATCGTCGTGCATACGCTGCTCGTCGCGTTCGGCATCTCGGCGCTGATCACCGCCTCGCCAACCGCATTCACCATCCTCAAGACCGGCGGTGCCGCCTACCTGCTCTGGCTTGCGGTGCAGGCGATGCGCTTCGGCTCCAGCATTTCGGTGCAGAAGGTCGAGCCGACGGAAGGCAAGGCGCTTGCCAACATCTCGGCCGGCTTCTGGGTGAACCTGTTGAACCCCAAGGTCATCATCTTCTTCATGACCTTCCTGCCGCAGTTCGTCAGCGCCGATGATCCCTCGGTCACCGGCAAGCTTCTGTTCCTCGGCCTGTTCTTCATCGCCATCGGCATGCCGGTGAACATGCTGGTCGTCTTCACCGCCGACTGGCTTGCCTCCTGGCTGCAGCGCAATAAGGGCGTGATGCGGGCACTTAATTTCAGCTTCGCCGGCGTCTTCTCGGTGTTTGCGGTGAAGATTTTCATGACGACGGCTCGGTAAACAAAAACAAAAAGCCCGGACATCTTGGATGCCCGGGCCTTGTTATGAATTAGTCTTCTGTACTCAGCCGATCAGCAGCGCATCGTCGTCGAGCGTCTGGCCGCGGATGCGGCGGAACATGGCGATCAGGTCCTCGACCTGCAGTTCCTTGCGGCTGTCGCCGGCGACGTCGAGCACGATCTCGCCGCCGTGGAGCATGATGGTGCGGTGGCCGTAGTCGAGTGCCTGGCGCATCGAATGGGTGACCATCATCGTCGTCAGCTTTCGCTCCGAGACGATCTTCTGCGTCAGGTTCATCACGAACTCGGCCATGCCAGGGTCGAGGGCTGCCGTATGCTCGTCGAGCAGCAGCACTTCGGAGCCTGCGAGCGTCGCCATGACCAGCGAGACCGCCTGGCGCTGGCCGCCGGACAGAAGGTCCATGCGGTCGCCCATGCGGTTTTCAAGGCCGAGGTTGAGCTCGGCGATACGCTCGCGGAAATGTTCGCGGCGCTTCGGGCCGAGCGCGGCTGTGAGGCCGCGAGCCTCGCCACGTTTGGCAGCAAGCGCCAGGTTTTCCTCGATCGAGAGCGCGCCGCAGCTGCCGGTCAGCGGATCCTGGAAGACGCGAGCGACGAGGCCCGCGCGCGCAGCGGTACCCTTGCGGCTGACGTCTGTCTTGCCGATCGTCACCTGGCCGGCACTCGGCAGCACGTCGCCGGCGAGCACGCCGAGCAACGTCGACTTGCCGGCGCCGTTGGAGCCAATGACGGTGACGAAGGAGCCCTGCTCGATCGTCAGGCTGACGCCGTTCAGCGCCTGCTTCTGCAGCGGCGTGCCCTTGCCGAAGATGACCTCGATGTTGTTGACGCTGATCATGCCGCACCTCCACGACGCAGACGGGGAAGGACGAGGGCGAAGGTGACGAGTGCCGCGGTCACGAAGTTGAGGTCGGAGGCCTGCAGGCCGAGCATGTCGGTCGACAGCGCCAGCTGGATCGATATGCGGTAGAGGATCGAGCCGAGCACGCAGCCGATCAGCGCAATCAGGATGCCGCGGGCACCGAGCAGCGTCTCGCCGATGATGACCGCCGCAAGCCCGACGACGATGGTGCCGACACCCGAGGTGACGTCGGCAAAGCCGTTGGTCTGGGCGAACAAAGCGCCACCGAAGGCGACGAGCGCGTTGGAGATTGCCATGCCGAGATAGATCTGGCGGTTGGTGTCGACGCCCTGTGCGCGGGCCATGCGGGCATTGGCGCCAGTGGCGCGCATCGCAAGGCCGGCATCGCTCTCAAGGAAGCGCCAGACGATGATGACGGCGACGACCACGAGCACGCCGATAAACAGCGGCCGGACGTAGAAATCGCGCAAGCCGAGGCCGTAGAAGGGTGACAGCATCGTGTCGGCGTTGATCAGCGCGACGTTCGGCTTGCCCATGACGCGCAGGTTGACCGAGAACAGCGCGATCATCGTCAGGATCGAGGCGAGCAGGTTGAGGATCTTGAAGCGCACGTTGAGCATCGCCGTGACGATGCCGGCTGCGGCACCCGCGACCATCGCCACGCAGGCGGCAAGCCACGGATTGACGCCGGCGATGATCAGCACCGCGGTGACGGCGGCGCCCAGCGGAAACGATCCGTCGACCGTGAGGTCGGGAAAATCGAGAACCCGGAATGCGAGAAAGACGCCGAGGGCAACGAAGGCATAGACCAGCCCCAGCTCCACGGCTCCCCAGAAAGCAATTAGACTCAACCCCAGACCCTCTTTTCTACCTGTCGCGCCTGATTGTGCTTATGAGCGCGACGCTCCCGCTTGGCACATGGGGCGCACGGCCGGGCGCATGTGCGGCTTAGAAACTTGGAGCGGCCTCCGGTGTTCCGGGCCCCTCATAGCGAACCGCCCCCGTATGGAACGGAGGCGGGCAAAACGCAACAAACTTGAACCTGAAAAGGCCGAAAGCCTTATTCAACGACGCGGGTTGCGCGCTTTACGACACTTTCCGGAAGGGTGACGCCCATTTTCTCGGCGGCCTTCTTGTTGATCACCAGGTCGGAACCGGCAGCAACCTTGACGCCGATATCGCCCGGGTTTTCGCCCTTGAGGATGCGAACGACGATTTCGCCAGTCTGCTTGCCGACGTCGTAGTAGTTGAAGCCGAGGGCTGCGAGCGAGCCGCGGGCAACCGAGTCCGTGTCGGCGGTGAAGAGCGGCAGCTTGGCTTCTTCGGCGACGGCGACGGCACCTTCAAGTGCGGAGATGATCGTGTTGTCGGTGGGCACGTAAATCGCATCGGCGCGGCCGACGAGGGCACGGGCAGCACCCTGGACTTCAGCCGACTTGGTCGCGGCGGACTCGACGACGGTCAGGCCGGCCTTTTCGGCCTCGGTCTTCAGCACCGCGAGCAGCGAAACGGAGTTGGCTTCGCCGGAATTGTAGAGGTAGCCGATCGACTTGGCGTTCGGCAGGATTTCCTTGATCAGGGCAACGTGTTCGGCAACCGGCGACATGTCGGAGAGGCCAGTGACGTTACCGCCGGGCTTGTCCATGTCCTTGACCAGTTGGGCGCCGACCGGGTCGGAAACGGCGGTGAAGACGACCGGGATATCGCGGGTCGAGGAGACGACCGCTTGGGCCGACGGCGTCGAGATCGGAACGATCACGTTCGGCGCTTCGCCTGCGAACTGGCGGGCGATCTGCGCGGCGGTCGCCGGGTTGCCCTGGGCCGACTCGTAGATGAATTTGAGGTTCTCGCCTTCCTTGTAGCCGGCGGCGGTCAGCGCGTCCTTCACGCCGTCGCGTGCCGCGTCGAGTGCCGGATGCTCGACGATCGCGGTTACGGCGACGGTCACCTCATCGGCACGGGCGGGCAGGGTGAATGCCACCGTGGCGGCAAGGGCGATGAGAAGTGAGCGCATGGGTTGTCCTCCAATTGATGTCCCGCTTTCTTAGGAAACCGATGACATGAAATCAATCGATAGGAACTGCATCACCCATCAAAGTTCTTCATCGATGGGTGATGGGCGAGGAACGAAGGACCCGAGGAGGCGCTTCGTCTCAATCTTCGCCGTGATTGGCGATCATCATCGCTTCGAAGGCGAGGCGGTCGACCTTGCGCATGCGTTCGGATTCCGACTTCAGCTGGCCGCAGGCGGCAAGGATGTCGCGGCCGCGTGGTGTGCGGATCGGCGAGGCGTAGCCGGCCTGGTTGATGAAGTCGGCAAACTTCTCGATGTGCTCCCAGTCGGAACACTGGTAGTTGGTGCCCGGCCAGGGGTTGAAGGGGATGAGGTTGATCTTTGCGGGCACACCCTTCAGGAGCTTCACCAACTGCTTGGCGTCTTCGAGGCTGTCGTTGACGTCCTTCAGCATCACGTATTCGAAGGTGATGCGGCGGGCGTTGGAAAGGCCGGGATAGGCGCGGCAGGCGTCCATCAGTTCCTTCAGCGGGTACTTCTTGTTGATCGGCACCAGCATGTCGCGCAGGTCGTCGCGCACGGCATGCAGCGAGATCGCCAGCATGACGCCGATCTCTTCGCCGGTGCGATAGATTTCCGGCACGATGCCTGAGGTCGACAGCGTGATGCGGCGCTTGGACAGCGACAGGCCTTCGCCGTCAGAGGCGATCAGAAGGGCGGTCTTGACCTGCTCGAAATTATAGAGCGGCTCGCCCATGCCCATCATCACGATGTTGGTGATCTTGCGGCCTTCAGCCGGCACGATCGCGCCCTGCGGGGTGTCGCGCTCCGGGAAGTCGCCGAGCCGGTCGCGGGCAAGCAGCAGCTGCGCGAGGATTTCCTCGGCCGTCAGGTTGCGCACCAGCTTCTGGGTGCCGGTGTGACAGAAGGAGCAGGTGAGCGTGCAGCCGACCTGGCTCGAAATGCAGAGCGTGCCGCGGCCTTCCTCGGGAATGTAGACGGTCTCGATCTCGACCGGTCGTCCGGCCCCGCGCGCCGGGAAGCGCAACAGCCACTTGCGGGTGCCGTCGCCGGAAATCTGTTCCTCGACGATCTCCGGGCGCGCGATGGTGAAATGCTGCTTCAGCATCTCGCGCATGTCCTTGGACACGTTCGTCATGTGATCGAAGTCGGAGACGCCACGCACGTAGAGCCAGTGCCAGAGCTGGCTGACGCGCATCTTGACCTGGCGTTCCGGCACGCCCTTTTCGACCAGTGCCTTGGCCATGTCCTCGCGCAGAAGTCCGATCAGCGACGGCTTTTCCGCCTCTACGGCTGCGCGCACCTGCGGCGCCTTGGCGATTTCCACCCGGTTCAGAATTTCAGTGGCTGCCATGCTCATGATGTCCTGTCATACGGCGAGAGGCCGTCCGGGGAGCGGGTCCGGAAATCGTCCTGATGCGCGAATTGAAATCGGTCGAGCCATCGAAAGCGGCCTATCGGGGCGCGGAGGCTCTCAAGTTGGCCGCCCTTTAGCATTGTTTTGGCCGGGAGTCACGAGGCAGGCCCCTTGAACGCAAAAGGCCGGCTTTGCAGCCGGCCCCTACGCGTGACTTTCGGTCTCGCGATTACTTGCAGGCTTCGATCTGCTTCAGCGCAGCGGAGATGCCCGAGAGCGAGTAGGAGTAGGAGGTCGCGGTACCCTTGCGCGACTTGGCGTTGACCGACATGGCCTTGCCGTTCTTCATGGCGGCAACCAGTGCCGGCTCTTCGGCAGCATTTTCGACCCAGGCCGAATTGCCCTTGGTGAACATCACGAAGGTGCGGCCGTCGATGACGACGTTGACCTTGGAGTTCTCCTGCAGCGCATAGCCCATCATTGCCTGAGGCTCGTAGCTGATGTTCTGGCCGGGGCGCTGGGAAACGAGGAAGAAGATGTCGCCATGGTCGACGCCGGCCGGGCTCTTTTCCTTCGGAACCGAAAGGACGTAGCAGACCTTGCCGCCGCCGGCATTGTAGGAATAGGCGCCCCAGGCGTTGAACTGCTGGATGCGCGTCGGAGACTGGGCGGCAGCCATGCTGGCGGTGGCCAGAACGAGTGCGATTGCGGTTGCGATCTTTCTTACAAACATGAGGTCCTGCCGCTTTTCTTGCTTTTCGATCACCCGAAACAGGTCAGACGGGCGACGCGTAGTCATGATTTGATTTGTTTTGACTTAATTCAGGTTACCAAACCGTCAACGGTGGCCGAAAACCGCGGCTTTAGCCCCGAAATGGAGCGGTTTGCCCCATCGCACAGTGCCTTTCGACCGCCGATTCGCGCCTTCGCCGAACCGGGCTCGATCGAGGATGCGCGTTACCTCGGAATGCCCGTTCCAGAAGGTTTCCTGCCCCAAGCCATTGCATGGCGTCAGCCGCACCAAAGCGCGCGACCAGCGTCACTTGCAGATCTATGCCACAAAGAATTAGGCAAGAGTTTGACTTTCGGGCGGGAATGCGGCGCCACAACCGGACAGGCGGCGTCCGACGTCAGCTCTCCGGCGTATCGGCCAGCGTCTCATCGGCCTTGGTATAGTGCGTTTCCTTGATCTGCCCGCTGATGGCAGCAAAGGCCGCGGTCAAGACGGCAACGTCATCGGAGAAGCCGACGACGGCCAGCACGTCGGGGATGATATCGATCGGCAGCACGAAATAGGCGAGGGCTGCAAGCAGGATGCCGCGGGTGCGTGTCGGGGTCTTCGGATCGATGGCGCAGTAATAGGCGGCAACCAGGTCGCGGCTGAATGGGATCTGGCGGGCAGCTCGGCGAAAGGTCGGCCAGAAGCGGCGCTTCACGCGCTTTTCCCGCCGCTCCTGCTCGGATTCTTCGCCAGGCAAGAGAATTTCACCAATCTTGATGTCGTCCATCGTCCCGCTTCCGCTATATTCTCGGCCGCCAGGCGTTCTCGTGAACGCGCGGCGCTCCGGCGCTTTCAATATGGGAATTCCGCGTCCTATTTCAAATGATCGGGCATGCGGCCTGACGCTGCCTTGTCCATGCGCGCCGCCAGCTTGAAGTCGAGTTCGCTCAATCCGCCGGCGTCATGGGTCGTCAGCGTCACGTCGACGCGATTGTAGACGTTGAACCATTCCGGGTGATGGTTGAGCTTCTCGGCGACGATCGCGCATTCGGTCATGAAGCCGAAGGCCTCGACGAAGTTCTTGAAGCGGAACGCCTTCCAGATCGAGTTGCCGTCTTCGGCCCGCACCCACCCTTCCATCTTGTGAAGGTTGTCGGCAATCGTCGCCTCGTCCAGTCTCTCCGCTGCCATCGCTTGTCTCCTCCCATGCGCCTGTTCGAAGCCCGAGCTGTCGCGTATAAGCGTCAACTGTCTCCAGCCTTCGAATCTGAATAGCATGAAACCGGTCAGAGTTCTTTTCGTTTGTCTCGGCAACATCTGCCGGTCGCCGCTTGCCGAGGGCGTGTTGCGCGCATTGGCGAAGCAAGAGGGATTGGCTGTAGCGCTGGAGATCGATTCGGCCGGAACCGGCGCCTGGCATATCGGCGATCCGCCGGACCGGCGATCGATAGAGACGGCGCGGCGGCACGGCATCGATATTTCTACACTGCGCGGACGCCAGGTGGCGGCGGCAGATTTCAGTGATTTCGACCTCATCCTCGGCATGGACGAGAACAATGTCCGCACGCTGAAAAGGCTCGCGCCGGATGGCACGGCGCAGAAGGTGCATCTCTTTCTCGATTATGCGTCAGGCGACCTGCGGGACGTGCCGGATCCCTATTACGAAGGGCGGGAAGCCTTCGAGGCGCTTTACCAGATGCTGGAGGCCGGATGTTCGTCGTTGCTCGAAAGGCTCGGCGAACGCACCTCGTGAAGCGGGAAAAGCTCTTCCGTCAGGTACGGTCCGCCGCCGACTGAATCGCGCGACGAGAGCAGCACGAAGCGGGAGACCGTGAAGAGCGAGGTCATGAAGTTGCCGCGCCCCGAGAGGTACTCGACCACGTCTTCGACACGGCTGGAGCGCAGCCGCGCCAGCGTCACGTGCGGGGTGAACTTGCGCGGGTCCGGCCCCAGTCCGAGCCTTTGGCAGATGCGCTCGATTTCGGCCTGCAGCGCATACATTTCCGGATGGTTGGTAACGCCGGCCCAGACCGAGTGCGGCTTCTTCGAGCCGAATGCGCCGGTGCCGTTCAGTTGCAGTTGGAATTCAGGACGTTCGATGCGATCGAGCTTGTCGATGATCTCGTCGGCGGTGCGCCAGTCGACGTCACCGATGAAGCGCAGGGTGATGTGGTAGTTCTCCACATCGATCCAGCGAGCTCCGGGAAGACCTCCGCGCAGCAATGAAAGACTCATTGCAGCATTGCGCGGAATTTCGAGGGCGGTGAATAGTCTCGGCATGGCGAGCTCCCCGAATCTCTTGCAGATGTCTTAGCGAATCACGCATCGCATCTGCACGC
The DNA here is from genome assembly GCF_900103045.1 of Ensifer sp. YR511. Classification (NCBI taxonomy): domain Bacteria; kingdom Pseudomonadati; phylum Pseudomonadota; class Alphaproteobacteria; order Hyphomicrobiales; family Rhizobiaceae; genus Ensifer; species Ensifer sp. YR511. The sequence continues at coordinate 190,694 of NZ_FNGR01000004.1, forward strand.
AACTGGTATTTGACGCTTCAGAATATTAACGTTGCCTTAACTGTGGACGATGTCATCACTCCGTCTTGTTCAGCGTTGCCAGAAACCGCTCGACGACGGGCAGGGCCTTCTCGACCATGACGCCGACGCCGTCGCCATTGGGATGCATGCCGTCTTCGAGCTTGAGCTTGGCCTCCGTCACCACGCCGTCGAGAAAGAACGGATAGAGTTCCAGCCCATATTTTTTGGCGAGTTCCGGATAGATCGGGTTGAAGCGGGCGGCGTAGTCGCCGCCCATGTTCGGCGGCGCCATCATGCCGGCGAGCAGCACGGCGATGCCGCGGTCCTTCAGCCGGGTGATCATCGCCTCGATGTTCTTGCGGGTCTCTTCAGGCGCGATGCCGCGCAGCGCGTCGTTGGCGCCAAGCTCGAGGATCACGCCATTGGTACCATCCGGCACCGACCAGTCGATGCGGGCAAGACCGCCGGAACTCGTGTCGCCGGAAACGCCGGCGTTCGCGATCGTCACGTCGAAGCCCTTTTCCTTCAGCGCCTTTTCGAGCCGAGCCGGGAAGGCGTCCTCCGGCGGGAGCTGATAACCCGCCATCAGGCTGTCGCCGAACCCGATCAGGCTGATCGTCTCGGCGCGTGCGGTGCATGATAACGCAAATGTCATCATCAGTGCCAAGAAAACCCGTTGAAATCCTTTTAATGCCATGGGCCTGTTCCTAAATCCCGAATGCCGTTTCTGTTCCCCACTTCGTTTCATATAGGGTTGTTTCGCTTGGCCAGCACCATCATCGAACTTAAAAACGCGGATCTGACGCTGGGCGAGGCGGCCGCCTCGGTGCATGTGCTGAAAGGCATGAGCCTGACGATCAATGCCGGAGAATCGGTCGGCATCGTCGGCCCGTCCGGTTCAGGCAAGTCGACTTTGCTAATGGTGCTTGCCGGGCTCGAGCGGCTGGATCGCGGCGAGATCGTCATCGACGGCACGCCGCTGCACCGGCTCGACGAGGACCGGGTGGCGGACTTTCGCGGGCGCAACATCGGCATCGTCTTCCAGTCCTTCCACCTCATTCCCAACATGACGGCACTCGAAAACGTCGCCGTGCCGCTCGAACTGGCCAATGTGTCGGGCGCCTTCGAGATCGCGCGCAAGGAGCTTGTCGCCGTCGGCCTCGGCGAGCGGCTCAGCCATTATCCCGGCCAGCTCTCGGGCGGCGAGCAGCAGCGCGTTGCGATCGCCCGGGCGCTTGCGCCCTCGCCGAAGCTTCTGATCGCCGACGAACCAACCGGCAACCTCGACGCTGAAACCGGACGGCAGATCGCCGATCTGCTTTTCGCCGAACAGCGTGACCGCGGCATGACACTCGTGCTCGTGACCCATGACGCCGCCCTTGCCGACCGCTGCGCGCGGCAGGTGCGGGTGCGCTCGGGCGAGATCGTTGCCGGCGGCGCCGCGGACCCCGTGGCCGTGGCGCCGGTCCAGCAGGCGGCCTCGGCATGATCGGCGCGCCTTCGGTACGGCTGCGGCCGCTGCTTGCCCTGCGGCTGGCGCTGCGTGAAATGCGCGGCGGGCTCAAGGGCTTCTACATCTTCCTCGCCTGCATTGCGCTGGGTACGGCGGCGATTGCCGGCGTCAATTCGCTGTCGCAATCGATCACAGCGACGATCGCATCGCAGGGTCAGGAACTGCTCGCCGGCGATATTCGCTTCGAGCTTAACAATCGTGTCGCAACGACCGAAGAGCGCGCCTATCTCGATGGTCTTGGAACCGTTGCGGTTTCCGCTGGCCTGAGATCTATGGCGCGGCTGCCCGACGGTTCCAATCAAGCCCTGGTGGAACTGAAGGCCGTCGAAGCGGCCTATCCGCTCTATGGCACGCTGGAGAGCGAACCCGACAGGCCGCTGCACGACCTCATCGCACGCGACGGCGACGTCTTCGGTGCGGTCGTGGCGCCTCTGCTGCTCGACCGCCTGGACGTTAAGGTCGGAGACGAAATCCTTCTCGGCAACGCCCGTGTCCGGATCGCCGGCACGATCACGCGCGAGCCGGATGCGCTTTCCGACGGCTTCGGCTTCGCGCCCCGCCTGATGGTCTCGGACGAAGCCCTGGCGGCGACGGGACTGGTGCAGACCGGAAGCCTCGTCGAGCACACATACAAGGTGAAGCTCGCCGATCCGGCAGGGGTTGCGGCCGTTCGCACCGAGGCGGAGAAAAGCCAGCCGGCAGCCGGCTGGTCGATCCGCACCAGCGGCAACGCAGCACCGGCGCTGACGGCCAACATCACGCGTTTCTCGCAGTTCCTGACGCTTGTCGGCCTGACGGCGCTCATCGTCGGCGGCGTCGGCGTCGCCAATGCGGTGCGCGCCTATCTCGATGCCAAGCGCAGCGTGATCGCGACCTTCAAATGCCTGGGCGCGCCCGCTGCGTTGGTGGCGATGATCTATCTCGCACAGATCCTGATGATCGCCTTGATCGGCATCGTTATCGGGCTCGCGCTCGGAGCTCTGATCCCCTTTGTCGCGGCGCAGTTTTTGGCCGACCTGTTGCCGATTTCGACCGCCTTCCATCTCTATCCGGGCGCGCTCGGGCTTGCCGCCCTGTTCGGCGTGCTGACGGCGCTGACCTTCGCCATCCTGCCGCTCGGACGGGCGCGCGCCATTCCTGCGACCGCACTCTCCCGCCAGCAGGGTTTCGATCCCTCGGGTTTTCCGGCCTGGCCCTATCTGCTCGGCGCCGTCGCGTGTCTTGCCGCGCTCGCCGGCCTGGCGATCTTTACGGCTTACGACCGCTATATTTCGCTCGTCTTCCTCGGCGCGATTGCCTTCGCCTTCATCGTGCTCAGGGCCGTTGCGCTCGCGATCGCCTGGCTCGCGCGCCGCAGCCCGCGGGTCAATTCGCCGGCTCTCAGACTGGCGATCGGCAACATTCACCGTCCGGGTGCGCTGACCTCCTCGGTGGTGCTGTCGCTTGGGCTCGGTCTGGCGCTTCTGGTGACGCTGGCGCTGATCGACGGCAATCTGCGCCGCGAACTCACCGGAAGCATGGCGGAGCGAGCGCCGAATTTCTTCTTCGTCGATATCCAGGGCAGCGAGATTGAAGGTTTCCGCTCGGTGCTGAACCAGGCGATCCCGAAGGGCAAGGTCATCGAGGTGCCGATGCTGCGCGGCCGCATCACCGCCTTCAACGGTGAGGACGTGAACAGCCGCAACGTGCCGCCTGCAGGCCAATGGGTGCTGCGCGGCGACCGCGGTATCACCTACGCCAAGAACAAGCCGGAGAATTCGACGCTGTCCGAAGGTGCCTGGTGGCCGGCCGACTACAGCGGCGAACCCCTGGTTTCCTTCTCGTCCGAGGAGGCCGGCGAACTCGGCCTGAAGATCGGCGATACGGTCACCGTCAATGTGCTCGGCCGCAACATCACCGCCAAGATTGCCAACTTCCGCAATGTCGAGTGGGAATCGCTGTCGATCAACTTCGTCATGGTGTTCTCGCCGAACACCTTTGCCGGCGCGCCGCATGCCTGGCTGGCGACTGTGATCGATCCGTCGGCGACGCCGGAAGAGGAGGCGGCGGTCCTGAAGGCCGTCACCAATGCCTATCCGACGATCACCAGCGTACGGGTGAAGGACGCTCTCGACATTGTGAATGGGCTGCTCGGTCAGCTGGCAACGGCGATCCGGGCGGCCGCGGCCGTGGCGCTCGTCGCCTCCGTGCTGGTGCTGGCCGGCGCGCTTGCGGCCGGCAACCGGGCGCGCGTCCATGATGCGGTGGTCCTGAAGACGCTGGGGGCAACGCGGGTGACGCTGATCAAGGCGTTCAGCTACGAATACGCGATCCTCGGTCTTGCAACCGCAGTTTTTGCGCTGTTTGCCGGCGGTATCGCCGCCTGGTTCGTCGTCAACCGCATCATGACGCTGCCGTCGAGCTTCCTGCCCGACGTGGCGATCGTGACGGTTGTGGCAGCGCTGGTGATGACGGTCGGCATCGGACTTGCCGGTACATGGCGCATTCTCGGGCAGAAGGCGGCGCCGGTCCTGCGCGAACTTTGACCGGGCCGAGTTAACCGTAAATCCCTATTGCGCCGGTCTGAATCGGTCCAGTGCAACGGAATCCGGGAGTGCCGGGTCTTGTGTGCAGCGGGTTTCGGCATCATATTTGTCCACAGGCATGCTGGAGCTCCGCAGCGGCGCCTGGGCGTGGAAGCTCATCTTCCAGGGCGATATTCGCCGCCCGACACCGTAACTTCCACCGGAGCTTGAATGAGGAAACAATGGCTGATCTGAGAAATTACCAAACCCGAATGTCGCCCGCCGGCGCTCAGGCGGGTGCCGTGATTGACGAAGGCCTTCGCGCATACATGCTGAAGGTCTACAACCTGATGGCGCTTGGTCTGGCGATCACTGGCGTCGCGGCCTACCTGGCCTTCCAAATGGCGTTTTCGGATGGCCAGCTGACTGCCTTCGGTGCTGCGATCTATACGAGCCCGCTGAAGTGGGTGGTGATGCTGGCGCCGCTGGCGCTCGTGTTCTTCATGAGCTTCCGCATCAATAGCATGAGCGTTTCTGCCGCGCAGACGACGTTCTGGATCTATGCGGCCCTGATGGGCCTGTCGCTGTCGTCGATCTTCCTGATCTACACCGGCCAGAGCATCGTTCAGACGTTCTTCGTGACGGCCGCCTCGTTCGGCGCCCTGTCGCTTTACGGCTACACCACGAAGAAGGACCTGTCCGGCATGGGCTCGTTCCTGATCATGGGTCTGTTCGGCGTCATCATCGCGTCGATCGTCAACATCTTCCTCGCCTCTTCGGCGCTCGCCTTCGCGATCAGCGTGATCGGCGTGCTGATCTTCGCTGGCCTCACCGCCTACGACACGCAGAAGATCAAGGAAATGTACTACGAAGCCGATGACAGCGCCGTTGCCGGCCGCAAGGCGATCATGGGCGCGCTGACGCTCTACCTCGACTTCATCAACCTGTTCATGTTCCTGCTCCAGTTCATGGGCAACCGGAACAACTAAGTCTGAACAGCACACGGAAAAGGCGGCTTCGGCCGCCTTTTTTGTTTGCTGAAGCAGCTTGAAAGCGTCCGGACTCCGTGGGAGTGAAAGGACGACGAAACCTTGGGATCAAAGTCTTTAGCCATGTCCCTGACCCTGCGCGACGCCACCCTGGCCGATCTTCCCGTCATCACCGAGATCTATCGCGAATCCGTGTTGCACGGGGTTGCGACCTACGAGATCAACCCGCCATCCGAAAAGGAGATGCGGGCGCGGTTCGAAACGATCATCGGCAGCGGCTACCCGTACATGGTTGCGGTAGACGCGGGCGGGACGATCATCGGCTATGCCTACGCATCCGGCTTCCGCACGCGCACGGCCTATCGCTTCCTGGTCGAGGATTCCATCTACCTGGCGCCGGAAGCGCGCGGCAAGGGTGCCGGCAAGGCGCTGCTGGTCGAACTCGTCCGGCGTTGCACGGAACTCGGCTTCCGCCAGATGGTCGCGGTGATCGGCGGTGCCCATCCGGCCTCGATCGCCGTGCACCGGTCGCTCGGCTTCGAACTCCAGGGCACGATGAAAGCGACCGGCTTCAAGCATGGCCGCTGGCTCGACACGACGATCATGCAGCTCGCGCTCGGCGAGGGCCAGGCGACCGACCCGCCGGAAGACGTCTATCCGGACACCCTCTACCAGTGACCATCGCTTGCTGAAGAATGTCAGTCGGCGAAGCGCCTCGCAGCGCGCCGTAGGCAGGTCGTGCCGTTGCTGCCCGTGACGTCGGCGTGCGTCTCCTGATGGCACCCTTTCCCGCTGGTCAGGTTTCCACCAGCCTCAGCACCTTGTCGAATACCTTGAGCACCTGGGCGAGCTCGTGACCGCGCTTCAGGATCGTGCCGTGAATGTTCAGCACGCTATAGGCGCCCTGTTTCGCGGCCAGTTTCGGGTTCTTCTCGATCCGGTAGAGCGGCATTTCGCCCGAACGCTTGAACACTGAGAAGACCGCGCGGTCCCTCAGGTGGTCGATCGCGTAGTCCCGCCACTCGCCTTCGCCGACCATACGGCCGTAGACCCACAGGATCTGATCCAATTCGCGACGATGGAAAGTGATGGGGGGAGCGTTCTTGGCGTTCTTGTATTCGTGTAGATCGATGACCACTTCGGAAGTGGTCTCGCGCTGATGGCGCGCCTCGCCTTGCGGCAAATCCGGCTCATCGGTCATCGGCAATCCGGCCTTCTGTTGTGACAGAACGATTACAGTGTGCCTGACACGAGCCGAAAAGCAAGCTGGAAGCCATGGGACGATGAGGTCATTTCTTGCCTCTGCCCCATTTCAGTCAAACCGGCGCCCCAATTCATCGCAAAACTCGCGGGCGCTGACGGACAGAGTCGTTGCCACCGTATGTCCGGTCAGATCGTCATGCTGCGGGAGTTCACCGAACGCAGTTATGGCCGGTTCGGTCCGGTAACTTCGAACCCTCAGCCCCAGCCCCTCGATGCTGCCGGGCCGAACCAACCCCTTGCGCTTCGCCGTCCCTACAATTTGCCCTGAGGGCCGGCGAGCACGGCCGCAGCGCCGATGATGGCACCCGGCGTTTCCTTGTCCTTCATCGATTGCAGCAGGATCGCGCAGCCGCTGTTTCCCGGGCGCTCGGTCAGCACCGTCGCCGGCAGCGTGAAGGACGCGGGCTGGCCGTCCCACATGCCGATCGTCTGTATGTCACGCACCGCATGCCAATAGGGGACTTCCTTGCCGCGGTTCTCCCCCTTCTCCATCTTCACGATCTTGGCGCGGTCGAAATAGACGACGACGACGTTGGCCTTGCCGATGCCGCTACCGATGGTGATCTGGATTTCTTCGCCGAGGATCTTGGCGCCGACGGGAACGGCAAGCCCTTTGCCTTCCGCCTTCATCGTTTCCAGCCGCGTCTTGATTGCCTGCAGATTGCCGCCGTTCAAGTGGTCGCGGCCATTCAGGATCGCCTGGGGCGTGTAGACGCCGTTGCGCCCGAGCATGCGCGCATAGGCATATTGCCGCTCGGTGTTTTCCTTCGATGCCAGCGTGTCGGCCCAGCCGAGATAGTTCCAGTAGTCGACGTGATAGGCGAGCGCCACCACATCGCCCTCGTCGACCAGCGACTTCAGCGCCGCATCCGCCGGCGGACAGGACGAACAGCCCTGGCTGGTGAACAGTTCGACAACGCCCTTGACCGCCTGTTTCTCCTGCGCCCCGGCAGGGGCACCGGCGGCTGCGAGCAGCCCGAAAGCCAGTGCAACAGGGCGAATGAAAGAACGGTCTGCGGATGTCATGGCGTCACTTCGTTACCGGCCGTCGGCCTACTCCTTGTGGGGGAGTTCACTACATACGACGCCCCTGCATCAACGGGAAGTCACGTTGGAGTGAGGTGGCAAGTGAGCGCGACCCGGCACCGGATCGTCGGCAGGTGCACCTCAAAGAAAGAGCCGGGGCGCCTTTCGGCGTCCCGGCTCCGGAGCCTCGTATGCGCTCGCGCGATTAGGCGGCGAGGTCGCGCAGAACCGTCTGCAGGATGCCACCGTTGTTGACGTAGGTCACTTCATCCAGCGTATCGATACGGCAGACGAGCGGCACATCTTTCACGCTGCCGTCGCCGTAGGTTACCTTGGCAACGCGCTTTTCGCGCGGCTGGACATTGGCGAGGTTTTCGATCGTGACGATCTCATCGCCCTTGAGGCCAAGCGATTCCCAGGTCGTGCCTTCCTCGAAGACGAAGGGAATGACACCCATGCCGACGAGGTTCGAGCGGTGGATACGCTCGAAGGACTGCGCGATGACGGCCTTGACGCCGAGCAGGTTGGTGCCCTTGGCAGCCCAGTCGCGCGACGAACCGTTGCCGTATTCGACGCCGGCGAAGATGACGAGCGGAACGCCCTCTTCCTTGTACTGCATGGCGGCGTCGTAAATCGACATCTCTTCCTTGGACGGATAGTGGATGGTGTAGCCACCTTCCTTGCCGTTCGGGCCGAGCATGTGGTTGCGGATGCGGATGTTGGCAAACGTGCCGCGCATCATCACCTCATGGTTGCCACGACGCGTGCCGTACTGGTTGAAGTCGGCAACGCCGACGCCGTGACCGATGAGGTAGGCACCGGCCGGCGAGGCCGCCTTGATCGAACCGGCCGGCGAGATGTGGTCGGTGGTGATCTTGTCGCCGAAGAGACCAAGCACGCGGGCGCCCTTGATGTCGGAGATGCCCGAACCGGACTTGCCCATGCCGACGAAGTAGGGCGGGTTCTGCACGTAGGTCGAACCGTCGTCCCAGGCATAGGTCTGGCCCGGAGGAACCTGAACGGCCTGCCAGTTTTCGTCGCCCTTGAACACGTCGGCGTACTTGGTCGCGTAAAGTTCGCGGGTGACGTACTTGAAGATGAACTCCTGGATTTCCTTGGAGGTCGGCCAGATGTCCTTGAGGAAGACCGGCTTGCCGTCCTGGTCTTCGCCGAGCGGCTCGTTGGTCAGGTCCTTCTGGACGGAACCTGCAAGCGCGTAGGCGACGACGAGCGGCGGCGAAGCGAGGTAGTTCGCCTGGACGTCCGGCGAGATGCGGCCTTCGAAGTTACGGTTGCCCGAAAGAACGCCGGCGGCGATCAGGCCCTTGTCGTTGATCGTCTTCGAGATCGGCGCCGGCAGCGGGCCGGAGTTGCCGATGCAGGTCGTGCAGCCGAAGCCGACGAGGTTGAAGCCGAGCGCGTCGAGGTCCTTCTGCAGGCCGGACTTGGCGAGGTATTCGCCGACGACCTGCGATCCCGGTGCGAGCGAGGTCTTGACCCACGGCTTGGACTTCAGGCCCTTGGCGACCGCGTTGCGGGCGAGCAGGCCGGCAGCGATCAGGACCGACGGGTTGGAGGTGTTGGTGCAGGACGTGATCGCAGCGATGGCAACGTCGCCATGGCCGAGATCGAAATCGGTACCTTCGACGGCATAGCGGTTCGAAAGCTGGCCCGGCTTCTTGTAGTCGCCTTCAAGCGAGGTTGCGAAGCCCGATGCGATGCTTTCGAGCGGGATGCGGCCTTCCGGACGCTTCGGGCCAGCCATGGCCGGAACGACGTCGCCGAGGTCGAGTTCGAGCGTGTCGGTGAAGACGAGCTCGGAACCGTCACCGTCACGCCACATGCCCTGAGCCTTGGAATAGGCTTCGACGAGAGCGATGCGCTGCTCTTCACGGCCGGACATGGTGAGGTAGTTGATGGTTTCGCTGTCGACCGGGAAGAAGCCGCAGGTGGCACCGTATTCCGGACCCATGTTGCCGATGGTGGCGCGGTCGGCGAGCGTCATGTTGTCGAGGCCCGGGCCGAAGAATTCGACGAACTTCGAGACAACGCCCTTCTTGCGCAGCATCTGCACGACCATAAGCACGAGGTCGGTCGCGGTGACGCCTTCCTTGAGCTTGCCGGTGAGCTTGAAGCCGATGACCTCAGGCAGGAGCATGGAGACCGGCTGGCCGAGCATGGCAGCTTCCGCTTCGATGCCGCCCACGCCCCAGCCGAGAACGCCGAGACCGTTGATCATGGTGGTGTGGCTGTCGGTGCCGACGCAGGTGTCCGGGTAGGCGGTGACGACGCCATCTTCTTCACGGGTCCAGACGGTCTGGCCCAGATACTCCAGATTGACCTGGTGACAGATGCCGGTGCCGGGCGGAACGACGCGGAAGTTCTTGAACGCCTGCTGGCCCCACTTCAGGAAGCGGTAGCGCTCGCCGTTGCGCTCGTACTCGAGCTCGACGTTGCGGGCAAAGGCGTTCGGGGTGCCGAATTCGTCTACGATGACGGAGTGGTCGATGACGAGGTCGACGGGGACGAGCGGGTTGATCTTTTCCGGGTCGCCACCGAGCGAGACCATGGCGTCGCGCATCGCCGCGAGGTCGACGACAGCAGGCACGCCGGTGAAGTCCTGCATCAGAACGCGGGCCGGGCGGTAGGCGATTTCGTTTTCAGCCGTGCCCTTGTCGTTGAGCCAGGCGGCAACGTTCTCGATGTCCTTCTTGGTGACGGAGCGGCCATCTTCGTTGCGCAGCAGGTTCTCGAGCAGAACCTTCATCGAATAGGGCAGCTTGGAAACGCCGGCGAGACCGTTCGCCTCAGCCTTGGGCAGGCTGTAATAGACGTAGTCGACACCGTTGACGGTGAGCGTGGAGCGACAATTGAAGCTGTCTAGGGATTTGGACACTGGATAATACCCCGTTCCGTCTGATCGCCAAAAACTGACGTACGAACGCCCGAGCGCCTGTGAAGCGCGAATTGGGATGCGGGTGCGGCCATTTCCGCTGTCCGTACGTGGAAATTCATTCCATGTTCGGCGCTAGGATGAAATTCACGCCGACCGCTGGCGTGTTGGCCGCCTTATAGATAATTTCTCCAAAACGTGCCAGAGCAACGAAGGTCGAAACGGGACTTTTTTTTGCCCTGCGGCAAAGAGAGTGAAGGGAAGCTGAAAATTCATGCGCCTCATGGCTGAAGGGTTGAGCGCGAAGCGCGGTGAGGACCTGATTTTTAACGATATTTCCTTTATTCTCGACGCCTCGGAAGCCCTTGTCGTGACGGGTCCGAACGGCTCCGGCAAGTCCACTTTGCTGCGGGTTCTTGCGGGGTTGTTGAGGCCCGAAAGCGGGCACCTGAAACTTGAGAATGGCCCCCCGGAAATCGCCCATCCATCCGAGCTCAGCCACTATCTCGGACACCGCAACGCGATGAAGCGTGAACTGACCGTCGCGGAAAATCTTTCCTTCTGGCGAGACTTCATGGGTGATTCGCCCGGGGCGCGCGGCGCCACGCTCACCGAGGCGGTCGAAGCGGTTGGCCTGCCGGATATCGCCCATCTGCCCTTCGGTTATCTCTCGGCCGGCCAGCAGCGGCGCATGGCGATGGCCAAGCTGGTCATTGCCTATCGCCCGATCTGGATCCTCGACGAGCCGACCGCAGCGCTTGACGCCGGCGCCGACCGGCTGTTTGCCGATCTGGTGAAGGCGCATCTTGGCAAAGGCGGCATCGTCATTGCGGCGACCCACCAGCCACTCGGGCTCGACCGCACGAAGGAGCTGCACATGACGGGGTTCGAGCATCTGGCAGGAGATCGCTGGCATGATGCATAGGGTCGCAATGCCTGGAAGCCCATTGCCGGAAAACGCGCGCGTGCCGATCCGGAGGTTGCCGCTATGATCGCGCTCTTTTTCCGCGATCTCAAACTGTCGATCCGCGCCGGCGGCGGGGCGATGATCGGCGTGCTCTTCTTCATGACTGTGGTGGCAGTCATTCCCTTCGGTGTCGGTCCCGACCTGAACCTGCTTTCGCGCATCGGACCGGCGATCCTGTGGATCGGCGCGCTGCTCGCCTCGCTGCTCGGCCTCGACCGGCTGTTCCAGGCGGAGCGCGACGACGGCTCGCTCGACCTGATGCTGATGCAGGAAACGCCGCTGCTTTTCACCGTCTTCGTCAAATGTGCGGCGCATTGGGCGGCGACCGGCCTGCCGCTGGTGATTGCCTCGCCCTTGCTCGGCCTCTTCATGAACATGAGCGAGATCGCCATCGGCGCCACCATGCTGACGCTTCTGATCGGCACGCCGGCGATCACCTTCATCGGTGCAGTGGGGGCGGCCGTTGCCGTGTCGCTGCCGCGTGGCGGGCTGCTGGTTTCGATCCTTGTTCTGCCGTTGGCGATCCCGGTGCTGATCTTCGGTGTCAGCGCTGTCTATGCGGCGATCGAGGATCCGGCGCCGTTCCTGCCACCTTTGATGATCCTTGCGGCAATCACCCTGTTCTTCGCCGTCATCGGCCCGGTTGCCGCCGCCGCAGCACTTCGGCACGCGTCCGATTGACGCAATCGGGCCAGAACGGGCGAAAGTGTTTGCGGCATTCCCATGGATTTGTCGCTAAGCCGTTCAGATCGATAACATTTATGATCCGCGTTCCAACTCGATCGTGATCGGGCGATTGACGCGGATCAATTGCAGGCGGGCGCCTTAAGCGTTAAAGAGCCAACATGAGCGAAAACAGCCTGGCCATCCGCAAATTCAGCGATCTCGCCAACCCGACGCGGTTCCTGGCGTTGGCTGACCGTCTGTTGCCCTGGCTTTCCGGGCTGACGGCGCTGTTCTTCGTTGCCGGCGTCTGGCTTTCCTTCACGACGGAAGGTGATTACCAGCAGGGCGAAACGGTGCGCATCATGTATGTGCACGTGCCCGCGGCCTGGCTGTCGATGATGTGCTATTCGGTGATGGCCTTGGCAGCTCTCGGTACGCTCGTCTGGCGCCATCCGCTTGCCGACGTCTCCTCGCGCGCGGCAGCTCCGATCGGCGCCTGTTTCACCTTCCTGGCGCTCGTCACCGGCTCGCTCTGGGGCAAGCCGATGTGGGGCACCTGGTGGGTCTGGGACGCGCGGCTGACCTCGGTCTTCGTGCTGTTCCTGATGTATCTCGGACTGATGGCGCTCAACCGCGCGATCGACGATCCGGCGCGGTCCTCCAAGGTTTCGGCCATTCTGGTTCTCGTCGGCTTCGTCAACATCCCGATCATCAAGTTCTCGGTCGAGTGGTGGAACACGCTGCATCAGCCGGCGAGCGTCATGCGGCTCGACGGACCGACGATCGATCCGGAGTTCCTGTGGCCGCTGATCGTGATGGCGGTCGCGTTTACACTGCTGTTTTTCACGCTGCACATCGCCGCCATGCGCAACGAAATCCTGCGCCGGCGCGTCACGGCGCTCAGGCGCCTTGCGGCCCGTGCTGCCGGACGGGGAGCCCGCGCACAATGATGAGCCACGCCGCCTACGTTTTCACGAGCTATGGAATAGCCACGCTGACGGTCCTAGGTCTGATTGCCTGGGTCGTGCTCGACGGTCGTGCCCGCCGGCGTGAACTCACCGAACTCGAAGCCGCAGGCATCCGCCGGCGCTCGGCCGAACCGGCTACCGGAGAAACACGATGAGCAACGCACCCGCTCCGGGTAACGAGGAGCGCAAACCCGGCCCCATGCGTTTCGTGCTGGCGGCGCTGCCGCTCGTCATATTCGCCGGGCTTGCGGCGATCTTCTGGAGCCAGCTCAATTCCGGCAAGGACGTGAGCGAAATCCCCTCCGCGCTGATCGGCACCAAGGCGCCGAAACTCGACATGCCGGCGCTCGAAGGTGCGACGCGCGATGGCCAGCCGATGCCGGCTTTGACCGATGCGGCGATCAAGGGCAAGCTGACGCTCGTCAACGTCTGGGCCTCCTGGTGCGTGCCTTGCCGGCAGGAGCATCCCTTCATCCTCGAACTGTCGAAGGATCCGCGGCTGACCGTCGTCGGTATCAACTACAAGGACCAGAACGAAAACGCGCTCAGGTTCCTCGGCGAACTCGGTAATCCCTTCTCCGCCATCGGCGTCGACCCGCGCGGCAAGGCGGCGATTGACTGGGGCGTCTACGGTATTCCGGAATCCTATCTCGTCGGCGCTGACGGCACGATCCTCTACAAGCGCGTCGGCCCGTTCGACGAAAACAGCGTGAAGACGGGTCTGCTGCCGGCGATCGAAAAGGCGACTGCGGGTTCGTAACCGCTCCCGGCATTAGCTCTCATTCGGATGGGAGGGATTTGCTCCTCATCCGCCTGCCGGCGTTCTGCCCGCAAGCGGGGCGAAGAAGACACTTAGCGCTCGGTTGCCCTAAACTCTCGCATCGCATCGACGGCATAAAACCGTGCTTTCCCTGCCGGGCAGTCGTGGAATGAAAGTGAGTGCCTCAGTCCCTTCGCCCCATCTGCCGGAGAAGGTCGCGGATGCGAGATGAGGGGCTGCGACGGCGACCGAAGCCCGCTTAAATCCCCGCCTGCCAGTCCCGGACCGCATCAAGCGGCCAGACGAGCATCAGCACGTTGAGTGTGAGATTGTCGCGGATCAGCCAGCCGGTGAAGAGTTCGAAGACGATGGCGACCGTTACGGTCAGCCAGACGGGCATGCGGGCGGCAAACAGGAAGCCGGCGGCCATGGCCAGTGTATCCATCGTCGAATTCAGGATGCTGTCGCCGAAATAGTCGAGCGAAATCGTTGCGGAGCGGTAGCGGTTGATCACCATCGGCGTGTTTTCGGCGATCTCCCAGGCCGATTCGATCACGGTCCCAAGGAAGAGCTTTGCCGTCAGCGGCTTGCCGCGCAGGAGCAGATGGCCGAGGCCGTAGAACAGGAAGCCGTGGATGATGTGCGACGGCGTGTACCAGTCGGCGATATGCTGCGAGTTGCCGCTGGATTTGACCACGGGCTCGAACAGTTTGACGTAGCCGCATTCGCAGATCCAGAGGCGACCCATCAGATGCTGGGTGACGATCTGGATGATGAGAACAGCAAAACAGGCGGCGAGCCAGAGGAGTGCGTGCCGGTTGCGGCTGTCATTCTCCTCGAGCATCGTGCTCACTCGGCGTTCTCCTGGTCAAGCGAGTGCTTCATGATCAGCGGCATCTGGGCGAGCGTAAAGAGAATGGTGATCGGCATCGTGCCCCAGACCTTGAAGGCGACCCAAAAATCGGTCGTGAACGAGCGCCAGACCACTTCGTTGAGCACGGCGAGAACCAGGAAGAACAGGCCCCAGCGCAGCGTCAGCTTGCGCCAGCCGGCCTCATCCAGCTTGAAGGCGGAGTGGAAGACGTAGCCGAGCAGCGACTTGCCGAACAGCAGGCCGCCGAGCAGGATCGTGCCGAACAGCGTGTTGACGATCGTCGGCTTCATCTTGATGAAGGTGTCGTTCTGCAGCCAGAGCGTCAGCGCGCCGAAGACGAAGACGACGATGCCCGAAATCAGCGGCATCATCGGCAGGGTGCGGGTCAGCAGCCAGGAGACGGCAAGCGCGATTGCGGTCGCGGCCATAAACAGGCCGGTGGCGATGAAGATCGGACCGCCGAGTTCGGCGAGCGCCGGAAAATGCCCGGCCAACCATTCGCCACGCGAATTGGTAAAGAAGAAGACCATCAGCGGCCCAAGCTCCAGCACCAACTTGAGCAAGGGGCTGACTTCCTTCTGCGGCTTGGCAGCCTCGATCGACGACATCTGGGGGTCCTGTTTCTGCATGTACCTGCTGCTCATAACACCAGCTTTGCGGCAAAACCATATCAAGGCAACGGGCCGGCGTAACTACGCGCAGGCCCGATCGCCCCGTCAGGCGGCAACGCCGGCGATCGCCTCGGCAAAATCCTTGGCTTCGAACGGCTCGAGATCGTCGATCCCTTCGCCGACGCCGATGAAATAGACCGGCAACTTGTGCTTGGCGGAGATGGCGACGAGGATGCCGCCGCGCGCTGTGCCGTCGAGCTTGGTCATGATCAACCCGCTGACGCCGGCGACGTTGCGGAAGATCTCGACCTGCTGCAGCGCGTTCTGGCCGGTGGTGGCGTCGAGCGTCTGCAGCACGGTGTGCGGCGCATCCGGATCGAGCTTGCCGAGCACGCGCACGATCTTTTCGAGTTCGGCCATCAGTTCCGCCTTGTTCTGCAGGCGGCCGGCGGTGTCGATGATCAGGACGTCGGACTTCTTCTCGCGCGCCTGCTGGAAAGCCTCGTAGGCAAGGCCAGCGGCATCGGCGCCGAGTTTGGACGAGACGATTTCTGAGTTGGTGCGCTCGGCCCAGATCTTCAGCTGCTCGATCGCTGCGGCCCGGAAGGTGTCACCGGCGGCGAGCATGACTTTCAGGCCCGCGCCGGAAAGCTTGGCGGCGAGCTTGCCGATCGTCGTGGTCTTGCCGGTGCCGTTGACGCCGACCACCAGGATCACGTGCGGCTTGTGGCTGAGATCGAGTTCCAGCGGCTTGGCGACGGGCGAAAGCACCTTGGTGATCTCGCCGGCCATAATGCGCGACACGTCCTCGCCCGAGACATCCTTGCCGTAGCGTTCCGAGGCGAGCGTGTCGGTGATGCGCATCGCCGTTTCGACGCCGAGGTCGGCCTGGATCAACAGGTCTTCGAGATCCTGCAGCGTCGCTTCGTCGAGCTTGCGCTTGGTAAACAGGCTGGCGATCTGGCCGGTCAGTTGCGACGAGGTGCGCGCGAGGCCGCGGCGCAGGCGCTGGTACCAGCTGAGCTTTTCCTTCGGCGCGGCGACGGGTTCTTCCTTGGGCTTGCGCTCTGTGGCGGAGAAGCCCTTGGGCAAAGCGGGCGTAGCAGTGGGCTCGGCCTCGGCTGTCTCGGTCGGCGCGACGTCGGTGGCGGCATCTGCTGCGTTGGCTTCTGCGGTCTCGATGCTTTCGCGGAGGGCTGCGGCTTCACCCCCGTCTGCCCTGCCGGGCATCTCCCCCACAGGGGCGGAGATCACGCTGGGCTCGCTCTCGAGTTCGGAAGCAAGCGTTTCGGTTGGCGTGACCTCGTCTGCTTCGGCAGTCGTGACGTCGCTTGCCGTGGGTTCGGCATCGTCAGCAGCTTCCTCGATTCTCTCGACGATTTCGGCCTCGCGGGAGGCTACGATGATCTCATCGGAGGGAGCAGGCGCCTTGTGCGCAACAGGCGCCGCAGTCTCGGTGGCAGCTGTTGCTTCCTCAGCTGTGGCCTCGGTCTCCGTCTGCTCTCTCCCCTTGAGGGGGAGATGTCCCGAAGGGACAGAGGGGGGTATCGCGGCTTCAGTCTCGGCCGGCGTTACCACAGCTTCGACCGGGGCGGCTTCGTCACGCGCCAGCTCTTCGGCGTCGTCGGAGGCCGGGCCACCGGCCGTCTCGATCTCGGCCTCAAGCACCGGATCGTCGTCGGACAACGGCAGGGTCTCGATGTCGACAGGTGGTTCGAAGGCGGTTTCCGGGCTCTCTTCGACGATCTCTGCCTCGGCAACGGCGGCAGGCGGTTCGACCGCCTCGGCGCTCGGCTCCGGTTGCGCCTCGACTTCGGGCGCAGAGACGATCGTCTCCTCCGGTACACCTTCCGGCGGCTTCGTTTCCTCCACCGCGCCCTTGCCGAAGGTGAAGATCCTCTTGATGAAACCCATTGCCATTCAGGAATTCCGCATAAATCAGGCCGCAGCCATCTGTTTTACCTGCATCGTCAGATGCTTGCCATTGTGGCCGGTGATTGAGACCGGGACAAGCGCACGGGGCGTCAGGTCAGCCGCGTCGACGAGCGTGAAGTTTTGTGTGTGGGCAAGCCCGTTGTTCTCGACCAGGATCGTCTGCTCGCTGCCGACCATACCTTCGAGGTGGCGGGCGTAGAGCGTCGCGCCGACGGCGCGAAGCCGCGCAGCGCGATCCTTGACGAGCGCCCGGTCGAGCTGCGGCATGCGTGCCGCCGGCGTGCCGGGACGCGGGCTGTAGGGAAAGACGTGCAGATGCGCGATGCCGCAGTCCTCGGCGAGGCTCGCGGCATTTTCGAACATCTCTTCGGTCTCGGTCGGAAAGCCGGCGATCATATCGGCACCGAGGCTGATATCGGGGCGCAAGCGCCGGACCTGATCGGCAAAGGCGCGGGCGTCGGCGCTCGAATGACGGCGCTTCATGCGCTTCAGGATCAGGTCGTCGCCATGCTGCAGCGACAGGTGCAGGTGCGGCATGAAGCGCGCCTCGTCGGCGATCAGGTCGAAGAGGTGTTTGTCGGCCTCGATGCCGTCGATCGAGGAAAGCCGCAGGCGGCGGATTTCCGGAACCTGTTTCAGAAGCGTCTTCGCCAGCAGCCCGAGGGTCGGCGTGCCCGGCAGGTCGGCGCCGTAGCTGGTGGCGTCGACGCCGGTCAAGACGATCTCGCAATAGCCACTCTCAACCAGCCTGCGTGCCTGGTCGACGACGGCGCCCATCGGCACGGAGCGGGAATTGCCGCGGCCATAGGGGATGATGCAGAAGGTGCAGCGGTGGTCGCAGCCGTTCTGCACCTGGATGAAGGCGCGCACGTGGCCATCGATGTGCTTGACCATCTGCGGTGCGGTGGCGCGCACGCTCATGATGTCGTTGACCCGCAGCTTTTCTTCAGCCGAGACGCCGAAATCCGGCAGTGAACGATAGGAGGCGCTCTTCAGCTTCTCCTCGTTGCCGAGCACGGCGTCGACCTCGACCATTTCGGCGAAGGTCTCTTTTTCGGTCTGGGCGGCGCAGCCGGTGACGATGATGCGGGCATGCGGATTGTCGCGCCGGGCACGGCGGATCGCCTGGCGCGCCTGGCGCACGGCCTCGCCGGTGACG
Organism: Ensifer sp. YR511; assembly: GCF_900103045.1. Taxonomy (NCBI): domain Bacteria; kingdom Pseudomonadati; phylum Pseudomonadota; class Alphaproteobacteria; order Hyphomicrobiales; family Rhizobiaceae; genus Ensifer; species Ensifer sp. YR511. The sequence goes on from NZ_FNGR01000004.1 coordinate 208,822, forward strand.
GCGCAGGTGTTGACGAGGATGGCGTTGTTCAGCCCCGCCTTTTCGGCTTCCGCCCGCATCACTTCGGATTCGTAGGTATTGAGACGGCAGCCGAAGGTTATGACCTCGACGCCGCTCAAAGCGCCCGGGCTCCGCCCGCTTCGGCCTCGTCGCGCTGCCAGGTTCCGGTCGTCGGGTTCAGCGTGCCGGACCATTCCCATTCGGCAGGTCCCGTCATGACGACATGATCGTCGTGCTCACGCCATTCGATCGTGAGCTTTGCCGGGGCAGGGGCTGATGCGACGTCGATCACCACCTTGCGGCCGGTGCGGCCGGTGCGCGCGGCGCTGACCGCAGCCGCGCAAGCCGCCGAGCCGCAGGCAAGCGTCAACCCGGCGCCGCGTTCCCAGGTGCGGGTGCGCAGCGACGAGGGCGAAAGCACCTGCGCCAGCGTGATGTTGGCGCGCTCGGGAAACATCGGATGGTTTTCGAGCAGCGGGCCGAAACGATCGAGATCGAAGGACATCGGGTCCTTGTCGACCCAGAAGACGGCGTGCGGATTGCCCATCGACATGGCCGAGGGCGAGTGCAGGACGGGATTGTCGATCGGTCCGATCTGCAGTTCGATGCGGCTCGTATCGGCAAATTCCTCGGCAAGCGGGATCTTGTCCCAGGCAAAGACCGGCTTGCCCATGTCGACCGAGATCGTGCCGTCCTCATGCTCGATGGCGTTGAGGATGCCTGCAATGGTCTGGAAGGTGAAGGCCTTCTTGCCGGTTTCGGCGGCCAGTGCCTGGACGACGCAGCGCGTGCCGTTGCCGCAGGCCTGGGCCATGGAGCCGTCGCAATTGACGATATCGATCCAGGCGTCGGTGCCCTGAGCCTTGGGGTCGTGGATCGCCATGATCTGGTCGAAGGCGGTTGCCGGATCGGCATTGAGCGCGATCGCAGCGGCCGGCGTCACCCGATCCTTCCGACCGCGCATGTCAACGACGAGGATCTTGTTTCCAAGCCCGTTCATCCTGGCAAATTGCACGTTGTCGGTCATGTCGCGATTGTCCAAACGGGCCCGCTCCGGGCGGGCCATCCTTCATTCGGGCTGTATATGGCGGAAAAGCCCGGAAAATACCAGTGCCGCCTTTATTCGGCTCCCTCGCCGCCGGTCGGTACATCGAAGATTTCGCCGGGGCGAAGCGGCCGGAAGCGGCTGCGGGCGATGCCCGCCGCATCGAGCGCCCGTTCCAGCGCCTGTCGCGGCTCTTCGACGCCTTCGTCGGTCAGGCGAAACGTACCCCAATGGTGGCCGGCGACATGGGCGGCGGCGCAATCGACCATGCCGCGCACGGCTTCCTCCGGGTTCTGGTGCTGGTCCTGCATGAACCAGCGCGGCTCGTAGGCCCCGAAGGGCAGGTTGGCGAGGCGGAAGGCGCCGTGTTTTTCGCGGGCGGCGCGATAGTTGATGCCGTCGTGAAAGCCGGTATCGCCGACGTGGTAGATCTTGCCGGCCGGCGTCTCCACGACGAAGGCGGCCCAGAGCGCCATGCGCCGGTCGCGCGAGCCGCGCGCCGACCAGTGGTGGCAGGGCTCGGCGTGAAGAATGACGTCATCGCCGCAATCGAGCTGGTCGCCCCAGTCGACCACGTCGATCTCGACGTCGGGAACGGCGCGGCGGATGATCGTGTCGTTGCCGAGCGGCGTGACGATGCGGGGAGCATGTTCCTCGTGAAGGGCTGCCAGCGTCTCGACATCGAGGTGGTCGTAGTGATTGTGGGTGACGAGCACGATGTCGATCGGCGGCAGGTCGTCGAGTTCGATGCCGGGCGCGTTGCGGCGCTGCGGGCCGGCAAAGGCAAACGGGCTGGCGCGATGCGACCAGACGGGGTCGGTGAGAATGTTGAGCCCATGCACCTGGATGAGCAGCGTCGCGTGTCCGACCATCGTCACGCGCAGGCGATCGCCTTCGACGCTGAGTTCAGGCTTCACCGGCGCGAACGGGCTTGGATTGTGCGCGGGCCAGCGCACCTTGCCGCTGCCGAACTGCCAGCGCAGGAGATCTGCCGCGCCCTTGGGCGGTTTGCCGTCGGGATTGAAGAACCTGGTGCCGTCGAAATGATCGGTGACGGGACCTTGGTAATAGGGATTGCGTGTCTTCATCCGGGCGGTTCGCCTTGGTTGAAAGGTCAAGGTTTAATAAATTCTTGAAGACAGCAACTGGATTGCTATCGTGGTTCCATGCTCGTTCGATTCGACCCGCAAGAACGTCTCTACAAGACCCTGAAGCTGGTCCGCTCCATCCATCTCAATATGCAGCGCTCGGCAGAACATATGCTCGATGGTGCCGGCATATCAGTGGCGGAGCGGGCGGTTCTCGAACTTTTTTGCGAAACGCCGCTGACGGTGCCGGAAGCCGGACGGCGCCTGTCGATGAAACGGCAGTTCGTGCTCAGGGTCGTCAACGGGCTGATGGACAAGACGTTGCTGGAAAGACGGCCGAACCCGGAACACCGCAGCGCCTATCTTTGCGCGCCGACGGCGGCCGGGCGTGATCTGTTCGCGGAAATCCATCGCCGCGAGGTGGAGTTGCTGCATGCCCTGCTCGGCGATATCAACCAGACCGAAGTGGTGGCCGCACTTCGGGTGATGACGCGGGTGTCGACCGCCTTCGAGCAGCTGGCCGGCGAACTCGACGACGCCGGCAAGGACGGGGCGCTCTGAGCCGAAAGCGCCTCATTTGCCTGCCGTCCTTGACTTTTGCCGCGCTTTCCTGTTTATCCGCGCCAATTCCTTCGCAAGCTCAAGTCTTCGAAGCCACCGACCGGGTCCCGTAGAGGTATAAAGAGAACCCGGAGGTCAACACCCGACAGCGCGTGGCGCCCTCGGGTGGTTTTTGGCTTTGCGCCTTGTTTTCTGCGCGAAGGAACCCACGTTTCCGGCGAGTTGATCGCCACCGGAAACCAGAAGGAAGTGAGAATGTTCGAGAGCCTCCAGGACCGCCTTGGTTCCATATTGAATGGACTGACCGGCCGCGGCGCATTGTCGGAAGCCGATGTTTCCGCTGCGCTCCGCGAGGTTCGCCGTGCGCTGCTCGAAGCCGACGTCGCGCTCGACGTCGTGCGCTCCTTCACCGAAAAGGTTCGTGAAAAGGCCGTCGGCGCCGAGATCCTGAAGTCGATCAAGCCCGGCCAGATGGTCGTCAAGATCGTCCATGATCAGCTCGTCGAGATGCTCGGCTCCGAGGGCGTCACGATCGACCTCAATGCGCCGGCGCCGGTCGTCATCATGATGGTCGGTCTGCAGGGCTCCGGTAAGACGACGACCACCGGCAAGATCGCCAGCCGGATGAAGGCCAGGGACAAGAAGAAGGTCCTGATGGCATCGCTCGACACGCGTCGTCCGGCAGCCCAGGAGCAGCTTCGCCAGCTCGGCGTGCAGACCGGCGTCGACACGTTGCCTGTTATTGCCGGCCAGTCGCCGACCGATATCGCTGCGCGCGCCGTTCAGGCTGCCAAGCTCGGCGGCCACGACGTCGTCATTCTCGACACGGCGGGCCGTACCCATATCGACGAGCCGCTGATGATCGAGATGGCGGAGATCAAGCGGAAGTCCAATCCGCATGAAATCCTGCTCGTGGCAGATGCGCTGACCGGTCAGGACGCCGTCAACCTCGCCCGCAACTTCGACGAACGCGTCGGCATCACCGGCCTGGTGCTCACCCGTATGGACGGCGACGGCCGTGGCGGTGCAGCGCTGTCGATGCGTGCGGTCACCGGCAAGCCGATCAAGCTCATCGGCGTCGGCGAAAAGATGGGCGAACTCGAAGAGTTCCACCCCCGCCGCGTCGCCGACCGTATCCTCGGCATGGGCGACATCGTCTCGCTCGTCGAGAAGGCTGCCGAGAACATCGACGCCGAGAAGGCGGCTGCCATGGCCGCCAAGATGGCCAAGGGCAAGTTCGACCTGAACGACCTCGCAGACCAGCTCGGCCAGATGCAGAAGATGGGCGGCATGGGCGGCATCATGGGCCTGATGCCCGGCATGGCCGGCATGAAGGACAAGATGGCCGCGGCCGGCCTCGACGACAGCCTGTTCAAGCGCCAGCTCGCCATCATTTCGTCGATGACCAAGGCCGAGCGCGCCAACCCGGATCTGCTCAAGCACTCGCGCAAGAAGCGCATCGCCGCCGGTTCCGGCACCGATGCCGCCGACATCAACAAGCTTCTGAAGATGCACCGCCAGATGGCGGACATGATGAAGATGATGGGCGGTAAGGGCAAAGGCGGCATGATGAAGCAGATGATGGGCGGCCTTGCCAACAAGATGGGCCTTGGCGGCCTCGGTGGCGGCGGCATGCCTGATCTCTCGAAGCTCGACCCGAAGCAGCTCGAAGCCCTGCAGAAGCAGGCGGAAGCCGCCGGTCTGAAGCCGGGCGGTATGCCGGGCCTTGGCGGCGGTGGCCTGCCAGGTCTGGGCGGCGCCAAGCTTCCGGGTCTTGGTGGCGGCTTCCCCGGCCTTCCCGGCCTGCCGAAGAAGAAGTGAGGATCGCTTAAAAGATGATTGATCCCGAAATCAAAAAGGAATTGGCGGGCTACCGGCAGTCGATCGACAATATCGATGCCGCGCTCGTCCACATGCTGGCTGAACGCTTCCGCTGCACCCAGGCAGTCGGCGTTCTGAAAGCCAAGCACGAACTGCCGCCGGCCGACCCGGCGCGCGAAGAATACCAGATCGAACGCCTGCGCCGCCTGGCCAAGGATGCCAATCTGGATCCGGATTTCGCCGAGAAGTTCCTGAACTTCATCATCAAGGAAGTCATCCGGCATCATGAAGCCATCGCCGCCGATCGCTCGCATTCCGCGGGCAACGCCGGCACAAACCATTCCGCTTGAACCAAGCGGTCAAGAAAGCCTGCAAGGAGTTACTCAAATGGCACTGAAAATTCGTCTCGCCCGTGGCGGTTCCAAGAAGCGTCCTTACTACCAGATCGTCGTTGCCGACGCCCGCAGCCCGCGTGACGGCCGCTTCCTCGAGAAGATCGGCTCGTGGAACCCGATGCTCGGCAAGGACGACGAAAAGCGCGTCGAGCTCGACGCCGAGCGCGTCAACCACTGGATCGCCCAGGGCGCCCAGCCGACCGACCGCGTTCTGCGCTTCCTCGACCAGGCCGGTCTCGCAAAGCGCCCGGCTCGCAACAACCCGACCAAGGGTGCCCCGGGCAAGAAGGCTCAGGAGCGCGCTGCTGAAGCCAAGCAGAAGGCTGAAGACGCCGCTGCTGCTGCTGCTGAATAACAGCCGGCGAACGGTCCGGAGAGTGATCGGCGGTCATCTGCCGACGCAGCTCTCCGGCTGGCCGTGACTTAAGGAAACGGGTGGCATTTCCATGCCGCCCGTTTTCCGTTATGTGCACCGAGATATACCGAAACGGACGCGGACGATGAGCAAACTCGAAAACCCGGTTCTGATGGCGACGATTGGCGCGGCGCAGGGCCTGCGCGGCGAGGTCAGGGTCAAGTCCTTTACCGATGATCCGACGGCGCTCGGCGAGTATGGCAATCTGCACAGCGCAGACGGCCGTGTGTTCGAGGTGCTGGAGATTCGCGAGGCGAAAAACGTGGTCATCGTTCGCTTTCGCGGCGTCAATGACCGCAATGCCGCCGAGGCGCTCAACGGTCTCGACCTGTTCATCGAGCGCGACAACCTGCCCGACGACGATCTCGACGAGGACGAGTTCTTCTATGCCGATCTCGAGGGCCTGGAAGCGATCGACGGCAATGGCACGAGCTACGGCAAGGTCAGCGGTGTCTTCGATTTCGGCGCCGGCGATCTCCTTGAGCTGAAGGGGCCAGGCCGACGTCCGGTGCTGATCCCGTTTACCGAATGGTCGGTGCTGGAGATCGATCTGGAAGCGGGGCGGCTGCTGGTCGATCCGGTTGCGGCCGGCCTGACCGACGACAAGGACCAGGATCCGGGTAGTCCGTTTTCCGCGAAGCGCAAGTGAGCATTGCGGCCATGACGTTTCGCGCGACCATCCTGACGCTCCATCCCGAAATGTTTCCGGGCCATCTCGGCGCCTCGCTTTCCGGCAAGGCGCTCGAGCGTGGCCAGTGGTCGATCGAGCCGGTGCAGATCCGTGATTTCGCCGAGGACAAGCATCGCACTGTCGACGACACGCCGGCTGGCGGCGGCGCCGGCATGGTGCTTAAGCCGGATGTGCTCGCGCGCGCGATCGATCGTGTCTCGGAGAACGACGATCGGCCGCGATTGCTGATGAGCCCGCGTGGCCGACCGCTGACACAGGAGCGGGCGCGTGAACTCGCCGCCGGCCCCGGCGTCGTCATCGTTTGCGGACGCTTCGAAGGTGTCGATCAGCGGGTGATCGACGCCCGCGGCCTCGAAGAGGTTTCGATCGGCGACTATATTCTTTCGGGCGGCGAGCCGGCGGCCCTCACGCTGCTCGATGCCGTGGTGCGCATTCTGCCGGGTGTCATGGGCAACGAGCTTTCGGGTGTGCATGAGAGCTTCGAAGGCGGGCTGCTCGAGCATCCGCACTACACCCGCCCACAGGTCTTCGAAGGCCGCGAAATCCCGGCAGTGCTGACCTCGGGCAATCACGGCGCCATTGCCAAATGGCGCGAGGCGGAGGCGCGGCGGCTGACCGCCGAGCGCCGGCCCGATCTTCTTAATCAGCCCGTGAAGAAGTAATAGGCGGCAAGCAGCAGGCCGACGGCGACGACCAGCGCGCGGATGACCGCCTGCGGCACGCGTCTTGCTGCCCAGACGCCGCTGTAGCCGCCAAGGGCGGCCCCTGGCACCATGATTGCCGCGTGCAGCCAGGACACGACCCCGCCGGCGGCAAAGACGACGATGGCGATCGCGGCAATAACGATCGAGATGAAGTTCTTGAGCGCGTTCAGCCGGTGATAGCCGCCGCCGGTCGCAAGCCCCAGCACTGCCAGCATCATGATGCCCATGCCGGCGCCGAAGAAGCCGCCGTAAATGGAGGTGACGAACTGGGCGCCGATGCCGACCGGATTGATCGCATGCTCGTCGACGCGGGCCTTAGGCTTCAGGAGCGGCCCGGCAGCGAAGATCGCCGTTGCCGCCAGCAGCAGCCAGGGCACAAGCGCGCGGAAGGAGGCATTGGAGAGCGAGATGAGCAGCAGCGCGCCGGCCAGACCGCCAAGTGCGGAGATGACGCCGAGCAGGATCGCATAGCGCTTGTCGGCGCGGATCTCCTTGGCATAGGCGAGCGCCGAGGTGATGTAGCCTGGAAACTGGATGATCGACGAGGTCGCGTTGGCGACGATTGGCGAGAGACCGCCAAGCGTCATCGCCCCGAAGGTCAGGAACGTTCCGCCGCCGGCAATGGCATTGACGACGCCGGACAGGAAGCCGGCCGCAAACAGCATGAGTATTTCGAAGATGTTCATGGTCTCCCCCGACCCCTCATGCTCGGGATAGCCGGTGGTTGTGCCGGCCGCAAGTCCGTTGCATCGGACAATCATCACGCGCGTGTTTGCGTATTTTCTGATAAATTCGGCTTTCCTGGCGCGGATGCCTTAGAAATTATGGCCTTCGGGGATGACAAGGCAGTGCGATTGGTGTAAGTGCCGCCCCGGTTCGGGTTCCATGCCCGTCGACCAAAACAAAGAATGGCGAATCCGCTCCTGCCGGTATCCGGCAAGACCTGAAGGCTGGCCCGACAGGTTCATCGAGAGCGCTCTGGCTGTTTCAGAAGAACTTGAAAGGTTAGACCGATGAACATCATCCAGCAGCTGGAAGCCGAACAGGCCGCCAAGATCGCCGCCAAGCGCACGCTCCCGGAATTCTCCGCAGGCGACACGCTCCGCGTCAACGTCCGCGTTGTCGAAGGCAACCGTACCCGCGTCCAGGCCTATGAAGGCGTTTGCATCGCTCGTTCGGGCGGCGGCATCAACGAAAGCTTCACCGTTCGCAAGATCTCCTACGGCGAAGGCGTCGAGCGCGTATTCCCGGTTTACTCTCCGCTCGTCGAGAGCGTCGAAGTGGTTCGCCGCGGTAAGGTCCGTCGCGCCAAGCTCTACTACCTGCGCGACCGTCGCGGTAAGTCGGCTCGTATCGTAGAGAACACCGGCACGCGCGCCCGCAAGCTGAACGAAGCCGAGCGTCAGGCGATTGCCGAGGAAAAGGCACGCATCGAGGCTGAAAAGGTTGCAGCAGCTCAGGCGCTCGCCGCCGAGAAGGCAGCAGCCGAAGCCGCCGAAGCAAAGGCAGCAGCGGAAGCCGCAGCAGAATAACATTTCAATCCCTAGGGATTGTTGGAAAGGCGGCCTCGGCCGCCTTTCTTTTTTGGTACTATCCGCTTGTCTTTTCGACGGAATTTGTGACATTTTCCGCTGCCACACTTTTCGGGAGCTCCTCCAATGACAATCCGTCGCCACGTGCTTGCGGGCATCGCAGCCGCACTTGCAGCACCTTTTGCGTTTTCTGCACCGGCGCTGGCCGCCGACCTGCCTGACCTCGGCGGCAAGACGGTCGTCGTCGTCACGGAGAACGCCTACCCGCCGCTGCAGTTTGTCGATCCGAAGTCCGGCGAAGCCAAGGGCTGGGAGTACGACGCGATGAACGAGATCGCCAAGCGGTTGAATTTCAAGGTCGAATACCAGAACACCAGTTGGGACGCGATGATCCAGGCGGTGCATGACGGTCAGTACCAGATCGGCATGACGGGCATCACCATCAAGGACGACCGCAAGGAAAAGGTCGATTTCTCGGACCCCTACATGCGCTCGCAGCAGTTCATGCTGGTGCGCAGCGACGAGGCCCGCTTCAACGATGGCAAGAGCTTCGGCGCCTTTGCCGACGGTCTCGTCGGCGCACAGCCGGGTACCTCGCCGTTCTACACCGCCGTCTACGAAATGCTCGACGGCAACGAGCAGAACCCGCGCATCAAGCTGTTTGAGACCTTCGGCGCGACCGTTCAGGCGCTGAAGGCCGGCGACGTCGATGTGGTCCTGACCGATAGCGTCGCCGCCAAGGGCTATGTCGATTCCTCCGAAGGCAAGCTCAAGGTCGTCGGTGGGCCGCTCGGCACCGAGGATTTCGGCTTCATCTTCCCGAAGGGCTCGGATCTCGTGGCTCCGGTCAACGCCGCGATCAAGGCGCTGAAGGAAGACGGTACCTTCGACGCCCTCGATAAGAAGTGGTTCCTCGAATACAAGATGGGCGGCTGATAGCAGGCTATGGCCGCTCCACAATCTTCAGACATGTCCGGCAAGGGCGACTATCCCTGGTGGTTGGTCGCCCTTGTTGTGATCGCTGTGGCGCTCGCCGCCGTGATCATCAGCAATGACATCTTCTCGGAAGTCTTCACCGTCGTCTTCAAGGGCCTTGGCGTCACCGTCTTCGTGACCCTCATGGGCTTCGTGCTGGCGACGACGCTCGGCCTCGGCATCGCGCTGATGGCGCTCTCCGAGCACTCGTCCCTTCGGCAGATCGCCCGCTTCTATACGGAAGTCATCCGCGGCGTGCCGATCCTGGTGCTTCTGTTCTACATTGCCTTCGTCGGCGCGCCGGGGCTCGTCGTCGCGGCCAATTTCATCTCAGCACCGCTGATCAGCGCCGGCTGGATGGAGCCGGTTGTCGTGCGCGACATCTCATTGATGTGGCGGGCGATCCTGGCGCTGATGATCGGCTATTCTGCGTTCATCGCCGAAGTGTTCCGGGCGGGTATCCTCTCGGTAGACAAGGGGCAGGTCGAAGCCGCCAAGGCGCTCGGGCTTTCACGCTACCAGCGCTTTCGTCTCGTCATCTTTCCGCAGGCGATCCGCGTGATCCTGCCGCCGCTTGGCAACGACTTTATCGCCATGGTCAAGGACAGTTCGCTCGTCTCGGTGCTCGGCGTCGCCGACATCACGCAGATGGGCAAGGTCTATGCCTCCGGCTCCTTTCGCTTCTTCGAGACCTATTCGATCGTTGCCTATGTCTATCTCGTGCTGACCATCGGTCTGTCGCTGGGATTGCGGGGGCTGGAGCGGCGGCTCAGGCGCGCGGAGCAGCGCTGAGTCCGTTTCCAGCAATTGCCGACCTGTCAGAAAATTGATATGAACACGGCCATGGAATCCAAATTCGGATGTAGCGAGCAGAAAATCGTCGTGCTGCAGGACCACAAGCGCCTGCCGGCACGCTTCTTTGCGCGCGTCCACGGGGCGCTTACAAGCCGCCTATCCTGATCTCCTGATCAGTGCTTCCGGCCGCCTTGCCGCCGGCTTTCCTACTTTTTTTGAAAACTCGATGGATATACCGCCATGAGCGCACCGCGTACCCTCTATGACAAGATCTGGGATGATCACCTGGTCAACGCACAGGACGACGGCACCTGTCTTCTCTACATCGACCGTCACCTCGTTCACGAAGTGACGAGTCCGCAGGCCTTCGAAGGTCTGCGCATGGCCGGCCGCAAGGTCCGTGCGCCTGAAAAGACGCTCGCTGTCGTCGACCACAATGTTCCGACTTCGGCCGACCGTCACCTCGGCATCAAGAACGAGGAAAGCCGCATCCAGGTCGAGGCGCTCGCCAAGAACGCCGCCGACTTCGGCGTCGAATACTACTCGGAAAACGACAAGCGCCAGGGCATCGTGCACATCGTCGGCCCCGAGCAGGGCTTCACCCTGCCGGGCATGACCATCGTGTGCGGTGACAGCCACACCTCGACGCATGGCGCCTTCGGTTCGCTGGCCCACGGCATCGGCACGTCGGAAGTCGAGCACGTGCTCGCGACCCAGACGCTGATCCAGAAGAAGGCGAAGAACATGCTGGTGCGCGTCGACGGCCAGCTGCCGCCGGGCGTCACCGCCAAGGACATCATCCTCGCCATCATCGGCGAGATCGGCACTGCCGGCGGCACCGGCCACGTCATCGAGTTTGCCGGCGAAGCGATCCGCTCGCTGTCGATGGAAGGCCGCATGACCATCTGCAACATGACGATCGAAGGCGGCGCCCGCGCCGGCCTGATCGCGCCTGACGAAACGACGTTCGCCTATATCAAGGACAAGCCGCGCGCACCGAAGGGCAAGGCCTGGGACATGGCGCTCGACTACTGGAAGACGCTGCACACGGACGAGGGTGCGCATTACGATCGCGTCGTCGTGCTCGACGCTGCCAACCTGCCGCCGATCGTCTCCTGGGGCTCGTCGCCGGAAGACGTCATCTCGGTTCAGGGCATCGTTCCCAATCCGGATGAGATCCAGGAAGAGAACAAGCGGGCCTCCAAGTGGCGCGCGCTCGACTATATGGGCCTGAAGCCGGGCACGAAGATCACCGACATCGCCGTTGACCGCGTCTTCATCGGGTCGTGCACCAACGGCCGCATCGAGGACCTCCGGGCCGTGGCCGAGGTGGTCGAAGGCCGCAAGGTCGCCTCGACCGTTTCGGCGATGATCGTTCCGGGATCCGGCCTCGTGAAGGAACAGGCCGAGGCCGAAGGCCTCGACAAGATCTTCCGCGAAGCGGGCTTCGACTGGCGCGAGCCGGGCTGCTCCATGTGCCTGGCGATGAACGACGACCGGCTGAAGCCCGGCGAGCGTTGCGCCTCCACATCGAACCGCAACTTCGAGGGCCGTCAGGGCTTCAAGGGCCGCACGCATCTGGTCTCGCCGGCGATGGCGGCAGCCGCTGCGGTCGCGGGTCATTTCGTCGATATCCGCGAATGGAAATAGGCCGGGTCTGAGCTTTTCCGGCGTCAATGGCCGCCCTTCGGGGCGGCCTTTTTTATTTGGCGCTCTCCCCGCCCGCGCGCCTGAAATGGGTTAAGCTGTGCGGGCCGAGGCACCTTGGGGAGAATGATGGGATGAGCGACGATCTGCCTGTGCAACGCTACCGTCTGCTGCTGTTGCGCCATGCCAAGTCCGCCTGGCCGGACGGCGTTGCCGACATCAACCGACCGCTCGGCGAGCGAGGCCGCAAGGCGGCGCCACTGATGGGGGGCTATATGGCTCGGCATGCGCTCGTGCCGGATCTCGCCCTCGTCTCGACCGCGAAACGGGCGCAGGAGACCTGGACACTGGTAGCCGCTGCCTTGCCGCCCGGCATCACGGTCGAAAACACCCGGGCGATCTATGAGGTGGAGGCCGCCCAGATCCTCAGCGTGCTTCGTGCAACCGACCCGGCTATCAGGACGCTGCTGATCGTCGGCCACAATCCCGGCATGGAGGACCTGGCGCATGAACTCGTCGGCTCTGGCGATGCGGATCTGCGTATGCGCATGGCGGACAAGTTTCCGACGGCGGCGCTTGCCGTCCTTGAATTCGAAGCGACTGGCTGGCGTGAGCTTCTGTCCGGCGGGGCCAGGCTCGCGCGCTTCGTGACGCCGCGTTCGCTCGATTGAGCCGATCGGACGTCGAGGTCAGATTACCTTCACGACGGTGCCGCGGCGCATATGCGGGATCAGCCGACGCATCGCCGGCAGGCTGACGGCGACGCAGCCCTGCGTCGGCTCGTAGCCCGGCCGGATCAGGTGAAAGAAGATCGCCGAACCGGCATTTCGCCGGCGCGCGAGCAGGTTCCAGTCCATCACCAGGCAGATGTCGTAGAGCCCGTCGTCACGCATTAATTCCTCATGGCTCGGCTGGAAGGGTGCCTTGACCGGACGATTGTAGAGCGCGTGGCGCGTCGCGTCGCACCACAGCATGCCCGTGCGCGTCGTCCGGGTCGGCAGCGGCGTCGGCGGCAGGAGGAGGCGGTCGCGCCTGACATAGCCGCCGATCAGCTTCATCGCGGCGCGTGGCGTGGCGCCATCGCCCTCGCGCTTCAGGCTGGTAATGCCACTTCGCCCGATGGCGGCGTGCTCGACGCGGCCGTCGAACGAGACAAGTGCTCGCTTGCGATCGCGCGGTGCGGCGCGCACGGTGATGACAGATTTGGCTGGTCTTCTTCCCGACGTTTTCTTGAGCATCATTCTCACGGATTTTTGCTTTGCCCGTGATTTGGGGGGCACCATAAGCACGGTTACGGATATAAAGAGGTAGCAACGCTGGTTCGCTTGCCAACACAGGCATTTGAGCTAGTTTGAAAACGGAAGCAAACAGGAATTGTCCCATGGCGACCCGTACCATTCTTCTTGTCGATGACGACAATGACCTGCGCGAGACCCTGGTCGAGCAGCTCTCGCTCTACGAGGAATTCGACCTCATCCAGGAAGCGACTGCCGGCAAGGGCATCCAGACGGCGCGTGCCCAGCAGGTGGACCTGTTGATCATGGATGTCGGCCTGCCGGACATGGACGGTCGCGAAGCGGTGAAGCTGCTGCGCAAGGGCGGCTTCAAGGCGCCGATCATCATGCTGACCGGCCACGACACCGATTCCGATACGATTCTCGGCCTTGAGGCCGGCGCCAACGACTATGTGACGAAGCCGTTCCGTTTCGCCGTACTGCTCGCCCGCATCCGCGCGCAGCTGCGCCAGCACGAGCAGAGCGAGGACGCAACCTTCAGCGTCGGGCCCTACACGTTCAAGCCGAGCCAGAAGCTGCTGACGCTCGAAAACGGCCAGAAGATCCGGCTTACCGAAAAGGAAGCGGCGATCATCCGCTATCTCTACCGCGCCGACCAGAAGGTGGTGACGCGCGACGTGCTCTTGGAAGAAGTCTGGGGCTACAATTCCGGCGTGACCACCCACACGCTCGAAACCCACGTCTATCGTCTGCGCCAGAAAATCGAGCGGGACCCTTCCAATGCCGAGATTTTGGTGACAGAGAACGGCGGCTACAAGATCGTTCCGTAGCCGGGGTGCGCAGGGTGGCAAACCACTTCTCGCGCGTTCTCCGTAGACTGTTGTTTGCATCGGTCGCGTGCGCGATCCGGTCCATCGGGACCGGCACTGGCGTGACCGTGGGAGGTTAGCCGCTTGGCGCTCAACGACGATATCGTGCTTCTGTCCAACGTGCCGCTGTTTGCCGATATCAGCGAGGACAAGCTGAGGCTGATCGCCTTCGGCGCGGAGCGGCGCCGCATCTTCAAGGGACAGGAGCTGTTTCGCGAGGGGGCGCCGGCCGATTGCGCCTATGCGATCGCCAGCGGCAGCTTGTCCCTGTCGAAGGCCGGTTTCGACGGTTCTGAGACGACGGTCTCGACCGTCAGTCGCGGAGCGCTTCTGTCGGAACTGGCGCTGATCTCGATGGTCGAGCGTAAGTTCACGGCAACGGCCGAGGAAGACAGCGAAGTCATTCGCATCAATCGGCCGCTCTTCCGCCGCATGCTGGAGGAATATCCTGAAGTGGCCGAGCTCGTCGAAGCGCGCATCCGCGAAAACCTGCAGGCGATGATCCGCCGGGCCGGCGCGCTCGCCGGCCGTTTTGCTTGAACCGCGCTACGGTTTCCCGCTACCACCGATACTTCAGCGAACCGAGCACGGTGCGGCCCTGGCCGAAATAGCAGTAGCCATCGGTGCAGACCTCTTCGCGGCGATCGCCGAGATTGGTAGCGCTGACGGCGAGCGACAGTCCGTCGAGTTCGGGATTCTTGACGCCGAAGTCGTAGGCGATCGAGGCGTCGAAATAGACGGCGCCGCCGTTCTTGGCGGTGTTGGCATCGGACGTGTAGGAGCTTGACGCCAGCCGTACGCCGCCGCCGAGGCTGAGGCCCGCAAGCTGCGTGTCTTCGGGCAAAAGATAGTTCACCCACAGCGATGCGACATGGCGCGGCTTCGTCGACGGCACGTTGCCGATCAGCGACGGATCGACGTTTCCGGTGATTTCAGCGTCGTTGTAGTTGTAGGCGGCGATGAAGCTCAGGCCGTTGTCGAACTCCCGGCGTCCTTCCACCTCGAAACCATTGGTCGTCACCTCGCCGGCCGACTTGTAGTAGTAGCCGACGGGAAGGGACGGGTCGGACACGTATTGCGGCGCGCCGCTTTCGACGATCCGGTAATAGGCCGCGCTCAGTGAATAGGCTTCGCCTTCCGGATGGTACTTCACGCCCAGTTCGACCTGCTCGCCGGTCGTCGGATCGAGCACGCGGCCATCGGCCGAAAGCTCTGTGCGCGGCACGAAGGAGGTGCTGTAGCTGGCATAGGGCGCGATGCCGTTGTCGAAGAGGTAGAGCAGGCCGGCCTGTCCGGTGAGCTCGCCATCGTCCTTGCGATCGACGACGCCGGTGTTCTTGTTGGTGCTGGTCTGGTCGACCCAGTCGTAGCGAAGGCCACCAATGGCGCGCCAGTTGCCTACCTCCAGCTGATCCTGGACATAGATGCCCGTCTGCCGCAGGTCCCGCCCGCTGAAGCTGGTAAGTGCTGGCGTCGGACCGCCGACGCCGAAGGTCGGGTTGTTGAGATCGAAGCGATAGGCCGGATCGACGGCGCCGAAGCCGAGGCCGAAGTCCGAGGTGATCCAGGTGTAATCGAGGCCGGTCAGCAGTGTGTGCGAGGCCGCACCGGTGTCGAAGTTGGCTTCGAGCTGGTTGTCGATCTGGTAGGCGCGCTGGTCGTCCTTGATGGCGACGGGCGAGCGGTCAAAGACGCCGGGCGCGACCTCCGTCCCGAACTGCAGGTAACGGGCCTTGAGGTCCAGATCGCTGACGCGGCCGTGCTGGCGAAAGGTCAGGCCGTTGTCGAACTCGTGCTCGAACTTGTAACCGGCCTGGACCTGCCCGACCTTCTGGTAGTCATAGTCCGGGTCGCTGTAGCGCAGCAGCCGGCCCTCATGCTCGAGCACCCGCGGGCTGGCGTCGCTTTCGCCCTTCTGCCCCAGGCCGTAGACCGTCAACGACGTGCCTTCGTCCGGCTTCCAGGTGAAGGAGGGCTGCAGCAGGTAACGATCGTCGGCAACGTCGTAGTTGGTCTCGCCGTTTCGCAGAAGCCCGACGATGCGATAGAGGACGTCGCCGTCAGCCGTTACCGGTCCGCCGACATCGAAGGCGGCCTGGGCGCGACCGATCGTGCCATATTGCAGCTCGACCTCGCGGTGGGGCTCCTCCTCCGGCATCTTCGAGATGCGGTTGACGATGCCGCCGGCGCCGGCAGCACCGTACATGACCGAGACCGGACCTTTCAGGATCTCGATCCGCTCGAGGCCGTAGACCTCCGTCGGGAAGGTGCCGTAGTTCATGTAGGGCTGGCGCAGGCCGTCACGGAAATCGCCGGTCGTCGTCGTCTCGAAGCCGCGGATATAGATCTGGTCGAAACGCGGATCGAAGCCGAAGGCGCCGGTCGTGACGCCGGCGGCATAACGCGTTGCCTGGATCATGTCCTGCACGCCGCGTTCTTCGAGCTCCTTGCGCGTGACCACCGAGACCGAGCGGGGCGTTTCGATCAGCGGGGTGTCGGTCTTCAGCGCCGAGACGTTGCGTGTCGGCACGATCGTGTCGTTATCCTCGGCGATCGTCGCAGCTGCCTTGCCGGCCGTCGCTTCTATCTTTTCCAGACGGGTGGTCTTCTGGCTTTCGGCCGATTGCGCATGGGTCGCTGTCGGCGAAAGGATCACGGCGACAGCGCTTGCGGCGAGCACGGTGGTCGCGGACAGCGCGCGGCGCGAGGCGCGCAGGAAGGTGGTCGGCAAGGTCTTTGGCATCTCTGGCCCTCTTGCGGGCGCACGAAAACCCTCCGGCCAAAGCCAGAGCAAAGCACCCGAATATCAGTGAAAACGACGGCTGAGCGGCCATCGGAGGCGGTGTCCCCGCCGCCCGACAAGAGGGATAGTCCGTTTGGAAATGCGCATCAAGAAAAATATGATTCTTTTAGTCATGTTTTTCTTGATGGAACGGCGGGCGCCGAAGGCGCGTGCCGCCGCCCAGAAAATGACGTCCTAGATGTCGAAGTGCGCGATGACGGGCACGTGGTCTGAGGGGCGCTCCCAGCCGCGCGCTTCCCGCAGGATATCGACGTTTTTGAGCGCCGGCGCGAGGTCGGCGGACGACCAGATATGGTCGAGCCGGCGGCCACGGTCGGCAGCTTCCCAGTCCTTCGCCCGGTAGCTCCACCAGGTGTAAAGCTTGGTCGGGGATGGCGTGTGCTGGCGCATCAGGTCGACCCAGCCGCCGCCGTTCATGACCGTGGTCAGCCCCTCGGTTTCGACCGGCGTATGGCTGACGATCTTCAGGAGCTGCTTGTGCGACCAGACGTCGTCTTCCAGCGGCGCGATATTGAGGTCGCCGACGAGGATCGAGGAAATGCCGGCTTCGGCTTCGGCGTGCAGCAGCTTCATCTCCTCGACGAAATCGAGCTTGTGGCCGAATTTCGGATTGATGGTGCGGTCCGGCTCGTCGCCGCCGGCAGGCACGTAGAAATTATGCAGCCGGATCTTCTTGCCGCCGGCTTCGAAAACGACCGAGAGATGGCGGGCGTCGCCGATGCCGCAATAGTCGCGGCGATCGCTAAGCTCATGCAGCGGCAGGCGCGAGATCGTCGCCACGCCGTGATAGCCCTTCTGGCCGTGCATCTCGATATGATTGTAGCCGAGCGCCTTCAGGGGCTTGGAGGGAAACTGGTCGTTCGGGCACTTGGTTTCCTGCAGGCAGAGGATGTCAGGCTGCCAAGTCTGCAGCAGATGCTCGACCAGCGGCATGCGCAGGCGAACGGAGTTGATGTTCCAAGTGGCGACGGAAAGGGCCATGCGTCATTCCCTGATCGGCTGGGGCCGGACGCTCGCGAAGGGAAGGCCGGCTCGGGATGGATGTTTGACCCGAGCTTTAAGCAGGTCCGGCGCGCCGGGACAAGGAATGCCTGAACGAGGCCGCACTAAAAACCGCGCGTCCTATGGACGCGCGAAGGTCGGCTTGGCGCATGATGTCGCTCAGCCGCCGCGCTTGTTGCGGACCTCGTCATAGGGGATCTGGAAGACCTTGTCGTCCAGCGCCATACCGGTCTTGACATTGAAGATCATGACCGAGGTGTCCTTCTTCTGCGCGTCGGTGATGGTCCACTGGCGCAGATCGTAGGTCTTCGGGTCGAACATCATGGTGATGGTCGAATCGCCGAAGATCGAACGGTCGCCAAGCACGATGGTGATGAGGTCGGACTCTTCCTTGACGTCGCGCACCATCTTGCCGGTCAGGTCGATCCTCTCGCTGAGCAGCAGGTTGAGCGGAGTCTTCGACAGCGGATAGATGTCCCAGGTCTTGAGCTTCATGTTGCCGATGACGACGGACTTGCCGTCGGCGATGACGCGCATCGGCGAGGGGGCCTCGTAGTTGAAGCGGATGCGGCCGGGGCGGCGGATATAGAATTTGCCGCCGGTCTGCTCGCCGCGCGGGCCGAACTGGACGAATTCGCCGGCCATGGTCTTCACCGAGGAGAAATGGTCGGCGATCTTCTGGGCAGCGCTCGGGGCCTGGGCAAAGGCCTGGCCGAGGTCGAGACCGGTGCCGCCGATGCCGCCAAGTGCCGCAAGCCCGCACACGAAGAGGCGGCGCGACATCACCGGGTGGTTGCGCTCGCCAGTCTTAGTCTCTGTCATCTCGGTCTCCTTCATTTACGAATCATCTGGAGCGCAAGTGCGGCGCCTTCAAGGCGCCATTTTCGAGCTTTTTCGCTCGCGCTCTCACATGACTGTTACCGGTTTGACCCTTTATGCAGGGCCTCTGCCCGCATCCGCCGGGCGTCTTTTCTATCAATGCATTCGCCTCACGCGAATCTGCGGGAATTGCCCTGTCGTCCGGTGACTTACTCTTCGGTCGGAACGAGGATCTCGCGTTTGCCGGCGTGGTTCGCCGGGCCGATGATGCCTTCCTGCTCCATGCGCTCGATCAGCGATGCGGCACGATTGTAACCGATCCCGAGGCGACGCTGCACGTAGGAAGTCGAGGCCTTGCCGTCGCGCAGGACGACCGCAACCGCCTGGTCGTAAGGATCGTCGGAATCGGCGAGATTGAAGGTGCCGGCCGGGCCGCCGCCCTCGCCATCCTCGTCGTCATCCTCGGTGATGGCATCGAGATATTGCGGTACGCCTTGCGTCTTCAGGTAGGCGACGACTTCTTCGACCTCGGTGTCGGAGACGAAGGGGCCGTGGACGCGCTGGATGCGGCCGCCGCCGGCCATGTAGAGCATGTCGCCCATGCCGAGCAGCTGTTCGGCGCCCTGTTCGCCAAGGATGGTGCGGCTGTCGATCTTCGAGGTCACCTGGAACGAGATGCGGGTCGGGAAGTTGGCCTTGATCGTGCCGGTGATGACGTCGACCGAGGGGCGCTGCGTCGCCATGATGACATGGATGCCGGCGGCGCGGGCCATCTGGGCGAGCCGCTGCACTGCGCCCTCGATGTCCTTGCCGGCGACCATCATCAGGTCGGCCATTTCGTCGATGATGACGACGATGTAGGGCATTGGCGCCAGATCGAATTCTTCCGTCTCGTACATGGCTTCGCCGGTCTGGCGGTCGAAGCCGGTCTGCACCGTGCGGGTGATCTGTTCGCCCTTGGCAAGCGCCTGCTCGACGCGGCTGTTGAAGCCGTCGATGTTGCGCACGCCGATCTTCGACATCTTCTTGTAGCGCTCTTCCATCTCGCGCACCGTCCACTTCAGTGCGACGACCGCCTTCTTGGGGTCGGTCACAACCGGCGAAAGCAGGTGCGGGATGCCGTCATAGACGGAAAGTTCGAGCATCTTCGGGTCGATCATGATGAGGCGGCACTGATCGGGGCTCAGCCGATAGAGCAGCGACAGGATCATGGTATTGATCGCGACCGATTTGCCCGAACCGGTGGTGCCGGCGACGAGCAGATGCGGCATCTTGGCGAGATCGGCGACGACGGGCTCGCCGCCGATCGTCTTGCCGAGCGCCATGGCAAGGCGGGCCTTGGAGGTCTCGAAATCGCGCGAGCCGATGAGTTCGCGCAGATAGACGGTTTCGCGCCGCTGGTTCGGCAGTTCGATGCCGATGGCGTTGCGGCCGGGAACGACGGCGACGCGCGCGGCGATCGCGCTCATCGAGCGGGCGATGTCGTCGGCAAGGCCGATGACGCGGGAGGACTTGATGCCCGGCGCCGGTTCCAGTTCGTAGAGGGTAACGACCGGGCCAGGGCGAACGTGGATGATCTCGCCCTTGACACCGAAATCTTCAAGCACGCCTTCGAGCATGCGGGCGTTCTGCTCCAGCGCATCGGGCGAGAGCGAGGCGTCGCGACCGACGTTTTTCGGCTCGGCAAGGAAATGCATCGGCGGCAGCGTGAAGTCGCCATCGTTGTCGTCGACGAAGGAGCGCTGGGCTTCGCGCTCGACGCGCTGGCCCGTCTTCGGGCGAGGAGCAGGCGTCGAAACGCGCGAGCCGCCCTTGGGCAGGCCCTGCTTCGGCGGTGCCGCCTTCGGCGCCCAGTCGGCGGCTGCATCGTAGTCTTCGTCGTCAGGCAGAATGCCGGCGGGGCGGCGCTCGTCAATGTCGAAGGGCAGGTCGTCATCCTCGTCGTCGGCCATGATCGGCGGCGGGGTGAGGATGCGGCGCTCGGAGCGGTCGAGCGAGGGCTCGATGCGGTCGCCGGCGGCCAGCGGCTTCGGCCGGGCGGGTTCGTTCAGCGTGCCGAACTCGTCGTTGTTGAAATCATAGGGTTCGTCGTACTGGCGCTTGGGCGTGGCGCGGGTGCCGCTCATGCCGAAAATGCGGCGCATGCGCGCGTGCATGGTGTAGCGCATATGGGCAAAAGAGCCCATCAGCAGGGTGAAGGGACCTTCGCTGTCGTCCTCGTCCAGTTCGTCGCGCACGGTGCGCGCCTTGCTCGGCGTCGGCTCGGCAATTTCCTCTTCCTCCTCCTCGTCGCTGACGCCGATCAGGCCGGCGCTATAGACCAGGCACCAGGCGGCGGGGACGGCGAAGATGCAGGCAAGAATGGTCGCAAGCGTGCCGGTCGGGAAGGCGCCGGTAAAGAGCGCGGGGAAGCGCAGGATCATGTCGCCGAAGACGCCTCCAAGGCCGTTGGGCAGCGGCCAGGTGATGGGGGCGGGAACACAGCTGAGTGCTGCGCCGGCAAGCACCGAGCCGACGAACCAGAGACCGAGGCGCTTGAAGACCTTGTCGAAACGTTTGCCGCCGATCAGCACCAGGGCCCAGGCGACGGCCGGCAGGAGGGCGACGACGCTGGCCAGCCCGAAGAACTGCATGAAGATGTCGGCAAAGGCAGCACCCGTGTAACCGAGCACGTTGGTCGGCGCTTGTGACGTGGCGTAGGAGAAGCTGGGATCGGCGACGTTCCATGTCGAGAGCGCTGCGACGGCCAGCGCCAATGCGCCGAACAGCGCAAAGCCCGCCAGCGACGCGATCTGTCGCCAAACGAAGGTGGTTAGCACGAACCGGTTGGAACGGCTGTCAAGCGCTGCCGGATTGCTTCTGCTCATGTTGCCTGCTGCCCGTCTCGATCTTCACGGCGCATTGCGCGCCATGGAATCAACCTAAGCGGTGTACGGTTAATGCGACATTAACCATGCGTAGTTGGCGCTAAAATAGCAGTCGCAGCCGGACCGATCGGCACGAAAAAAGGCCCGGAGCTTCCGATCCGGGCCAAGGGCGATCCGCGTGGGGCGGATCGCGACGGGACTGTAGGCGGCGCCGAATTGCCGGCGCCGCGATCCGCTTAGCTGTGGTAGGCGGCTTCACCGTGCGACGAGAGGTCGAGGCCCTCGCGTTCGGCTTCGACGGAGACGCGCAGGCCGACGATCGAGTCCACCAGCTTGTAGAGGATGACGGAGACGACGCCGCACCAGACGATGGTGATGGCAACCGCGGTCAGCTGGGTCATGAACTGGCCGCCCATGGTGACGCCGTCGGCATAACCGATGCCGCCGAGCGACGAGGAGGCGAAGATGCCGGTGGCAAGCGCACCGAAGAAGCCGCCGACGCCGTGGACGCCGAAGACGTCTGCCGTGTCGTCATAGTGGAACTTGTTCTTCACGACAGAGACGAAGAAGTAGCAGAGCGGCGAGACGAGCACGCCCATGACGATCGCGCCCATCGGGCCGGCAATGCCGGCGGCGGGCGTGATGGCGACGAGACCGGCGATCATGCCCGAGGCGGCGCCCAGCATCGAGGCCTTGCCGCGGGTGAAGGTTTCGACGGCCGACCAGGAGAGAATGGCGGCTGCGGTTGCAAGGAAGGTGTTGACGGTCGCGAGCATGGCGCCGCCCGAGGCTTCGAGGTTTGAGCCGGCGTTGAAGCCGAACCAGCCGAACCAGAGCATGGCAGCACCAACCAGCGTCAGCGTCATCGAGTGCGGTGCCATCATGTCGCGGCCGTAGCCGGTGCGCTTGCCGACCATGATCGCGCCGATCAGGCCAGCAACGCCGGCATTGATGTGAACGACGGTGCCGCCGGCGAAGTCAAGCGCGCCCATGCCGAAGAGCAGGCCGTTGCCGTCCCAGACCATGTGGGCGATCGGGAAGTAGACGAAGGTCGCCCAGAGCACCGAGAAGAGCACGGCTGCGGAGAACTTGATGCGCTCGGCAAAGGCGCCGACGATCAGCGCCGGGGTCAGTGCCGCGAAGGTCATCTGGAACAGCATGAAGATGTATTCCGGAATGACGACGCCTTCCGAGAAGGTGGCCGACGTGCTCTCAGTGGTGACGCCGGCGAGGAACATCTTGGCGAAGCCGCCGAAATAAGGGCTGGTCGAGCCGCCGAAGGCGAAGGAGTATCCGTAGACGACCCAGACGATCATCATCGTCGCGCCGATCACGGTGCACTGCATCAGCACCGAGAGCATGTTCTTGGCGCGCACCAGGCCGCCGTAGAACAGCGCGAGGCCCGGGATCAGCATGAAGAAGACGAGAAGCGTCGAGATGAACATGAAGGCGGTATCGGCCTTGTCCGGCACCGGTACGGCTGCGGCTGCGGCCGCCGCCGGTGCCGCTTCCTGCGCGAAGGCCACGGCCGGCGCAAGCAGGGCGGCGGTCATTGCGCCCAGGCGTCCAAGAGAGGTGGAAAGCTTAAGTGATGACATCGAGGTAGTGCTCCCTGAACGGCGTGGTTTACAACGCTTCTGAATCGGTTTCGCCGGTGCGGATGCGCACCGCATGGTCAATGGCGTAGACGAAGATCTTTCCGTCGCCGATCTGGCCGGTCTTGGCGGCTGCGGCGATCGCTTCAACGGCCTTGTCGACGAGTTCTGAAGGAACGGCGATCTCGACCTTCAGTTTCGGCAGGAAGCTCACGGCATATTCGGTACCGCGGTAGATTTCGGTATGTCCCTTCTGGCGGCCGTAGCCTTTGACTTCGGTCACGGTCAGGCCCTGGATGCCGACAGCAGTGAGGGCTTCGCGAACCTCATCGAGCTTGAACGGCTTGATAATGGCCATCACAATTTTCATCTGGTTTCATCCTTGTTCGCCTCCGGCGGAGGCCGTCTCTCCTTGCTGCGGAGCGCCAGAGCGCCGTGCAACCGAACCATGACATTCAAGGGGCGTGCCAGATTCTGACGCTCGACTTAAGGTAATGAAAACAAATAGAAAAAAAGAAAGCCGCAGCACGATTGCTGCGGCGCATCAAAAAATCGTCACTTTATAAGATTAAAAAATAGGCAGAACGAAGATTCTGCTTATTTCCTATTCAGATGCCTTTTTCCGGATCAACCCTTCCTGGGCGACAGAGGCGATCAGCACACCGGAACGCGTAAAAAGGCTGCCTCTGGTCATCCCGCGGGCACCATGTGCACTCGGACTGTCCTGGGTATAGAGCAGCCAGTCGTCCATCTTGCAGGGGCGGTGGAACCACATGGCGTGATCCAGGCTCGCCACCTGCAGGTTCCGGTCAAAGACCGAAGTGCCGTGCGCATAGAGCGAGGTGTCGAGCAGGGTCATGTCGGAGAGATAGGCAAGGATCGCTGCCTGGATATGGCGCTCGTCGGGAACGGTGCCGACCGCCTTGACCCAGACGTCCTGGATCGGCTTGCCGTCGTTGCGGGTAAAATAGTGCTGCAGCGACGCCGGCCGGATCTCGATCGGCCGCGGCCTTTCCCAATAGCGCCGGATTGCTTCGGGCGCGTGGACGAGAAACTTCTCTTTGAGTTCCTGTTCGCCCGGAAGCGTCTCGGGCATGGCGAGATCAGGCATGTCGATCTGGTGGTCGAAACCATCTTCGTCATACTGGAAAGAGGCGGACATGGAGAAGATCGCCTTGCCATGCTGGATGGCGACCACCCGCCTGGTGGCGAAGCTCGAACCGTCGCGGATGCGGTCGACTTCATAGATGATAGGTACGGAAGGATCGCCCGGCCGCATGAAATAGGCGTGCAGCGAATGCACGTAACGCCCCTCATCAACGGTTCGCTGCGCTGCCACCAGCGCTTGGCCGATCACCTGGCCGCCGAAGACGCGCTGCCAGCCGACCTGCGGGCTACGGCCGCGGAACAGGTTTTCCTCGAGCTTTTCGAGATCGAGAATGGCCAGCAGCGCATCCATGGGGGTGGAGGTCTCGGTGGGGCGCGACATTTCGGCTTTCTCCGATGGTAGGAACGTCGATGGCATTGATCTATATAGACATAAAACGATGCTCAAGTGCGACGGAGAAAGCCGATGCTCGATGTCTTGATTGCCGGTGGCGGCTATGTCGGCCTTTCGCTCGCGGTTTCGCTGAAGAAGGCGGCGCCTCATCTCGACGTGATGGTGATCGACGGCGCGCCGGAAGGCGCCTGGAAGAAGGACCAGCGCGCTTCCGCCGTTGCGTCCGCGGCCGAGCGCATGCTCGACGTGCTTGGCGTCTGGGATGAGATCGCGCCGGAGGCCGAGCCGATCCGCCGCATGGTGATTACCGATTCGAAGGCGGCCGATCCGGTGCGGCCTGTGTTCCTGACCTTCGACGGTGACGGCGGCGAGGGTCGTCCGTTTGCCCATATGGTGCCTAATACGGCGATGGTCGGCGCACTGCGCGGTGCCTGCTCGGCGCTCGGCGTGGTCAATCGCCAGTCGACCATGGTCGAGAGCTTCAAGAGCGGCGACCACGCAGTTGCCGTTACGCTTGCCGGCGGCGAAGAACTGGAGGCCCGTCTTTTGGTTGCCTGTGACGGCGTGCGCTCCAAGCTGCGCGATGCCGCCGGCATCAAGACCGTCGAATTCGACTATGGCCAGTCCGGCATCGTCACCACCGTCGAGCATGAGCGGCCGCACGAGGGCACGGCGGAGGAGCATTTCCTGCCGGCCGGGCCTTTCGCCACCCTGCCGCTCAAGAACAATCGCTCGTCACTGGTCTGGACCGAGCGCACCGAGGACGCCGAACGCCTGGTCAAGGGCGACGATTTCCTGTTCGAGGAAGAACTGGAGCGCCGCTTCGGCCACAAGCTTGGTCACCTGAAGGTGGTCGGCGGACGGCGGGCCTTTCCGCTCGGCCTGACGCTTGCCCGCGATTTCGTGAAACCACGCTTCGCGCTTGCCGGTGACGCCGCCCATGGCATTCACCCGATCTCGGGGCAAGGGCTCAATCTCGGCTTCAAGGATGTGGCAGCACTTGCCGAAACCATCGTCGAGGCGGATCGTCTCGGGCTCGACATCGGTTCGCTCGCGGTGCTTGAGCGCTACCAGAGCTGGCGGCGTTTCGACACGTTCCGCATGGGTGTTACGACCGACGTGCTCAACCGGCTGTTTTCCAACGACATCACCCCGGTCCGGATCGCCAGGGATTTCGGCCTGGGCCTCGTCGACCGGCTGCCATCTCTCAAGAGCTTCTTTATCCGCCAGGCGGCCGGTATTGCCGGGGAGACCGATCCGCGGTTGTTGTCGGGTCAGCCGATCTGAGGCTTTACGGCTGGGGTTGCCCCTCTCCTCGGGTTAAACCCGAGGACTAGCCCTCTCCTCGCAGGATGGGAGAGGGGACGCCTCGCTGCGTTTGCGGGGAGAAGGTGGCCGGCAGGCCGGATGAGGGGCAGTCGAGAACTCTACGGGTAACGGGCCGACGCGGCCCTCAATCCTCGATCTTGCGTGCTTCCGAGATCAGCATGATCGGTACGCCGTCGCGGATGGGATAGGCGAGGCGCGCCTTTTCCGAGATCAGTTCATTGGCTTCGGCGTGATAGCTGAGGCGTCCCTTGGTCAGCGGGCAGACGAGCAGTTCGAGCAGTTTCGGATCGACCTTGCTGGCGTTGATATCCATCTATCCGTTGCTCACTGCAAAATGCTGTCCATATCGCCGAAGTCGCGCGCAAGCACGATTTCGGTGATGGCGATCAGGGTTTCGGCGCGGGTCTTGAGATCGGGAGCCTCGAGCAGCGCCTGTTTCTCCGCCGGGCCATAGGGCGACATCATCGCCATGGAGTTCACGAGCGTGCGGTTGCTCGCCCGCTCGACGCTTTCCCAGTCGGCTTTCAGCTTGTTGGCTTCGAGATAGGCCTTGAAGGCGGCCAGAAGCGCTGCCCGGTCGACGAGGGTCTCGTCGTCGCGGTTTTCGAGATCTGCCGCGAAGGGGCCGATACGGAAGCGACGGTAGCCGCGGGTGCCCCCGACTTCCGAAAACAGCCGGTAGCGGCAGACGCCTGTGAGCGAGGTGATGTAGCGGCCGTCGCCGGTCTCGGCAAAGGAGGTGATGCGGCCGATGCAGCCGACCTCGCAGAGCGCCTGCATCGGTCCGGTGGCGGTGTCGTTGCGGCCCTCGCAGAAGGACGGCTGTACGATGCCGATCAGGCGGTTGCCGGAAAGGGCGTCATCGAGCATGGCGAGGTAGCGCGGCTCGAAGATGTTGAGGGGAAGCTGGGCGCCGGGAAGCAGCAATGCACCGGTCAGCGGAAACACCGGAATGATCTCCGGCAAGTCCTTCGGACCGAGATAGCGTGCATTTCCGACGTGCATTTCCGATAGACCCTGCCGGTATTCGCTTTGCCCCGCCAAGGAAGCGTGGTCAACCAGATCAAAAGATGGTGCGCTGCTTGAAAATCTCAAGGGACGAGCCCGTCGATCTTCACAGGTGAAGATGGATCGTGATCGGATCCGCTTACGAAAAGGGGCGCAGATAGCGCCCCTTTCAAAAACATGTCTGACGGCTCAGGAGAACAGGATCGACGAGAGCTTGCGTCGCGCGGCGATGGTTGCCGGATCCTTCGGGCCCCAAACCTCGAAGAACGAAAGCAGCTCGCGCCGCGCGCCGTCGTCGTCGTAAGCCCGGTCGCGCTTCATGATCGTGAGCAGATGGTCGGCCGCAGCCATCCGGTCGCCCTCGACGTTGCGGATTTTGGCGAGCAGCACGCGCGCCTCGTGATCATCGGGGTTTGCGGCGAGGCGCCGTTCGAACTCGTTGGGATCGCCGAGCTTGCGGGCTTCCTCGATCTGGTCGAGCTTTTTGCCGATGGCGGCAATGCCGGCATCCTTGGCAAGATCTTCCGGTAGGCTGGACAGCGCCTCGCGGGCCTCGGCAAGCTGGCCGAGCGCGATCATGCAATCGACCATGCCGGCGATCGCCAAGACATTTTCCGGGTCGGCCTGCAGCACGGCGCCATAGAGGCCGGCGGCGTTCTCGGCATCGCCGGCATCGATGAGCGCCTTGGCGTCGGCGAGAACCGCCTCGATCTCGGCCTTGCTGTCGTCAACGGCGGGACCGGCGATCTTTTCGATGAACTGCTTGATCTGGCTTTCCGGAACTGCGCCCATGAAGCCGTCGACCGGGCGTCCGCCGACGAAGGCGATGACGGCCGGGATCGACTGGATGCCGAGCTGGCCGGCGATCGAGGGATGATCGTCGATGTTCA
The DNA here is from genome assembly GCF_900103045.1 of Ensifer sp. YR511. Taxonomy (NCBI): domain Bacteria; kingdom Pseudomonadati; phylum Pseudomonadota; class Alphaproteobacteria; order Hyphomicrobiales; family Rhizobiaceae; genus Ensifer; species Ensifer sp. YR511. The sequence goes on from NZ_FNGR01000004.1 coordinate 236,409, forward strand.
TCTTGACGAGCTTGACGCGGCCTGCGGCTTCCGTGACCACCTTTTCGATGACAGGGGTCAGCTGCTTGCAGGGACCGCACCAGGGCGCCCAGAAATCGACGAGAACGGGCTGCTGCCTGGAGGCTTCGAGCACGTCCTTGGTGAAGTTGGCAGTGGTGGTTTCCTTGATCAGGTCACCGCCCGACGCGGCCGCCGGCGCCGGCTGGCCGAAGGAGGCCGAAGCCGTCATCTGAGTGCCGAAAGACCCTGCATAGGGATTGTCGCTGCCCGTCATTCTTCTCTCCTCGCCGGCTCGTCCGCCAGCTTACTGCATTCGCGCCAAAGATCGTATGTCAGGCCGTGACTTTCAAGACAAGCGGTTCGTGTCCGGTCGCTTCCATGAAGCGCAACAGATCCTTCGAAGCGATCGAGGTCGTTGCGTCGTTGGAAAGCGGGTGGCAGTTGACGATATCGAACGTCATCAGCGCCTCGTCGAGGATGACCTTGACGTTGCCCCCGGTGTCGTTGATCGCGCCGAAGGCGGTTACGGCCCCCGGAATGACGCCGAGATACTCCATCAGCTTCTCCGGCTTGCCGAAGGATACCTTGCTTGCCGCGCCGATCACCTGGTGCACGGTCTTCAGGTCCACCGTCGCGTGCTCCTCGACGGTGAGCAGGAAATAGTTGTCCTTCTTGTCCTTCACGAAGAGGTTTTTCGTGTGGCCACCGGGCATCTCGTCACGAAGCGCCACCGATTCGGCCACGGTGAAAACCGGAGCGTGGTTCTTCGTCTTATACTCGATTCCAAGTCCATCGAGAAAATTGAAGAGGTCTTCGGCGGTTTTCGGCTGTGATTCACGCATGATTCTCATCCCCACGGCGTTCGTTTCGTCTCTGCTTTAGGGGAGAAGGCCGTCAGGACGCAATCTCACAGGCGGCGAGGCCGGCCGAAAACGCGGCATTTCCGGGCTTTGCGAAGGGTGTCCAAAAAAATATTCGATTTCTCGTCATTTCCCTGTTGCATTCCAAAATCGCTTAGGCCATATACCGCCCGTCGCCGCAAGACAGCGCCGACGCCACGGTCCACCGACTACCCCCGGACCTTGGATGATGAGCGGGTGTAGCTCAGGGGTAGAGCACAACCTTGCCAAGGTTGGGGTCGGGCGTTCGAATCGCCTCACCCGCTCCAATTTCTCCCAACCACTTCATTTCACAGTCATTTCTGGAATGAAACGGCATTTGCCGTCAGGCATTCCATGCGCCGATAGTGCCGTCCGCACCATGTGGTTCGGACCGCCGAGACGGCTCCTTTTGCATTTTGCCTTTGTTGGTAAAGCCGGTCGCCGTTTCCGCGCTCAGCTCTTCATGAACACGTAGTCCGTCTCCTGCCGGCGGATCTCGCCGGGGCGAAGTACCGCGTTCGGGAAGCCGGCGTGGTTGGCCGCATCCGGCCAGATCTGGGTTTCGAGACAGAAGCCGGCAAAGGCGCCGTAACGGCGGCCCTCGAGGCCGGGGACGGGGATGTTCAGCTTTGCGCCGGTATAGAGTTGCACGCCGGGCTCGGTCGTCAGCACTTCCATCGTGACACCCGAATCGATGCTGCGAGCAAGCGCCACCGAATGTTTCGCCATGCGTTCGTTCGAAAGGCAGAAATTATGGTCGTAGGCGATACGCTCGCCTTCGGTCTGGCGGCTGAGCCGCGTCATTTCCCGCAGATCGAAGGCAGTGCCCTCGACCGGGCGGATCTCGCCCGTCGGCACCTGGCGTTCGCTGGTGGGCAGATAATGGTCGGCAGCGATCATGATGTCGTGGCCGAGGGCGTCGGCGCTGCCGTCGAGATTGAAATAGCTGTGCTGGCAGACATTGGCGAGCGTCGCTTGGTCGGTTTCGCTCTCGTAGACGACGCTCAAGACGCCGCCGGGCTTCAGCTGGTAGGTGCAGGTGACCTTGCAGTTGCCGGGATAACCGGCGCGGCCATCCGGGTCGGTAATGGCGAGCGTGATGCTGTCGGGCGTCTGCTTTAGGATCGTCCAGTTGCGCTTGCCGATATTGTCGCTGCCGCCGTGCAGATGCGTGACGCCCTTCTCGTTCAGTTCGAGCTGGTAGGCCTCGCCATCGAGCGTGAAGCGGCCGTTGCCGATGCGATTGGCGCAGCGTCCAGGCGTGGCGCCGAGATAGGGCGAATGGGCGAGATAGCTTTCGAGATCGGTGAAACCGAGCACCAGCGGCGGCCCATGGCCTTCCAGGCGCAGGTCCTGGATCACCGAGCCCCAGGTCAAGACATGGGCGGTGAGGCCGCCACCGGAGAGCACCACACGATGGACCGGCTCGCCGGATGGCAGGTGGCCGAAGATTTCCGTGTTCTGATGCATATTCACCGCTGGCTCCCACTACAGCGCTGCGCGTCTCCCCAGACGCACAAAGGTCGCCGTACACTTTTGAATTGCTGCATGTTTTGTCCTTGGCTCGGTTAGGATCCAAGGAAACATGCAACGGTGCGATCGCAGCAACCTGCGTCATTTCCAAAGGCACGGCAACCGGAAAATCATACTAAATGCGGCCTGGCGCCGTCTCCGGCCTGAGAGCAAAAACATCCAGCTATTCAAGGTGCTATAGCGACCTCTCGGCAGACATGTCAGCGCGACAGCTGCTTGGTCGCCTCCTGCAGGCCGGCGAGCGTCAAGGGGAACATTCGTCCCTCGAACAGGCCCTTCACCATCGTGATCGACTGGGTATAGCCCCAGTGCTGTTCGGGCACGGGATTGAGCCAGATGGAGCGCGGAAAATGTGCCGTCAGACGAGAGAGCCAGAGGGCGCCCGCCTCGTCGTTCCAGTGCTCCACCGAGCCGCCGGGGTGGCTGATTTCATAGGGGCTCATCGAAGCGTCGCCGACGAAGATGGCGCGATAGTCGCCGCCGTAGGTGCGCAGCACTTCCGTCGTACGGGTAATGTCGACACGGCGGCGGCGATTGTCCTTCCACAGGCCCTCGTAGACGCAATTGTGGAAGTAGAAATGCTCCATATGGCGGAACTCGCTGCGAGCCGCTGAAAACAACTCCTCGACGATGCGGATATGATCGTCCATCGATCCGCCGATATCGAAGAACATCAGAAGCTTCACCGCATTGCGGCGCTCCGGCCGCGTCACCACGTCGAGATAGCCGTGTTCGGCGGTGGCGCGGATCGTGCCGGAGAGGTCGAGTTCGTCGGCGGCACCCTGGCGCACCCAGCGCCGGAGCCGCTTCAGGGCCACTTTGATGTTGCGCGTGCCGAGCTCGATCGTGTCGTCATAATCCTTGAACTCGCGCCGGTCCCAAACCTTGACGGCGCGGCGGTGGCGCGACTGGTCCTGGCCGATCCGCACACCCTCGGGATTGTAGCCATAGGCGCCGAAAGGCGAGGTGCCGGCGGTACCGATCCATTTCGAGCCGCCCTGATGGCGGCCCTTTTGCTCCTGCAGCCGCTGGCGCAAGGTCTCCATCAGCTTGTCGAAGCCGCCGAGTGCCTCGATCAGGCGTTTTTCTTCCTCGCTCAGATGCTTCTCTGCGAGCTTGCGCAGCCAATCCTCGGGGATGGTGGCCTCTTCGCTCGCTTCCATCGGGTTGACTGCTTCGAGACCCGAAAAGCAGTGCTGGAACACCCGGTCGAAGCGGTCGATATGGCGTTCGTCCTTCACCAGTGCCGTGCGCGCAAGATAGTAGAAGGCTTCGACGTCGAAGGTGGCGATGCCCGCCTCCATCCCCTCGATCAAGGACAGGAATTCCCGGAGCGTGACCGGGACCTTCGCTGCCTTGAGTTCGAGGAAGAAGGGAATGAACATCTGACCTCAGCTTTTCCCGGTGCCGATCTCCGCGAGATCGTAGGGCGTCGTCTGGTACATCTCGTTGATCCAGTTACCGAAGAAGAGATGTGCATGGCTGCGCCAGCGGTTCTGCGGCGGCAGGGTCGAATCGTTGTGCGGGAAGTAGTCGTGCGGCATCTTGATCGGCACGCCCGCATCCACGTCGCGGAAGTATTCGTCCGACAGCGAGGTCGAATCATACTCCACGTGGTTGAACATGTAGAGCCGGTTGCCCTTTTTCTCGTGCACGAGGCAGACGCCCATCTCCTTCGATTCCATCAGGATTTCGAGGCTCGGCACCTTGTCGATGTCGGCGCGGCGCACTTCGGTCCAGCGCGAAACGGGGACGGCGAAATCGTCGGAGAAGCCGTTGAGATAGACGGAGGAGCGGTTGAGGTTCTGGTGACGATAGACGCCGAAGGCTTTTTCCTTCAGCGGATACTTCGGCACGTCGTGGAAGTGATAGATTGCCGCCATCGCGCCCCAGCAGACGTTGAGCGTCGAATGCACGTTGGTCTCGGTCCAGTCGAGGATGCGCTTCAGCTCGTCCCAATAGGTGACGTCTTCGTATTCGAGCGTCTCGACCGGGGCGCCGGTGATGATGAAACCGTCGAACTTGCGGCCCTGCACTTCTTCCCAGGTCTCGTAGAAGGAGAGCAGGTGATCTTCCGAGGTGTTCTTGGCGCGGTGAGCGCCGATGCGCACCAGCGACAGTTCCACCTGCAGCGGCGAAGCGCCGATCAGGCGCGCCATCTGGATCTCTGTCTTGATCTTGTTCGGCATGAGGTTCAGGAGCCCGATCTGGAGCGGGCGGATATCCTGACGGATCGCCACGGTCTCGGTCATCACCCGCACGCCCTCATGCGCGAGGGTTTCGAAGGCGGGCAGCGTATCGGGAATCTTGATGGGCATGGGCTTCCACTCGATCAATACAAAAAAACCGGCGGCGATTGATCGCGACCGGTCCTCGGAAATCCAACTTTCCTCGGCCCTTTAGCGACTTGTTTAACGTGGCTGCAAGCCGGCCGGCCAAATCACCACGGAGAATTTGATAGCGCGAGTGGGCCGCGGGGGTCAAGAAAAACGATTCGCGTAGGGGGCGGCTGCCCCTCATCCCGCTGCCGCGACCTTCTCCCCGCTGGCGGGGAGAAGCGGCCTTGCCGCACCCGATCGTTCCACGAGCTAAGCTCAGCGACCGTTCGGCCCATCTTGGCAGCCGGGTTCGCTGTCGGCACGTCTCGGCTTGGGGGCAGCCGTCGTCCTCGTCCCCTCTCCCCGCCCGCGGGGAGAGGGTCAGGGAGAGGGGCTGGTCTGCAGCAGGCTTAGAGCATCCCGCATGCCATAACCCAGCCGGCGGTCAGCCTGATCGATACCGAGCCAAAAGAAACGAAAGCGAATCGGGTCACCGCCGCCAAAGGGCGTCATTTCCTGATGTATCCAGGTCTGCCGTTGCTCGCCGGCAAGGGCGATGTGGAAGTAGTGCCGCCGATGACAGATCGTCCTGCCGTCCTTCGGGTAGTGGTAGTCCTGCGTGACGAGATGGGTGAGTGCTTCCGGCGGCGTCAGCCCGGTTTCCTCGATGAATTCCCGCTGAGCCGATGTCTCCGGGCTTTCGCCTGGTTCCATCGTACCGCCGGGCACCTGCAGCTCGATCTCTGGGAAATCCGGCTCGTCGAAGACCAGCAGGCGGTCCTGCCAGGTGGCGTAGATCAGGACCTTGTGCGCGTCCGGCCTCATCCGTCGCGGCGGGCCATGAAGGCGAGGCGCTCGAAGAGGTGCACGTCTTGTTCGTTCTTCAGGAGCGCACCGTGCAGCTTCGGCAACATGGTCTTGGCATCGGCCCTGAGGTCGGCCGGATCGACCTCGTCGGCGACGAGCAGGCGGATCCAGTCGAGCGCCTCTGACGTGGAGGGCTTCTTCTTCAGCCCCGGCACCTGGCGGATGTCGTAGAAGGCGGCGAGCGCCGCCGAAAGCAGCGTCTTGCGGATGCCGGGATAATGCACCTCGACGATGCGGGCGAGCGTGTCTGCATCGGGGAAGCGGATATAGTGGAAGAAGCAGCGGCGCAGAAACGCGTCCGGCAGCTCCTTCTCGTTGTTGGAGGTGATGATGACGATCGGCCGGTGACGCGCGCCGATCATCTCGCCGGTCTCGTAGACATGGAATTCCATGCGGTCGAGCTCCTGCAACAGGTCGTTCGGAAACTCGATGTCGGCCTTGTCTATCTCGTCGATCAGAAGCACCACGCGGCGATCGGCCTCGAAGGCCTGCCAGAGCTTGCCCTTGCGGATATAGTTCCGGACCTCGTTGACACGCTCGTCGCCGAGCTGGCTGTCGCGCAGCCGCGACACGGCGTCATATTCATAGAGGCCTTGCTGTGCCTTGGTCGTCGACTTGACGCTCCATTCGATGAGTTCGAGGCCAAGGGCGGCGGCGATCTGGCGGGCAAGCTCGGTCTTGCCGGTGCCGGGCTCGCCCTTGACCAGCAGCGGCCGCTCCAGCCGGATCGCGGCGTTGACGGCGATCATCAGGTCCTTGTCGGCGATATAGTCGGCGGTGCCTTGAAATTGCATGGGCGTCTTCCGGTTCAGCGTAAGTCAGGCGAAGTCATGCCCTATGGACTATCGCATAATGGCTTAAATCGGAATCGTTTTGAGGGTGGGCGCGATCAGGGGGGTCAGCCGCGAAGCGCGGTGACCTCGATCTCGATCAGCATTTCCGGGCGGATCAGGTCGCAGACGATCATCGTTGCGGCCGGGCGGATCTCGCCGAAGACTTCGCCGAAGATCGGGAACACCCGGTCGGCGAAGCTGGCATCGGTGACGTAATAGTGGTTGCGCACCACGTCCTTCATCGAGAAGCCCGCTTCCTTCAGCGCGCCCTCGATCGTCTTCAGGCAATTGCGCGCCTGCTCTTCCACCGTCTCGGGCATGGTCATGGTGGCGTAGTCATAGCCGGTCGTTCCGGAGACGAAGCACCAGTCACCCATCGCGACGGCACGCGAATAGCCTGCCGTCTTTTCGAAGGGCGAGCCCGAGGAGATGAGCTTGCGCGCCATATCTTCGTTTTATGCCCAGGGGCGCGCGGCGCCGACCGTCTTTTCGAAGCTGTCGATGGCGGTTGCCTTTTCCAGCGTCAGGCCGATGTCGTCGAGGCCGTTCAAGAGGCAGTGACGCTTGAAGGCGTCGACCTCGAACTTGACCGAACCGCCGTCCGGACCGGTGATTTCCTGGGATTCCAGGTCGACCGAGAGGATGGCGTTGGAGCCGCGCGAGGCGTCGTCCATCAGCTTGTCGAGGTCAGCCTGGCTGACGACGATCGGCAGGATGCCGTTCTTGAAACAGTTGTTGTAGAAGATGTCGGCAAAGGACGTGGAGATCACGCAGCGGATGCCGAAGTCGAGCAGCGCCCACGGAGCATGCTCGCGCGAGGAGCCGCAGCCGAAGTTATCGCCGGCAACGAGAATGCTGGCGTTCTGGTAGGCCGGCTTGTTGAGCACGAAGTCCGGGTTGACCGAGCCGTCTTCATTGTAGCGGGCTTCGGCGAAGAGGCCCTTGCCAAGGCCGGTGCGCTTGATCGTCTTCAGGTAGTCCTTCGGAATGATCATGTCCGTGTCGATGTTGACGACGGGGAGGGGGGCGGCGACACCGGTGAGCTTGACGAATTTTTCCATAACTTCAGGCCTTCGATTTCAGAAGAATGTTGCGCTAGCGTTTAGATGAGTTTTGCGCCGAAATGAAGGAAAATCTGTTCAAATGCGCTTCGCCGGGCGGGTGAAAATGCCCGCCCGGCGAGAGCTTCGTCCGGATCTCGATTGTCTGCAGGGACTTAGCTTGCCTTCACCGGGCTGTTCATGGCCCAGAGAACGCCGAAGGGATCGCGGAGCTGGCCGTAGCGGTCGCCCCAGAACATCACCTCGATCGGCATGACCACCTCGGTGCCGGCGGCAACCGCACGGTCCCACCAGGCATCGATGTCGTCGACGGTGAGCGTCAGGGTGAAGGCCTGCGGCTTTTCCAGCGGATGACCGTATTCCGGATAGGCATCGGCGAGCATCAGCGAGCTGCCGTTGACATAGAGGTGGATGTGCATCGTGCGGCCCTGCTCGTCGAGCGGGTGCCGGCCCACTTCCTTGGCCCCGAAGGCGCGCTGGTAGAATTCGGACGCCTTGGCGGCGCCATCGACCTGAAGATAGGGCAGAAGGCCGTTGAGGACCGGTGCCGGCTGCTGCGTCTGGGTATCCATATCGTTCTCCATCCTGTTCGAAGAGCCAGGACCGTGCTGGCCTGCCTCAAGGACGGACATGGAATCTCCGATCCGACATGGGGTCGAAAAAAAATCGCAGCCATGACGTTTTTCAAGGCCGCCAACAGGGTTCGAGCCGATCACGGATCGGCCCGATTGCAATGATCGCCGGGGATCGATTCCGACGCCCAGGGATCGATTTCGACACCCAGGGGGATCAGAGGTCGATGATCGTGCCGCGGCCGTCGTTCCAGATGCGCATCTCGCGCTGGCCCTGGGCCGCACCTGCGGCAGCCGGGCGCGCGGTGGCGCGGGCAGGCCTGAAATTCAGCCGGGTGGCAATGGCGCTGCCGACCACGACGACGGCGGCGATGCCGGCCAGTGCCAGCGCCAGCGAGGCGGTAAGCACAAAGGCCGCGAACGTGATGGTCAGGGCTGCGGCCGTAAAGAGAACAGAGCGAATGCTTTGCATAATCGTCACCTTTCTGATGGCGATGTGGGGGCGCGCCTTCGGACTTGCAAGAGGCGGGCTTTCGAAAGGGGTGCGGCGGTTCGCCTCGTCTTGCGGAACGCGGCAAAGGCGGGCACAACTGAAGCATGAACAAATCGAGCGAACATCACCCTGTACGCCTGCGCCGCTCGGTGCTTTGCGTGCCGGCCGACAATGCCCGCGCGCTTGCCAAGGTCGCGGAACTCGCGACGGATGTCGCGATCTTCGATCTCGAGGATGCGGTAGCGCCCGAGCGCAAGGTGGAAGCGCGTGCGGCGCTGGTGCAGTATCTGACGGCGAGCCGGCCGGATTGCGAGATTGTCATTCGCATCAATGCGATCGGCTCCGACTATGGTCAGGGCGATCTTGCTGCGGCGCTTGCGGCCAATCCCGACGCCATCCTGTTGCCGAAGGTCGAAAGCCCGGCGGATATCCAGGCGGCGGCCGACTGGCTCGACGAGAACGATGCGCCGGAGACGCTGCGCCTCTGGGCAATGATCGAGACGCCACGCGGGGTGATCAACGCGCCGGCAATCGCCGAGGCCGGCCGTACCTTCAGTGGCAGGCTCGATTGTTTCGTCGTCGGCCTCAACGACCTGCGCAAGGAGACCGGCGTTCCGGATCGTCCGGGCCGGCCCTATCTCATCCCCTGGCTGATGCAGATCCTGCTTGCCGCGCGCGGCGGCGGGCTCGATGTCATCGACGCCGTGTTCAACGATTTCCGCGATGGTGCCGGTTTCGACGAGGAATGCCGGCAGGGCCGCGACATGGGTTATGACGGCAAAATGCTGATCCATCCAGCGCAGATCGGCCCGGCGAACGAGCGCTTCGGCGTCGATCAGATCGCCGTCGACGAGGCGCGCGCGATCATCGCCGCCTTCGCGCTGCCCGAAAACGCCGGCAAGGGCGTCATCAACCTCAGCGGGCGGATGGTCGAGCGGCTGCACCTCGACCAGGCCGTCACGCTTGCCGCCAAGGCGGACCTCATCGAAAAACGAAAGACAAGATCTTGAAACTCTTCCGCTTCCTGACCGGCCCTGACGACGCTTCCTTCTGCCACAAGGTGACGGCGGCGCTAAACCAGGGCTGGAGCCTGCATGGCTCGCCCACCTATGCTTTCAATGCCGACACGCAGCACATGCAGTGCGGCCAGGCGGTGGTGAAGGAGGTCGAAGGCAAGGAATACACCCCGGATATCAAGCTGTCGGAGCAGTAGTCGAGGCTGTTTGCCGTCGCGCAGGTTTGCCCCTCTCCTCGGGTTTAGCCCGAGGACTAACCTCTCCCTGCAGGCGGGGCGAGGGGACGCGGTTGATGCTCACAATCGGCGTGTGAGGCCTGCTTTCTGGAATCGGTCGTGCTCCGATTGGGATGCGTATCGCGAGTTTCCTTCGCCCCGCCTGCGGGGAGAAGGTGCCGGCAGGCGGATGAGAGGCTTCCTCACCGTGCGGATGAGGGGCGGCCCTCACCGCGCGATGATAGGCAAATGAAGTGTCAGCCGCCGACGTGCTCGACGCTGGCCTCGATCCGTTCCATGTCGTCGTCGGAGAGGCCGAAATGGTGGCCGATCTCGTGGATCAGCACGTGGGTGATGATGTCACCCAGCGTCTCCTCGTTCTCCGCCCAATAGTCGATGATTGGGCGGCGGTAGAGGGTGATGCGGTTCGGAAACTGGCCGGTTTCCATGGTGAAGCGTTCGCTGATGCCGCGGCCTTCGAAGAGGCCGAGCAGGTCGAAAGGCGTTTCCAGCGCCATGTCCTCGAAAACGTCGTCGCTCGGGAAGTCGGCAACTTCGATGATAAGGTCGGTCGTCAGCTGGCGGAATTCCTGCGGCAGGTGGCCATAGGCCTCCAGCGCAAGCTGCTCGAAAGTGGTAAGCGTCGGTGCGTGGCGTTCCCGCCAATCATCGGTCTGGTCAATGCGGGCCATAGGCACTCCTTGTTGCCCTCCATATAGCGATTTTGCCTTTGTTTTTCGAGTGTTGAATTCCTTGACCACAGAGACAGGAATAAATTCTTAGAATTGGCTGTTGACTCATTTAGGAAGCTCTGGAATCTAATAGAACATAACATGAACATTCTGATGGGAGTTGACCGTCATGGCCGACACAGCCGTGCAGCGGGAGACGGTACTTTCGCTCCGAGAAACCATAGCCAGGATCGAAAACCGTCGGCTTCCGGGCGTCGTGCGCGCCGCCAAGGCGGCCGATCCCGGCGGCTTCCGTCAACGGGAAGAAGACGAGCCTGGCCGCAAGGCGCTGGCGCTCGGCGTTCCCGATCTGGACGACCTTCTCGAAGGCGGCCTGCCGCTCGAAGGCATGACGGAAATCCGCAATGCCGAGACGCGCGATGCCGGTGCAGCCGCCGGTTTTGCCGCAGCACTCAGCGTGCTCTGTCAACGGGCGCGGCTTGAAAAGGGCGAGCCGGCCGCCCCCGTTCTCTGGATCAGCCAGTCGATGGCTTCCACCGAGGCGGGCATGCCCTATGGGTTGGGTCTGAAGGCCTTTGGTCTCGATGTCCGCGGCCTCGTCTTCAGCCTGCCACGCACGATAAAGGATGCGCTCTGGATCGCCGAGGCCGCGCTTTCCGTGCCGAGCTTCTGTGCCGTCATCCTTGAAATTCGCGGCAACCCGGCCGCCCTGGCACTCAGCGAGAGCCGACGCCTGCATGTGCGCTCGCGCGCTGGCCACGTCCCCCTTCTGCTTCTGCGCCAATCCGGACACGAGGAGGCGAGCAGCGCCTTCTTCCGCTTCCTCGTCGAGCCGGCGCCGGCGCGCGAGCGACCGCTACCGGATGGATCGATGCTTCGCGGCAGCATCGGCCATCCCGTCTTTCACGTCATTGCCGAGAAGAGCAGGGCTCCTGCGCCGCTCGGCTTCTTCCTGGAGTGGAACCCCCATGACCGCCGCCTTTACCCCGTCGAGCCCCTACCAGCCGCTGCTGCGGCAGATCCAGAACCAGCGCATTCTGTCGCTCACCTTTCCGCATCTTCCGGCCGATCGGGTCGCGCGCAAGCGCTGGGGGAACTCGTGGCTTTCCCGCGGGCGTCCTGAGCATCCGCCCGTCGTCTTCGCCGACAAGGTGAAGAGCGCAATGCGTCTCGTTGCGCTCGATGGTTTCGCTGAAAGGCGTGGGTTTCATATCGGCCAGGGTGTCGCCGAAGCGCGGGCCATGTGTCCCGAGATCGACGTGCTGCCGGCCGATCCCGCCGCCGACCGGGCGCTGCTTGCAGGGCTGGCGGACTGGTGTTGCCGCTACACGCCGCTCGTCGCGCTCGACGGCGACAGCGGCCTCTTTCTCGACATCACCGGCTGCGCCCATCTTCTCGGCGGGGAAAAAGCGCTGCTCGACGATCTGCTCGCTCGCCTCTTTCATCTGGGGGTCGAGGCCCGGGCGGCGATCTCTTCGTCCGCCGGGCTCTCCTGGGCAGTGGCGCGTTTCGGCTCCGACGCTATCCTTGCCGAGGACGAGGCGGCGCGAGCGCTGGCACCCTTGCCGATGGCGGCGCTGCGGCTGCCGCAGGAAACGATCGAAACACTCGGCCGGGTCGGGCTCAAGCAGATCGGCGACCTGATCGAGGCGCCGCGCGCACCGCTCGCCCGCCGGTTCGGCGCAACCCTGCTTCTGCGTCTCGACCAGGCGCTCGGGCGCGAGGACGAGCCGCTGTCGCCACGGTTGCCCGTCGCTGCCCTTTCGGCAGAGCGGCGGCTCGGCGAGCCGGTCCAGGGTGAAGACGATATTTTGGGCCTGACGGAAGAACTGGCGTTGCGGCTGAAACCGGAACTGGAGAAGCGCGGCGAGGGCGGGCGCCTGTTCGAACTGCTGCTTTTCCGCGTCGACGGTGCGGTCTTTCGCATCGCCGCCGGCACGTCCTCGCCGCTCAACGAGCCGCGTCGCGTCGCGGGTCTCTTCCGCGAACGCCTGCAGGCGGTGCACGAAGATCTCGATGCCGGCTTCGGCTTCGAAATCCTCAGGCTTTCGGTGCCGAAGAGCGAAAAATACGAGGTGATGCAGGAGGATTTCTCTGGCACGCCGGATCGCGAGCGTCCGCTTGCCGCCTTCGCCGACCGGGTCATGGCGCGCTTCGGCGCAGAAAGCCTCATGGTGCCGGCGCTCTCGGAAAGCCATGTGCCGGAGCGGGCGGCAAGCTTCCGGCCGCTCACGGACCTGGCGCTGATCGGCAAGGCTGAGGAACCGGGTAACAACATCCCGGCGCCCCTGCTTGCTGCCGCCGCCCGGCCGCAGCGGCTCTTTCCAAGTCCCGAGCCGGTGGAGGCGGTGGCCGAAGTGCCGGAGGGGCCGCCGAGAAGCTTTCGCTGGCGGCGCACATTGCACCGTATCGCGCGCGCTGAGGGGCCGGAGCGGATCGCCGGCGAATGGTGGCTTGATGGCGAGCCGGCGCTGGAGCGTGATTATTTCCGGGTGGAGGACGATAGCGGCCGGCGGTTCTGGCTGTTTCGCGAGGGTCATTATGGCGCGAGCGCCCCGCCGCGCTGGTTCATGCATGGAGTCTTCGCATGAGCGACGCTACCCCCTATTTCGAGATCGGTGCCTGGTCGAATTTCTCCTTCCTCGAAGGCGCTTCCCATCCGGGTGAGATGGTCGTTGCGGCAAGCCGCCTCGGTATTGGCGGCCTCGGCATTGCCGATCGCAACACGGTCGCCGGCGTGGTGCGCGCCCATGCGCAGGCCAAGGTGGAGAAGTCGGCTTTCCAGCCCGGTGCGCGGCTCACCTTTGCCGAAGACCTGCCCGACGTGCTCGCCTATCCCTTGAACCGCCGCGGCTGGGGCAATCTCTGCCGAATGCTGAGCGCCGGAAACCTGCGCGCCAAGAAGGGCACCTGCACGCTCTACGAGACCGATCTGATCGAATGGGGCGAGGATTTGCTTCTTGCGGTTCTACCGGACCCGGTTATCGGCGCACCGGAGGCAACCCTGCTTGCCGATTTTCTCAAGCGACTGAAACCGCATTTCGCCGACCGGCTCTATCTGGCGCTGGTGCCGCGTTATGATGGCTTCGATCAGTTCGCCTTTGCCGGGCTTGCAACCATTGCCCGCCATGCGTCGGTCAGGCTCGTCGCCACCAACAGTCCGCTGTTTCATGCCGCCGGCCGCCGGCCGCTTGCCGATGTCGTCACCGCCATCCGCGAGCATGTGACGATCGCGACCGCAGGCTATCGGCTCCATGCCAATGCCGAGCGGCATCTGAAGACGCCCGCCGAAATGATCCGCATCTTCCGCGACTATCCGGAAGCGATCGCCAATACCGGGCATTTCTTCGAGAGGCTGAAGTTCTCGCTGTCGGATCTCGAATATCAATATCCGGATGAGAGCATTCCGGGCGAGACGCCGACGCAGACGCTGCGGCGGCTGACGATGGAGGGCGCGCGCGAGCGTTATCCCGAAGGAATTTCCGAACAGGTTTCCAGGCAGATCGAATACGAACTCGGCCTGATCGCAGAGAAACGCTACGAGCCCTACTTCCTGACAGTGCGCAACATCATGCAGTTCGCGCGCGGCGCCGACATCCTGTGCCAGGGCCGCGGGTCGGCGGCGAATTCCACCGTCTGCTATTGCCTTGGCATCACCGAGGTAAATCCACTTAAGACCACCCTGCTCTTCGACCGCTTCCTTTCGACCGAACGGGACGAGCCGCCGGATATCGACGTCGATTTCGAGCATGAGAAGCGGGAAGAGGTGATCCAGCATATCTACCGCACCTACGGCAAGGAGCATGCGGGACTGACGGCGGCTGTCATCAGCTACCGGGCGCGCTCGGCCGGCCGAGAGACCGCCAAGGCCTTCGGGTTCTCAGAAGACGTGCAATCGGCGCTTGCCGGTTCCGTCTGGGGCTGGTCGGTCGCCGATCTCTCGGAGCGCGAGGCGCAGGCGGCCGGGCTCGATACGAAGGATCCGACGACGGTGAAGGTGCTCGATTACGCCACCGAGCTGATGAGTTTCCCGCGCCATCTTTCCCAGCATGTCGGCGGCTTCGTGATGACCCGCGACCGGCTCGACGAGGTGGTGCCGATCATGAATACGGCGATGCCCGACCGCTACATGATCGAGTGGGACAAGGACGACCTCGACACGCTGAAGATCCTGAAGATCGATGTACTGGCGCTCGGCATGCTGACCTGCATCGCCCGTGCCTTCAAGCTTCTCGACCGGCATTACAACGAGCAGAAAACGCTGCATCAGCTCTTCAAGGATGACCAGAAGGACGTCTACGACATGATCTGTCGCGCCGATACGATCGGCGTCTTCCAGATCGAGAGCCGGGCGCAGATGAGCATGCTGCCAAGGCTGAAGCCGCGCATCTTCTACGATCTCGTCATCGAGGTGGCGATCGTCCGGCCCGGGCCGATCCAGGGCAACATGGTGCATCCCTATCTGAAGCGGCGGGAGCAGCGGGATAAAAAAATTCCCATCGAATATCCAAGTCCTGAACTGGAGGCCGTGCTGAAGCGAACGCTGGGCGTGCCGTTGTTCCAGGAGCAGGCGATGCAGATCGCGATTACTGCCGCAGGCTTCTCGCCCGGCGAGGCTGACCAGTTGCGCCGGGCCATGGCGACCTTCAAGCGCACCGGCACGATCCATACCTTCCACGAGAAGATGATCGAGGGCATGGTCAGGAACGGCTATGAACGGGACTTTGCCGAGCGCTGCTTCAAGCAGATCGAAGGCTTCGGCGAGTATGGCTTTCCCGAGAGCCATGCCGCGTCCTTCGCGCTGCTCGTCTATGTCTCCTCCTGGCTCAAGACCTATTATCCGGATGTCTTCTGCGCGGCGCTCCTGAATTCGCAGCCGATGGGCTTTTATGCGCCCGGGCAACTGGTGCGCGATGCGCGCGAGCATGGGGTCCGGGTGCTGCCTGTCGATATCAACCACTCGGTCTGGGATGCCGATCTCGAAGAAGGGGGGCTGGATCGCAACGCCATCGAGCCGCGCCACCGCGAGATGGAGGACGTCATCAGGACGACGAAGGCGATGCGCCTCGGCTTCAATTCGATCAAGGGGCTGAACCAAAGGGAACTCGAAGATAAACTCGTCGCCAACCGGGGCGCCGGTTACGGGTCGGTTCGTGATCTCTGGCTGCGCTCCAGCCTCTCCCGTTCCGCGCTCGAAAGGCTTGCGGATGCGGATGCCTTCCGCTCGATCGGGTTCGATCGGCGCAAGGCGCTCTGGGCGGTGAAGGCGCTCGATGAAAAAAGTGCGGCCGAGCGGCTGCCGCTTTTCGAGGGGGCTGCGAGAGAGGAGTTGCGGCCGGAGCCCGCGATGATCCTGCCGGAGATGCTGGCAGGCGAGCAGGTGATCAACGACTATCGTTATCTCTCCTTCTCGCTGAAGGCGCATCCGGTCTCCTTCCTCCGAGACACGCTTGCCGCGCAAGGGATCGTCCAGAGCCGCATGCTTGCGACCGCTCCGGTCGGGCGGCGGGTGAGCGTTGCCGGGCTGGTGCTCGTCCGCCAGCGTCCGGGTTCGGCCAAGGGCGTCATCTTCATGACGATCGAGGACGAGACCGGTGTTGCCAATGCGATCGTGTGGCCGAAGGTGTTTGCGACCTATCGGCCGGTGGTCATGGGTGCGCGTCTCGTGAAGATCCGCGGCCGGCTGCAGCGCGAAAGCAGCGTCATCCATGTGGTCGCCGAGCACATCGAGGATATCACGCCGATGCTCGGGTTGTTGCGCAAGGAAGCGCGGCGGTTCGGCGCAAGCGAGCGTGCCGATGAGGCACTGAGACCGACCGGCGACGCGCGCATGAAGCGGGCGCAAGGCGACCAGCGCCTACCGATCCCCCGCCATTCCGGCAGCAGTTCCAGCAACCCGGATCGAGCGACAGCCGAGGTGGCCGACGTGATGCCGAAGGGGCGCAATTTCCATTGAAAGCCCGACCCGGCTTTGCTGTCTCCCGATTGTGTGGGGCGGTTTGGCGAAGGGACGGCCAGATACGTCGGAGGGATTCCATGGAATGCTTCCGGCGCGGGGTCATGGGCAGGGTTTCCCGCCGTCGCGACCGGAGGTGTGTAAAAATGTCGCAGGCTGTGCGCCTCATGACCCATTCAGGGTTTGCAGGCGCAGTCGCTCAGGAATCTCTAAAATTCTGAAAAGGCGAAGTTTTCTGTCAAGTTTAGAGTCGTTCTAATCCACCCGCAACTTCCGCTCGCGGAGTTTTTAGTTGACACTAAATGTCCTGTTTTGCTTTATGCGCTGATACAGGGCGTTGCGTACGACAGGCGAGACGACATGCTGGTTTGCAGCTGCAATTTCATCACGGAAAAAGAGATCGAGGACACGATCATTGGTCTCCTCGATGAGGACTGTTGGCAGCTGATCGTGCCGGCGAAAGTCTACCACGCGATGGAAAAACGCGGCCGTTGCTGCGGCTGTTTCCCCAATGTCGTCGACATCATCATCCGCACCACCGAGCAATATCACGCGCACCGCGACTCGACGGACGCAGAGATATTTGATTTCATGACCCGCCTCAGACAATTCCACGACGACAACCGGAGGGCGGATCTTGAAAGGCGACAAAAAAGTCATCGAGCAGCTTAACGAAGCGCTCTATCTCGAACTCGGTGCCGTCAACCAGTATTGGCTGCACTACCGCCTCCTCGAAGACTGGGGCTATACGCTTCTCGCCAAGAAGGAGCGGGCCGAATCCATCGAGGAGATGCAACATGCCGACAAGCTCGTCGCGCGCATCATCTTCCTTGAAGGCCATCCCAACCTGCAGACGGTCGCGCCGCTGCGCATCGGCCAGAACGTAAAGGAAGTGCTGAAGGCAGATCTCGCCGGCGAATACGACGCCCGCACCGCCTACAAGAAATCCCGCGACATCTGTCATGCCGCCGGAGACTACGTCTCCATGAAGCTCTTCGAAGAGCTGCTTGCCGACGAGGAAGGCCATATCGACTTCCTCGAAACCCAGCTCGAGCTGCTCGACAAGATCGGCGAAGAGAAATACGGCCAGCTCAATGCCGCTCCGGCCAACGAGGCCGAAGCCGACTGAGCCTGGTAAAAGCTTGCAAACATAAAGGCCGGCGATATCGCCGGCCTTTGTCGTTTCAGGAACGGGCAGGTCCGGTTCACGGCGCCAGATGCGTGAAAGCCGCAACCACTTCCTCGTAGACCTTGCGCTTGAACGGCACGATCAGCTCCGGCAGGTCGCGCATCGGCTTCCATTCCCAGGCGTCGAACTCCGGCTCGTGTCCGCCCGGCGGCGGGTTGATGGCGATCTCGTTTTCCTCGCCTTCAAAGCGGAAGGCATACCAGCGCTGCGTCTGGCCGCGATACTTGCCCTTGAGGCCGATACCGATCAGATGTTCAGGCAGGTCGTAGTTGATCCAGCCGGGCGCTTCGGCCAGCAGCGAGACGGTGCTCATGCCGGTCTCTTCGTAAAGCTCGCGATAGGCGGCCTTCAGCGGATCCTCTCCCTTGTCAATGCCGCCCTGCGGCATCTGCCATTGCTGTGGCGAGCCGTCATATTCGGAATTGCCGACGGCGATACGATGACCGGCCCAGACGAGGCCCGCCCGGTTCAGCACCATCACCCCGACACAGGGGCGATAGGGAAGGTCATCCGCCTTCAGTTTCTTGTCCTTGCTCATCGGCTGCCTCTTCTGTGCAAACGTTCATTGGTCCCGTGGGGACGGCTTTAAGCTAGTTCTGTTGCGGATCCTTGACGAGCGCGGAAACGCCGACGATCTCGATGCCGCGCCCCTGCGCTTCACCGATCCAGGAGGCAATCGCGCCGACGCTCTCGTCGAAGGCAGAAGCGACGCCAATGGCGGTACCGTTGCGGCGCGCGATGCGTTCGAGCTCATCAAGCTTCTTCAGGATCGCGTTGCGGCTGAGTTCGCTGTCGAGCGTCAGGTCGGCAAAGCCGTGCGGCACGTCGAAGGCGCCGGCAAGCTTGCCGGACAGCGACTGCGCCGAGGTGCCATCGTCGAGGAACAGGAGGCCGCGCTTGCCGAGATCGCGCATGACCGGCTCCAGCGCATCGGCATCGGACAGGAAGCGGCCGCCAAGATAATTCATGACGCCGGTATAATTGGTGATCTCGGCGAGGTTGCGGTGCAGTTCCGCGAGGTTCTTCTTTTCGCCGAGGCCGACGCGCAGCGCATTGGGGCCCGGATCGTTGGCCGGATAGTCGAACGGCTCCATCGGAAGCTGCAACAGGATCTCGTGGCCGCTGCGGCGCGCTTCCTGCATCCAGCGCTGCAGGCTGTTTCCAGCCGTGGCAAAGCCGAGCGTCACCTCGCCCGGCAGGTCGCGGATCGCCTTCTGGGTTCCCGTCTGGCTGAGGCCGAGCCCGCCGACGACAAGTGCGATGCGTGTGCCGCGCGCGCCCGACCAGGGGCGCGCATATTGATCGAGCGGACGCAGCCCGTCGGGGCCGATGATCGGCAGGCGTCCGGCGGGGCTTTCTTCCAGCAGGTCGTCATTGGGCATCGCCGCCATGCGCGGATCCTGGCCGCGGATCGGACCGACATTGATGAGGGCCGGTCCCTTGCCGTCGCGGCTGCGCGGCGAGAACGTCGTGACGGTGGAGCCGTCGTCGGTAAGCGTGCGCTCGACATCGGCGCCGGAATAGGCCGTTCCCGGTGCCATCGTTCCGGAGCCGACGCCCGTCTGGCCGCTGGCCGGGTTGGATGCCTTGTCGCCTGGGCTCTTCGCTTTCTCGGCCGTTACGACCGGCGATGCGGAATCACGCCGCAAACCGTCTGGCGAAAGCGTGTTCCAGGCGGAAATGCCAATCACCGCGGCGATGCAAAGGCCGGCAAGAGAAAACCCGAGCGTTCGCTGGGGATTGCGCTTCGACACTGGCTTGGCCCGCCGGTTCTGGCCGAGCGGAGCATTGAGATCAGTTCCCAAACGGAGCCTCGGTCGAGCTGGGGATGTTGCCGCTAGAGTGAGGCCGGCGCCAGGACGCGTGCCGATCCTCTCCCGTCGCACGCCGTATGCCTTAGAAGAATCAGTGGCCGCGGCAGCGCTTGCTAACCCTATAATTTAGTGGCGAAGGCTTGACCAGTGCATCGTCCGGCCCAGTCATGGGGCCAAATGCGAAGCGCCGCATGTTCGGGTGAACATGCGGCGCTTCGTTTCGTGTCTGTGAGGCTTATTTCTTCAACTGTGCCTGTTCGGGGCTCGCCGGGAAGGACGGGTCCGTCTTCTTGCCGCGCAGAAGGTCGAGCGCATAGTTGAGCTGCAGGTCGTCCTTGGCTTCCGGCGGCACATAGGCGACCGAGCCGGAGCCTTCGTCGGTCTCGCTCTGGCCCTGGATGTGGCCGCGCAGATCGGACTCGCCCTGAGCCTCGACCTTGCCGAGCAGTTCCGGCGGCAGAGGCTGTTCGACCTTGATGTCAGGCGTGATGCCCGTGCCCTGGATCGATTTGCCCGACGGCGTGTAGTAGAGCGCGGTCGTCAGACGCAGCGCACCGGCTTCGCCGAGCGGGATGATCGTCTGGACCGAACCCTTGCCGAAGGAGCGCGTGCCGAGCACGGTCGCGCGCTTCAGGTCCTGCAGGGCGCCGGCGACGATTTCCGAAGCGGAGGCCGAGCCGCCGTTGACCAGCACGACTACCGGCTTGCCATCGGTCAGATCGCCCGGCGTGGCGTTGAAGCGACGGGTCTCGTCCGGGTTGCGGCCGCGGGTCGAAACGACTTCGCCACGTTCCAGGAAGGCGTCGGAGACGTTGATCGCCTGGTCGAGCAGACCGCCCGGGTTGAGGCGCAGGTCGAGCACGTAGCCCTTCAGCTTGTCGGCCGGCACTTCCGCCTTGATCTTCTCGATGCCCTTCTTCAGGTCGTCATAGGTCTTTTCAGTGAAGGATATGACGCGCAGGTAGCCGACGTCGCCTTCGGTGCGGAACTTGACCGCACGAACGGCGATGACGTCGCGGACGATCGTCAGTTCGATCGGCTTGTCCGCGCCCTTGCGCAGGATCGTCAGCTTGATCGGGGTGCCGATGGCGCCGCGCATCTTTTCGACGGCGTCTTCGAGCTTCAGTCCGCGAACATCCGCACCGTCGATCTTGGAAATGAAGTCGCCGGCAAGCACGCCGGCGCGGGCCGCAGGTGTGTCGTCGATCGGGCTCGTGACCTTGACGAGGTCGTCTTCCATCGTCACTTCGATGCCGAGGCCGCCGAATTCACCGCGCGTCTGGGTGCGCATGTCCTCGGCATCGGTCGAGTTCATGTAGCTCGAATGCGGGTCGAGCGAGGAAAGCATGCCGTTGATCGCGTTCTCGATCAGCTTGTCGTCCTGCGGCGGCGTCACGTATTGCGCCCGCACGCGTTCGAACACGTCGCCGAAGATTGCCAGTTCGCGATAGGTCGAGGTGTTGGCAGCGACGGCCGGAACGACAGCCGAATAAACCACGCCCATCGCGGTCGCGCCCATCAGCGCCCCGACCAGAACAAGTGAAGCCCTACGTATCATTTCGCGCCTTTCCAACCTCTGCTGCGGTCCACCATGGTCGGGAATCAACCGGTTTTCCGTCTTTTCGGAATTCAATGTAAAGCGTCGGCCGGTCCGTTTCCAGCGCCAAGGCCGCAGCGCTCGCCACTCTTTTTGCGCCCATCGTCGCCAGCGGTTCTCCGGCGACGACGAACTGCCCAGTCTGAACGCTCACCTTCTCCATCCCCGAAAGCACGACGTGGTAGCCGTCGCCCGGGTTGAGAATGATCATCTGCCCATAACTGCGGAAATTGCCTGCATAGACGATCCAGCCATCTGACGGCGCAGTCACCAGCGCGCCGGGATTGGTTTCCAACATGATCCCTTGCAGGGAATGCCCCGTGCCGTCTGCATCGCCGAATTTGCGCAACAGCGATCCCGCGGCCGGATAGGCAAGCTTGTTCCTCAGCTCCGAAAACACATATGCGGGCGCAATGCGGTTTTTGTCAGGCACCGCATTGCGGGCGAGTTCCCGCGCCGCCTCGCGCTCTGCCTCGCTCATACGACGGCGTTCTTCCTCCTGCGCGCGCGCCGCTTCGGCAGCCTCGCGAACGGAGGAGATCTGGTCCTCGAGTGAGCCGATCAGGCCCTGGAGATTGGTCGCCTGCGAGGCCAGTTCCTGCGCCTTGCGCTGCTCGGCCGCAAGTTCGCTGGCGCTCGTCTGGCGCAGCTTTTCCTTTTCGGCAACCAGCATCGACATGCGGCGCTCTTCCTCGACATTGGCGGTCATTGCCGCAGTCAGGTCCTCGCGCTGCCGGTCGATGCCGATGCGGATGTCGGCGAGCGCCTTGAGGTCGGCCACGAGGTTTTCGGTTTCCTTGCGCAGGCCGGGCACGACGGCGCCAAGCAGAATGGCGCTGCGCACGGAGCCGAGCGCATCCTCAGGCGTCACCAGGATCGCCGGCGGCGGGTTGCGCCCCATCCGCTGCAGGGCGGCGAGCACCTCGGCAAGCACGCCCCGGCGTGAGCGCAGCGAGCGACGGACCGTGTCTTCCTTGCTTCTAAGGTCGCTCAGCTTCTTCTCGCCATCGACGATCTGCTGTTCGAGATCCTGGCGTTTCTTTGCGGACTCGACGATTGCGGCGCGCAGCGTCTCGTTGGTCTTGTCGATTTCGGCAATGGTTTCCGTCAGCGCATTGGCGCGCTCCTGGGAAAGCGTGATCGTCTTGGAGAGCGCATCCAGTTCGCTGCGCGTACTGTTGCGGCGAAGCGTGAGGTCGGCGGCGGGGTCGGGCGGGCCCTGCTCCTGACCGGTCGCGGCGGCGGGCGGCGTGGCCTCCTGGGCGCTCGCCGGCAGGCCGATCGCAAGCGCAAGCGCAAAGGCCGCCGCAGTACGGGCAAGCCGTCCTGTGCCGTCTCTTCCCATGCCGAAAACGCTGGTCCTGCCTCGGGGCGTCATCCGTTGCGTGCGTCCATCCGAAAATATGAGGAAAAAACCTAATCTGATTTGGCGCGCACGACCAAGCATATTCTCGTTATCGCCGCGTGTACCGGGAGAGGTTGCCCGAAAAGCAGCCCCGCCGCTTCAGACCCGATGATAGGGGTGGCCGGAGAGAATGGTGACGGCCCGGTAGAGCTGTTCGGCGATCAGGATGCGCACGAGCTGGTGCGGCCAGGTCATCTTTCCAAGGTTCAGCACCGCATCGGCGCGGGCATGAAGGCTCGGATCGAGACCATCGGCGCCACCGATCGCGATCATCAGGTCACGCTTGCCGCTGTCGCGGAACGTGCCGAGAAGCGATGAGAAGCCTTCCGAATCCAGCGCCTTGCCGCGTTCGTCCAAGAGCACGAGCAGACTGCCTTCGGCCAGTGCCTTTTCGAGCTGTGCGGCTTCCTCGCGCTTGCGCGTCTCGGCGTTCGAAGCACGGCTTTCGTTGACTTCGACGACGCGGGAAAGCTCAAGCCCGATCGCCGGACCGGCCTTGGAGAAGCGATCGAGATAACGGGCCGCAAGATCCTTTTCCGGCCCCGCCTTGAGGCGGCCGACTGCGAAAAGTCCGATACGCATGACCTTGTCCGTCCTCGCTTGCGCTGCAACGCGCACTGCATAGTTCCTGAAATCGGGTCGATTCAAGGAGAATCTTATACCGCGTTCCTGGAGCCTTGCAGCGTCGTTGCGCGCCTTGTCCGGTTGACGGGCCTGCAGGTTACGATCAGTCGCAACAAATATCCGGCTGACAACGCCGCCCAAGGCGGCGCCAGCCCTTCACATTCATGCATGACCGCAACTCGGCTCGTCCGGCATTCAGCTGCGCGGCGACCCGGTCGGTCTCAATGCAAGGTACCGTCCTCGATCTCGGGAGCCGCCCACATCTTCTCGATGTTGTAGAACTCCCGGATTTCCGGCCGGAAGATGTGAACGATCACATCACCGGTGTCGATCAGCACCCAGTCACCGCCTTCCAGACCTTCGACACGGGCATTGCCAAAGCCCCCGTCTTTCAGGTCGGTCGTCAGGTGATCTGCAATGGCCATCACATGCCTGTTCGATCGCCCGGAGACAACGACCATGAAGTCTCCCAGCGCCGACTTTCCGGCAATGTTGATGCTGACGATGTCTTCTGCCTTCGAGTCCTCTAGGCTCTCGAGGACCAGTTGAAGCGCACGGACAGCGGCTTCGTCGCTAGATCCCGTGCTGCGCGGGAATGCGGTAACCGCATATCCCTTGGCGTGTGCTGTTGTCAGGGTCTTTCCTTTCCACATGAACAGAACAGGCACTTCCGATTCGAACAAAGATCGAACCGTCCATGAATGTAGGCATCAAACCGTAGCTGTTTCAAGACAGCAGAACTGAATCCCTGGAAATCATACTCCACCGGCGGCGCGAAGCGCCGTCGAACTCATCGATGAGCGAGGTCCATGGATGAAGGTCCAGGCTGGCGCGCGGTGGAAGGGGAGGCGCCGCGCGTCGTCCTCGTCGATGCGAGCATAGTCGAAGGTTTTCGCCATGCGTGAGGAGAGATAGGCGAGCGTCGAGCCCGGCCGATCGATGACGGCGATCGGGAAAGTGCGGGCGATCTTCTGCCAGTTCTGCCAGCGATGAAAGCTCTTCAGGTTGTCGGCGCCCATGATCCAGACGAAGCGAATGTCGCGGTTTCGCGCCTGCACGATTTCGAGCGTGCGGGCGGTATAGCTCTGCCCCAACGCCTTTTCGAAGGCCGTCACCTTGATGCGTGGGTTGTGCGCGATCGCTTCGCTCATGGCGATGCGGTCGGCAAGCGGCGCCAGATTGTTGTGGTCCTTCAGCGGATTGCCGGGGGTCACCATCCACCAGAGCTGGTCGAGCCCGAGCCGTTGGATCGCCGTGTCGGCAACGAGCACATGGCCCTCATGCGGCGGGTTGAAGGATCCGCCGAAGAGGCCCACCACCATGCCGGCTTCGACATGGGGCATGCGCAGGTAGCGGGCGTTCACCCTGCCTGCCGTCACCTCAGGGCCTGACCTGTCCAGCACCACGCACCCGATACTTGAAAGAGGTCAGCTGTTCGACGCCGACCGGTCCGCGCGCATGCATCTTGCCCGTGGCGATGCCGATTTCACCGCCCATGCCGAATTCGCCGCCATCGGCAAACTGGGTCGAGGCGTTATGCAGCAAGATCGCGGAATCGATCTCCGAGAAGAAACGCTCGACGACCTCGGGATCCTCAGCGATGACGGCCTCCGTGTGGGCCGACGACCAGGTGCCGATGTGCTCGATCGCACCGGAGATCCCGTCGACCAGCTTCACCGAGATGATGGCGTCGAGATATTCCGTTGCCCAATCCTCGTCGGTCGCTTCCTTCAGGCCGTCGACCGCGCCTGAGAGCTCGTCGGAGACGCGTACTTCGCAGCCCGCTGACAGCAGGGCGTTCAGCAGCGGCTTGACCAGTCGGTCGGCGTCGTTGCGGTCGATCAGCAGTGTTTCGGCAGCACCGCAGATGCCGGTGCGGCGCATCTTGGCGTTGACGACGATCTTTTCCGCCATGGCTAGATCGGCAGAGGCATCGACATAGATGTGGCAGAGGCCTTCGAGATGGGCAAAGACCGGCACGCGCGCTTCGTTCTGCACCCGGGCAACGAGGCTCTTGCCACCGCGCGGTACAATCACATCAATCGTGCCGCCAAGACCCGAGAGCATGGCGCCGACGGCCGCGCGGTCAGAGACCGGCACCATCTGGATCGCATGTTCCGGCAGGCCGGCGGCCTTCAGCCCTTCGACGAGGCAGGCATGGATCGCGCCGGAGGAATGGAAGCTGTCGGAGCCGCCGCGCAGGATCACGGCGTTGCCGGCCTTGAGGCACAGCGCGCCGGCATCAGCCGTCACGTTCGGCCGGCTTTCATAGATGACGCCAATGACGCCGAGCGGCGTACGCACGCGCTCGATGTGCAGGCCGTTCGGCCGGTCCCATTCGGCAATGATGTCACCGACCGGATCCTTGAACTCGGCAATCGCGCGAATGCCGTTTGCCATGTCGCGGATGCGGCCTTCGCTCAGCGTCAGGCGGTCGATGAAAGAGGCGGCGACGCCGCTTTCGCGGGCGTTTTCAAGGTCGATCGCATTGGCCGAGAGGATCTCGTCCGTGCGGGCGACGATCGCATCGGCCATGGCGATCAGGGCGGCGTGCTTGCGTTCGGCGCTGGCGATGGCAAGCGGTCGGCTGGCGGCCTTGGCGTTGCGGCCGATCTCCAGCATGACGGTCTCGACGTCGCCCTTGTTTTTCACCTCGTCAAGCATGGACTTCATCCTTCCGGCTGCCCTCGGCCTCAGCGCGTTTTCCGGTCATCACCATATCGTCGCGGTGCACCATGGCGGCGCGGCCGGCATAGCCGAGGATCGCGGCGATCTCGGCCGATTTCTTGCCGGCGATCTGGCGGGCTTCGTCGGCATCGTAGCCGGCAAGACCACGGGCGATCTCCCGGCCGGAGGTGCCGAGAATGGCGATGGTGTCACCGCGGCTGAAGCTGCCCGTCACGTCACGGACGCCGGCCGGCAGCAGGCTCTTGCCCGAGCGCAGCGCCTCTTCGGCACCGGCATCGACGGCAAGCGTTCCGGCCGGTAGCAATTGCCCGGCAATCCAGGTCTTGCGCGCGGTCACCGGCGAGCCTGATGGTGCGAACCAGGACGAACGGGCGCCGTCCTCGATCGCCGCCAGCGGATGGTTCGGCTTGCCTGAGGCGATGATCATGGCGCAGCCGGCGGTCGTGGCGATCTTGCCGGCATCGATCTTGGTGCGCATGCCACCGCGCGAAAGCTCGGATGCCGCACCCCCGGCCATGGCCTCGATCTCAGGGGTGATCTCGGCGATCGTTTCGAGGAAGCGGGCGTTCGGGTCGAGATGCGGCGGGGCCGTGTAGAGCCCATCGATATCGGAGAGCAGCACCAGCAAATCGGCGCCGACCATAGTGGCGACACGGGCGGCGAGGCGATCGTTGTCGCCATAGCGGATTTCTGTGGTCGCGACCGTATCATTCTCGTTGATGATCGGCACGGCGCCGAGTTTCAGCAGCTGGTTGATGGTGGCGCGGGCGTTGAGGTAGCGGCGGCGCTCTTCCGTGTCGCCGAGTGTCAGCAGCACCTGTCCGGCGACGATGGCATCGGTCGAAAGGCTCTCCGACCAGGCGCGCGCGAGCGCAATCTGGCCGACGGCGGCGGCCGCCTGGCTCTCTTCGAGCTTCAGGGCACCTGCCGGCAGGTTGAGCACGGTACGGCCGAGCGCGATCGCGCCCGAGGAGACGACCAGCACTTCGACGCCCTTGGCCTTCAGGCCGGCGATGTCGGCGCACATGGCGTCAAGCCAGGCCTTCTTCAGCCCGGTGGCGCGGTCGACCAGCAATGCCGACCCGATCTTGATGACGACCCGGCGATACTTCAAAAGCGGCTTGCGGGTCTTGGTCATCTCAGAGGTTCTCCTCGCCATAGCCTTCACCGGCCTTGGCGGCGACGATGACGCTGCGCAACGCTCGCAGCGCTTCGGTCATGCCCTTGCCGACGGCGGCAGAGAGCAGCAGGGGCTGCTCGCCGCAGGCCTTGGCCAGCGCCTTGGCTTTTATCTTCAGCTCGTCCTCGTCGAGCACGTCGATCTGCGACAGCGCGACGATCTGCGGCTTGTCTTCCAGCCCGCCGCCATAGGCTTCGAGCTCGTGCCTGACCGTCTTATAGGCCTTGGCGACATCTTCCTCCTGGGCGGAGACGAGGTGCAGCAGCACGCGCGTGCGCTCGACATGGCCGAGGAAGCGGTCGCCGATGCCCACACCTTCATGCGCACCTTCGATCAGGCCGGGAATGTCGGCGATAATGAACTCGTTGCCGTCGATGGTGGCGACGCCGAGATTGGGATGCAGCGTCGTGAACGGATAGTTGGCGATCTTCGGGCGAGCGCGCGTGCAGGCGGCAAGGAAGGTCGATTTGCCGGCGTTCGGCAGACCGACGAGACCGGCATCGGCGATCAGCTTCAGCCGCAGCCAGAGCGTCTTCTCGTCGCCCTCGAGACCGGGGTTGGCCCAGTTCGGCGCCTGGTTGGTCGCGGACTTGAAGCGGGCGTTGCCGAAGCCGCCATTGCCGCCGGCGGCCAGCCGATAGCGCTGGCCCTCGGCGACCATGTCGACGATCAGCGTCTCGTTGTCTTCCTCGAAGATCTGGGTGCCGACCGGGACCTTCAGCGTCACGTCGTCGCCGCCGGCGCCGGTGCGGTTGCGGCCCATGCCGTGCTGGCCGGTCTTGGCCTTGAAGTGCTGTTGGTAACGGAAGTCGATGAGCGTGTTCAGGCCGTTGACGGCCTCCACCCAGACGTCTCCGCCGCGGCCGCCGTCGCCGCCGTCCGGTCCGCCGAACTCGATGAACTTCTCGCGCCGGAACGAGACGGCGCCTGCGCCACCGTCGCCGGAGCGGATATAGACTTTCGTTTCGTCGAGAAATTTCATTGGGCTGCCATCTGTTCGGTGTAAGTGCGCGGTCTTAGAAAGTGTTACAGCGACCTTTGCAGGTCCTAAAGGATGCGCGGCGCTGTAATTTGCCGCCATCGATATAGGCGGTTTATTCGGAGGTCAAAGAATATCGTGCGGTTCGTTAGCTACAACATCCAATACGGCATCGGCCTCGACGGCCGCTTCGATCCCGAGCGTATCGCCGCCTCGATCGGGGACGCCGACATCATCGCGCTTCAGGAAGTGACGCGCGGCTTCCACCGCAACGGCCATGTCGATCTCGTCACCCGCTTCGAGAAGCTGTTTCCTGGCCATTTCGCGGCCTTCCACGCGCCTTGCGACATCGACATCGGTTCGGCGATCGAGGATGGACGCGCCGTCAGCCGGCGCTTCCAGTTCGGCAACATGATCCTGTCGCGCTGGCCGATCCTTGCAACCCGGCTCATCCCCTTGCCGCGCACCCGCACGATCAGCCCGATGAACCTGCAGCGCGGGGCGACGGAAGCGCTGATCGCAACGCCCGCCGGTCCGCTCCGGGTCTATTCCGTGCATCTCGATCATGTGCTGCCGGCCGAGCGTATTGCCCAGATCCGTTATCTCAAGGACCGGCTGCTCGGTTATCCGCTCGAAGGCGGCGCGATCACCGGGGCGGCCGATTTCGGCATGGCCGAGCCGCCGCATCCGGAGGACTTCGTCGTCATGGGCGATTTCAACATGGAGCCGGAGACGCCGGAATACTGCGCGATGACGGGCTCGCGCGACGCCTTCTACGGCCGTTCGCTGCGGCTTGAGAATCCGGTCGATGCGCTTGCCCATCTCGGCCGCCTGACGCCTGAAAGCTATAGCTGGATCCATCCCGAAAACCCCGAAAAACGCATGCATCTCGACTATTGTTTCTTGAGCGCCGGCCTTGCGTCTCGTCTCATCGATGCCTGGACCGACTATGAGGCCAAGGGTTCCGACCACCTGCCTGTCGGTTTCACGCTCGCATGACAAAAAAGTCCCCGCGAAGCCCGAGCTTCGCGGGGATGTTCTCTAGTGCGGTCGGCGCAGATCGGCGGCGGTCAGCCGCGTCTCGATATGGGCGACCATGGCGTTGCGCGCGAGCGCATAGACCTGGGCGCAGCCGGTGATCTGGAAGCCGATCTTCTCCTGCACCTTCAGCGATCCCGGATTGTCGGCAAAGACGCCGGAATGCAGGGTCGTTTCGGGCATGCGGCGGAAGAAGCGCTCGACCGCCGCATAGGCAGCCTCCGAGGCAAAGCCCTTGCCCCAGTAGAAGCGGTTCAGCCAGTAGCCGACATGCCATTGGCCGTGGCGGAGCTCGATGCCGACGCAGCCGATGTGCACGTCGTCACCGGTGGTGACGGCGAAGGTCCAGTCTGGCGTCAAACCTGAAGTCTGCGCCGTCAGCCAGTCGAGCGCGTCCTGCTGATCGTAGGGCGCGGGAACGCGCGCCAGCATGCGCGCCACCTGGAAATCGCCGAGCGACTGGGCGATCGCCTCGGCGTCGTTTCGCCGATGCGGGCGCAGGACCAGGCGCTTGGTCTCGATGACCGGGCAGGGGCCGGGACCGGGGCGGGCAACGATCCGCTGGCGTTCGGAAGCGAGCGCGTTCATCGCATGCCTCCCCAGCTTCTCAAGGAGACCCAGGTCTTGCG
Source organism: Ensifer sp. YR511 (assembly GCF_900103045.1). Classification (NCBI taxonomy): domain Bacteria; kingdom Pseudomonadati; phylum Pseudomonadota; class Alphaproteobacteria; order Hyphomicrobiales; family Rhizobiaceae; genus Ensifer; species Ensifer sp. YR511. The sequence continues at coordinate 265,989 of NZ_FNGR01000004.1, forward strand.
GTCGAGTCGGTACCATTCGACGGCGATCGAGCCGCCGAGCGCCAGGCTGCCGACCATGCCGCTGCCCTGGAACTGGAAACCGCACTTCTGGATGACCCGGCGCGATGCCAAGTTCATGACCCGGCAGCGCGCATCGATCTGGTCGATGTCGCGGGTGCGGAAGGCCATGTCGGTCAGGACCTGGGCGGCCTCGGTGGCATAGCCCTGGTTCCAATAGGGCTCGCCCAGCCAATAGCCGAGCTCCGCCGTCTTGCCATCGGGATGCGGCTCGATACCGCAACAACCGAGAAATGCGCCATTGTCCGCTTTGGTAATCGCGTAGACGCACTTGCCAATCGTGCCGGCTTTCGCGCGTCGCACGAAGTCGGCGGCATCGGCCGTCGTATACGGGTGCGGCATGCGCGAAACCATGGTCGCGACATTGGCATTGTTGGCAAGATGGGCAAGGGCGTCGATATCGTCTTCATGGGGCGCGCGCAGAACGAGCCGGGGTGACAACAATATCGGGCAATCGGTCCTTGACCGTTGGGGCCTCAGCCTCTGCTCGGGAGACCGGGATTGGTCTTCCCTCAACAACTCGGTTTGCATGGTTTCCTCCAGAAACGAAAAAGGGGAGTTGGGTATTGCCCCATCTCCCCTTTGAAGTCTGGCTTGGAACCATCAGGTGCGTCAGCCGGGTCGATGAGACGCCGGCTGTTTTAGAGCGCTACCGGCTTATTCCGCTGCTTCGGCTTTCGGCATTACAGACACGTACACGCGGCCATTGGCCTTCGTACGGAAGTCCACGTTGCCGGCCGTAAGTGCAAAAATCGTGTGGTCCTTACCGAGGCCGACATTGGCGCCCGGATGCCACTTCGTACCGCGCTGGCGCACGATAATGTTGCCTGCAATGACGTTCTCGCCGCCGAACTTCTTCACGCCAAGGCGCTTGGACTCAGAATCGCGACCGTTACGCGACGAACCGCCAGCTTTTTTGTGTGCCATTGGTGTTCTCCTTTAAACCTTAGATCCCTGAACTCAGTTTGCAGCGGCTTCAGCGGCAGCTTCAGACTTCTTCGAAGCCTTCTTTGCTTTGCCACCGGCAGCAGCGATGTCCAGGATGCGGACGGTCGTCTGGTGCTGGCGGTGACCGCGCGAGCGCTTGGAGTTCTGGCGGCGACGCTTCTTGAAGGCGATGACCTTCTTGGCGCGACCCTGCTCAACAACTTCAGCGCTGACAACGGCGCCTTCGACAAACGGAGCACCGATGGTTGCATCGGCGCCAACGCCGACCATCAGGATCTCGGTGAATTCGATCTTGTCGCCTGCAACGCCTTCCAGCTTTTCGATGGTGAGGACGTCGTTGGCGGCCACGCGGTACTGCTTACCGCCGGTCTTGATGACTGCGAACATTTTTTATCCTTTCATGTTCGATCCGGCTCTCTGCACGAAGACAAGGCCGTCTTTTTCTCAGTCGACAGTTGAGTGGATCTCCTTTTCGGATATCCACCGGTGAATGGGCGCAAATCGCACCCGCTGCGGTGAAGCTAGGCCACACCACTTCATTGCGCGGATTACAAGGATTTGCACAGGCGTGTCAAGGCGAAAGCAACGAGGCCGTTACATATTCTTCAAACAAGGCCCTTGCCAGCACCCGAATCTGCCGCTATGAACCCGACCGCGCCGAACAAGCGCCGACCAGCAAAGCGGAGAGGTGGCTGAGTGGTCGAAAGCACCGCACTCGAAATGCGGCGTACGGGCAACCGTACCGTGGGTTCGAATCCCACCCTCTCCGCCATAATCTATCTCACCACCATGTGCTATGCGAAGCAGCCCGATCCAGGGCGGTTCACGGAAGCTTCCGGGGTTCGTTGTTTAAACGCGCGTCTCTATCAACTCGACTTCGGCGTCCAGGAAACAAAATCGCCAGCAGGCTCGATAGCCCTGATATGGCGATCGCGGGTCGTGCGTCGCGTCAAAGGGTGACCCATCTGACAACGCTGTCGCGGCGTTGTCGCCAGCGATTGCGGTTTGCCGAACTATAGCCATCGATGCCGTTGCGAACCGGGCAAGGGCGTCGGCGGCCGGGCTGACGGCACGTTCGTGCTTCCGCGGCGAAACGCAGCTGCGCTAGGCGATTTTCAGCGCCGCGGAAATTTCCGACAAGGTGGCCTTCTCCGCATCGCTGACAGCGACGCCGCCGAAGCCCAGGAAGCCGCCTTCCTTGGCGGCTTCCGCCACCTTCTGGCTGATCTGGTATAGCCATGTGCTGAAGGCTGCGACATCACCCTGCGCCTTGGTCTCGACGAGTGTCCGGGCCTGATTCAGCGTTTCAATGCATCTGGCCTTCATGTCCTCCGGCTTGGCACCCTTGAGTTTCGTCTGCAGCCCATCGCGAGCGGCGGTCCGGCCCTCCGAGGTTTCGAAGTCGGCGACCAGCGCCTTGACGAGCGGGCTTGCTGCGGCATCGGCTTTTGCCTGCAGAAGTGCGCTGCTGTTGGCGATGCCTTCCTTCATCATCCCCCAGAGGCCGCTCGGCTCCGCGGCCGTCACGGCAATGCCGGCCATCATCACGCTCTCCAGGAGCAGCGTCCATTCTTCCGGGGTGAATGTCGATTTGTCGGCCATGGCCGTCTTCCTTCCTATCCGGTTTCGTCGATGACAATCGCCAACGGTCCGTGCGGAATGCAGGGCCGGCAGCTCATGCTGGGGCTGGTTCTTCAGGTCGCCAGTGAGGCGAGCTTGGTCTTCAATGCATCGATTGCGGGTTTCACGATGTCGGAAGCGCCGGGTATCGCAAGCACCTTGTCGAAAAGCCCGTTGAGTGTTGGCATCATCGGCCCGACGAGCGCGGAAAGGGCTGCCTTCTGTTCGGCAGACAGTTGCCCGGTGGCGCCCGTGACTTTGTCGAGCCCGGCTGAAATCTCCTCCAGTTTCGGCAGGGCGGCCGTGGCCGAGGCGGCGTCCGTGACACCGGTCAGCGTTGTCTGCAGGCTCGCCATGCTGTCCTGGACCTGCCGGCCGATGTCGACCCCGCCGACCGTCAAGCTTTGCCCCGCCGTACCAGCCTGTGGCGCGACCTCTCCGCTCGGTCTGCCGAACAGATAGAAGAGCACGGCTGCAAGCGCGAGTACGGCAATCACCCAGTAGAGCCAGTTGCGCGACCCGGACGGCGTCGCCGCCTCGGCTGCGCGCTGACCGGCTCCACCGACGGACGAAGCCGCTGTCGCGGCGCTGCGGGCGACCTGGCTCGCCGAGGCCGCGGCAGACTGTGCCGAAGCGCCGAGCCCGCCGAGCAAGCCTGTTCCGCCAAGCAGTTCTCTTGCGCCGGAGGGCAGGGCGGCCGCGATGTTGTCCTTCTGGCTCGCGAGCAGTCCGGCGATGCCATTGGCGCTGAGATCGCCGCCGCTCTGCCGGGCAAGGCCACCCAGCACGAGGGGAGCAAGCGTCGCCAGCAACGAACCGCTCGCCCGCGGGTCCATGCCGGAGATCCCGCCGATGGCGTTCGCAAGCGCACTGCCGTCCTTTGCCCCGAAGATTGACGAAATGATCTGTGACCCGTTCTGGCTAAGCGTCGCCTGATCGCCTCCCTGAAGCATCCCGATGAGACTGTCGAGCGATCCGCCCTGTTGACTGGCGGTATCGGCGATCTTCTGCGCCCCGCCCGGTTGCGCGGCGACACCCGTCAGTCCCGCCAGCACCGCGGGAATGGCGGCGCTGACGGCGCCCTGCACCTTGCTGCTGTCGAGCCCGAGCGCCGAAGCGATGCGTGCGATCATGTCAGGGGTAAGCATCTGCGCGATATACGAAACAAGATTGCTGGCCATTGGCTTTTCCTCCACGTTGATGTCGTCGGACATCGACGGCGCTCATGGAGCGGTCGTCCGACGGCGCGGCAATTGGCTGCAAGCAATTCGCGTTTATCTGATTGTCGGCCGCGAGGCGGGTTCCTCTGGAACCTTCGGCCCAAAAATATTAGCACTTGTGGATGTAAATGGCCAGTTCTCGGCAACTTGCGGAAACGGCAGAACGTGGCGCATTGAACACGCGCGCTAGTGCGCCAGCATGTTGAGCGGCCCGTGACCCGGCAGCCGAGGCAGGAGGGAAGAAGGCGGACCGTCGGCCGCAGGGCCGGTTTAAGGGTCGCGACGACAGCGCCGCAGGATGCTTGCGGTCACGCGCGGGCCGGCCTGACCTGATGCCCGCACCCATAGTCTGATCCCCGGCCGCGAGGCCAGGGATCCCGTCGGTTTCGCGTTACTTCTTCGGCGATTTCTCCGCCGGCGGCGGTGCCGCCTGCAGGTTGCCGAGCAGCGACGAGATGGCATTTTCACCGTTGAAGCCGGCTTCCTTCAGCAGTTGGTCGACGATCGGCTTGTTGGCCTGGTAGGACAGGAGCTGGCCCGCCAACCCGTCGCCAAGGCCGATGCCGTTTGCAGCACCGTCGCCGCCGCCGTTGCGGCCGAGCATGCCGCCGGTGTCGAAGATGCGGATGTCGGAGATCTTCTCGATCGGCTTGACCGCTTCTGCCAGCGCTTCGGGAATGATGCGGATGCGTTCGCGCAGGATCTCGAATTCAATGATGGCGGAGCTCAGCTTGTTGCGGGCTTCGTTGAGCAGCGCCTCGCTCTCGGCTGCGGCCTTGCCGGTTTCGAGCACGCCCTTCGCCTTGATGATCGCGGCGTCGGCCTCGGCGGTGGCCAGCGTCTTGATCGCATCGGCCTGGTCGAGGGCCGCCTGCTTTTCGGCTTCGGCGCCGACGGTCACGGCGGTCGCTTCGGTTTCGGCGTTCTTGCGGGCGTCGATGACGGCGATCTGGCGTTCGCGTTCAGCGATTTCCACGGCCTTTGCGGTTTCCACCTTTTCTTCCGCGGCAATGGCGAGCGCACGGGCGGTTTCAGCCTGGGCCTTCGCCTCGGACTCTTCCCGGCTCTTGTTGGCAACCGCGATGGCGCTTTCCTGCGAAACGATCTGCAGGTCGCGGCGGGCTTCCGTGTCGCGCTGCTGCACGGCGCGGGTGGCGTCGATGTTGGCGCTTTCACGCGCCTGCTTGGCAAGCGCCTCGCGTTCGGCGATCGCCTGCTCGGCGGCGATGCGAGCTTCTTCCTCGGCGCGCTTGGCCGCCTGTTCCTGCTGCGCGGTTTCGGCGCGGGTGGCGGCCGACTTGTTGGCGATGTCGCGTTCCTGGTTCAGCTCCGCCTCGCGCTTGGTGCGCTCGATCGTCAGCGATTGCTGGCGGGCTTCCAGATCCTTCTGGGCGATCGCGACTTCGGTATCGCGCACGATCTCGTTGCGCTCCTTCTTGCGGCCCTCGGTAATGCGGGTCAGCGCCGCAAGACCATGCGCGTCGAAGAAGTTGTTGGCGTTGAAGTGCTTGATATCCGTCTGGTCGAGACGGGTCAGCGAAACGGATTCGAGTTCGAGACCGTTCGACTGCAGGTCGGCGCCGACCGCTTCCTGCACCGCCTTGACGAAATCCATGCGCTGTTCCTGCAGCGCGTCGAGGCTCATGGTGGCGGCGACCGAGCGCAGACCGTCTACGAACTTGGCCTCGATCAGCACGCGCAGCTGTTCGGCATCGTTGGTACGGTCGCCGAGTGTCTGGGCTGCAAGCGCGATCGAGGAAGCGTCGGGCTTCACGCGCACATAGAATTCCGCGCCGATATCGACGCGCATGCGGTCCTTGGTGATCAGCGCGTCGCCTTCGCCACGACGGACTTCAAGGCGCAGCGTCTTCAGGTTGACGCGGGCGATCGAGTGGAAGATCGGCAGCACGATGGAGCCGCCGTCGAGGACCACCTTCTGGCCGCCAAGGCCCGTGCGCACATAGGCTTCGTCGCGGCTCGAGCGGGTATAGAGCGATGCAAGAACAAAGCCGATGCCGAGGATCAGGACGATGCCGATGCCGGCCGGCACCAAGAGTTCATAAAACATGGTTGCTCCGTGAGACTTTAAGACGTGGAATTTTAAGGATTGGGCGGCGTCAGCAGCTCTGCCGGCGCCGATATCGCAATGAAAATGTTGGAAACGCGGTCGACGACGAGCACCTGCGCGCCGATGGCGATCGGTTGCTCGTTGCGGGCGGCGCGCGCGCGCAGCACATGCCAGTTGCCGTGGCGATCCTTGAGGCGGATGCGTCCCGGCAGGCCCTGGTCCAGTGGGCCGACGGTGACTTCGCCGCTGCGGCCGACGAAATCGCCGAGATCGACGGCATAGCTTTCGTCACGCGGCACGATCTTTGCCACCCATCGGGTCGACATCCGAACTGCGGGCAGCGAGACGGCGAGTGCCGGTAGCGCCGCGACAAGGGCAGGCAGCGGCGCCCACAGGGCCCCGGCCACCGCCTGGATGACAAAACCGATCATCGCGAAGAGGCCGAGGAAAAGCATCAGCAGCACGAGCAGCGGTACGCCGCCGACATTGAACCAGGACATCAGCCCGCCCAATGCGCTGTGGTCGTCCAGCCAGGCCTTGTCGATCGCCTCGCCCAGTGAGAAGCCGAGCAGCAGGCAGAGGAGCTCGATGCCGGTGAAGGCGGCCAACATCACCGCCGCAACCGCGAAGGGTAGGGATTCCGGGGCGAGGAAGAACAGCATCGGCGTCAGTGCTGCTTTGCCTTGAGTGCGGCCAGTCTCGCCTCGATCGCCCGATCGCGATGCAGGCGGTCGAGTTCGTCCAGCTCGGCGCTGTTGCCGTGTTCTCCGCCCGGTACGCCCGTGGCGCGGGAGACGGCGGCAGCGGCGCGGGCGGCACCGTCCACCGGGCTGGGCTTCGCCAGGCCCGAAACCTTGCTCTCGGGGAACTGGGCGATGCTGCGCTTGAGATCGGCGAGCCGCGCCTCGGCCTCGCGGCGGGTGGCAAGCACCGCCTGCAGCGCCTGCTGGCCCTCTTCGAGATCGGTGCGGGCGCCGGCGAGCGCCTTGTCCAGCGCGGCCAGCTGCGATTCCAGGTCGATCTGGCGGGCGACGCCGGCCTTGGCAAGGTCTTCCCGGGCGGCAGAGATGGCGGTGCTGATCTTTTCGTCCAGCTTTTCGAGATCGGCCCCGATTTCGTCGCGGCGGCTGAGGATGCGATACTCCTCGGCGCGTGCCTGGCCGATATCGACCCGGGCCTCTTCGGCGGCCGCGTCGATTTCGCGGAGCGCCTGTTCGACGATCACGATCTTGTTGCTGCCTTCCGCCTTGTCGACGGCGGCATTGGCGAGACCGGCGATCAAGCGGCCCATACGGGATAGGATGCCTTCATTCGTCATCATTTTCTTCTCCGTTCGGTCGGAATGCGTGGTGACGCCAATGTGGATCTGATAGCCGCCTTTCTGTGCAACGAGCTGGGCGGCGAAGATATTCAGAGTGCCCGGCGAATAGCCGGCGACGTCGTATGGGATCGCGACGCGACCACGCACGGTGGCGACGGTCAGATCCGACGGTCCCTTGATTGCGAAAAGCTTGTCGTCCAGCGGCAGCCTTTCGGCATTGGCCTGCTGTCCGCGGTTTGCCGCGAAGTCACGCAGTCCAAGCGTGACCATGCGCGCCGGAAGCCCGGTGCGCTCCCGGACCGTTTCGTAGGCAAGTTCATGCAACGTTACGAGATTGGCGCCCGCCTTTTCGCCGGCGAGTTCATCGAGCATCGCCAGCATGTCGCCGTAGGCAACGAAGGTTTCTTCCAGCGCACGTCTGGCCTCCGCGTCCGGCGCGAGATCGTAGTACAAGATCGACGTGTGGTTGCCCTGAGCCATGAGCAATAACATAAAGCACCACTTTCGTGCTTTCAAGGATTGGCTCAGGTTTAAGTTGCAATTTTCTTCTGCTGAACGCGCGCAACGGTCGCGCGCCGGCAATGCGGGTTGCAGCGGGCGGAAGAGGGGCGCGTTGAAAGCGGACGATGTCCGGCGGGTTCACTCCGCCGCGTTGTTGCGCAACCAGGTTTCCAGCGCGGCAATCACCGAGAGCCGCAGGCTTGCGCCCTTGGACAGGGCGCGGGTGAGGGACAGGTCGTCGCCGGCAAATCCCATCTCGGCCATGATGTCGTTCGCCCGCATCCGGCGGCGATTCATGATCGTGCGGATTTCGGCGATCGTTTCGGGGAGCAGGTAGCGACCGCTGGCAATCGCGGGGGGCGCTGCGAGCGGCGGATCGATATGAGCGTGTGGGGCAAGCCCGTCCGGGCCGCCATTGCTGCTCAGCCACTTGAGGAACGTTTCACGCTCGGTGGGGCTTGCCTTGGTCCAGGAATTCTTGAGCTTGTCGAGGCGCGTGCGCTCGTCCTTAAGCCCTGCCGCGATAAGCGCCTTGCGCAGCGACGGGATGCGGCCGGCGATCAGATCCGCATGGATGTCGGGAAAATCGAGTTTCAGGCGCTGCACGTCCGCGGTTTCGTCGCTCTTGGTTTTCTTCGACATGCTCATTCCCGCGTCGTTCGTCGGCGACATGCTCTAGCGTGCTCGTGCGCCCGGCGCGAGCGAAATAGGTCGCTATCCTCTATCCTTTGTCGGTCGACCCCGTTAGGGAGCGCATGGAGAATAACGCGACGCTGCGTGCTGTGCCCTTCGCCTGATGTCATGCATCCAGCTTTACGCAAGTCCCTTCGCCTATAGTCACCTCAATGGCCGGGATGTGACACGGCGAATGAAGGACAATGATATGTCAAACGATATCGAGCATTACCGCGACCCATCCGACAAGATGGTTGCCCTCTATCTCGCGAACAATGACGGCGACGAACTGACCGATGTCTTGGTCGCCGCGCTTGAAGATGCCTTCCGCATCCTCCGTGACGAGATCTCCGGCGAAACGATGCATTGAGCGGAGCGCGTCTCCTCCACGAACTATTTTTCGAACGTAATCCGCCATCGGTTGCGAATCGAATCAGGGATGTCCTGTTCTGACCGGGTTCCAATCGGCGACGCGTCGGATGTCGGGAGAGTTCGCGGCCACGTATCGCTTGCGCTAGGGGAGGCGCACAAGCATGACATTTTCTATCTGGCATACGGTCATAGCGCTGCTGATTATCGGCGTACCGGTCTGGCTGATCCTTCGGGCGACGACGACTGCCGAACCGGCCTGCTTGCAGGCCGGTGTTTCATTCGATGACCATCGGGCGCGCCGTTCAAGCTTGCTGAAGCAGCGCTTCGGCTGAAAGGGCTGACGCCAGTACGGTCGCATCGGTTCCGTTTCTCCCAACCAGCATCAGTCCGGCCGGCCGCACAAGGCCCGGCATCGGCAGGGTGATAGCGGTGAGATCGAACTGGTTGGCGACCTGGCAGTTGCGCAGCAGCAGGCTCTCCACGCGGTCGTATTCCGCCGCGTCGGTGTCGACGCTTGCGATGGACACGGCCGCAATCGGCGTCGTCGGCAGTGCGATGAGATCGTAGGGCGAGAGCCGCTCGTCCATGGCGGCAGCGAGCGCATGCCGGGTTTGCAGCAGGGCCGAGATCGTCGCGTCGGGCACCAAAAGGCGGCGGCGAAGCGAGAACTTGACCCTTTCGTCGACTGGGACGGCCGCATCACCCAGCCATCCGGCGTGGATACGGCTTGCCTCCAGGCCCGCAATCGAGCCGATCCGCGTCGCTTGGCCGAGCTTCTCGATCAAGTCATCGATGGTGCAGTCGACGATCTTGGCACCCGCTTTGGCCAGTCGGTCGAGGCTTGCCGCAAAGGCGTCGGCGACTTCGGGGGAGAGGTCTTCAAACAGCCTGCCACGGGGGATGCCGATACGAAGATCTGCGACAGGACGGGCGACAAGCGGCCTTGGCTGCTCGCCGGCCATCACAGCATCGGTCGCCGCACAATCGGCAACGGTCCGGGCGAGCGGCCCGAGCGAATCCAGAACCGGCGAGAGCGGAAAGGCGCCATCGAGCGGGATGCGGCTGGCTGTCGGCTTGAAGCCGACGATGCCGTTCAGCGCCGCGGGGATGCGGATCGAGCCACCGGTATCTGAACCGATGGCAATGTCGCAGGTGCCTTCTGCCGCCGACACGCCAGCGCCCGAGGACGAACCGCCGGGGATCAGGCTTTCGTCGGTGGCGTTGCCGGGTACCGGGTAGTGCGGATTGAGGCCGACGGCCGTAAACGCGAATTCGGTCATATGCGTCTTGCCGATAATGACCGCACCGGCAGCACGCAGCCGCTGGACAACGAGCGCGTCTTTTTGGGCCGGCGGCGCGTCGCGCCGGATGATGGAGCCGGCAAGCGTCGGTTCGCCGGCGATATCCAACAGGTCCTTGATTGAAACGATCTTGCCGTCGAGCGGCCCAAGGCTGTCCCCCGCCTGCCGGCGGCGGTCGGCCGCGTCTGCCTCGCTCCGCGCGCGCTCTTCGTAGAGCCGGACAAAAGCCTTTTGCTCGTGCCGACGATTGTTGAGCCGGCTCAGGATCTGTTCCAGGCGGTCGCGGACGGAGACGTTGGCGGCATGGGACACGATGATCACCTGTCGATTTGTGAGGCCACCGAACGGAGGCAGGAGGCGGGTTCGTTGCCCGGATTCACCAGGGCCAACGCTGATCGCCTTTGATAACAGCATTGGCGGAGTTTGCCATCGTCCCATTGTCGCCGCGGCCAGCTCCGGCCTTCACCGAACTGTCGCCAAACCGTTCAAATAGTTTCATGCGCCTGTTACGTCGCTGACACCCAGATGACCAAAGGTCCGGCACGCGCGGTGGCGCTGCCGAATCGGAGGTCTGTTTGGCCGATATCCTCAAGACGCTTTCGAGGCGTTCTTTCCTGCTTTCCGCCGGTGCCGCGGGCTTCGTGGCCTCATCCGGTCTTGCGACACCCTTTTATGCACGCGGCTACGGCCGGCCGGAATTCATTCACGGCGTGCAATCGGGCGATGTCGATACGTCCTCCGGCATGATCTGGACACGGGTGGATCGCCCGTCGAAGGTGTCGGTCGAATACTCGACCACCGAGAGCTTCTCTAACCCCCTTCGCCTTTCCGATCTGACGGCGACGCCGCAGACGGATTGCGCGATCAAATGTTCGCTCGACGGGCTGCTGCCGGACCAGGATATCTTCTACCGCTTCACCGCCACGGATCTCTACGACGTCAACCGCGTCTCCGCGCCGGTCACCGGCCGGTTTCGCACCGCCCCCTTGCGCAAGCGCTCGATCCGCTTCGTCTGGTCCGGCGACACGGCCGGGCAGGGCTGGGGCATTGATGATGTCGGCATGAAGACCTATTCGACCATGCGCCAGCACGAGCCGGACTTCTTCATTCATTCCGGTGACACGATCTATGCCGATAACCCGATCCCCGACGAGATAGCGCTACGTGATGGCGGTGTCTGGAAGAACCGGGTGGTGACGCACGAGAAGCGCGACGTCGCTCGCACGCTGGAAGAGTATCGCGGCCAGTGGAAATACAATCTGCTCGACGACCACGTGCGGCAACTCAACGCCGTGTGCCCCACATTCTATCAATGGGACGACCACGAGGTGCTGAACAACTGGTCGGCCTCGACCGACCTGCGCGACGACGCGCGCTATCCGGAAAAGGATGTTGCCGTCTATGCGGAGCGGGCGGCGCGGGCGTTCCACGAGATGACGCCGATCCGCATGCCGGCAACGCAGCCCGGCCGCGTCTTCCGCAAGATCGGCTATGGTCCGTTGCTCGACGTGTTCTTCGTTGACCTCAGATCCTATCGCGGCGCCAACCAGGGAGAAGACGGCGGCGGCTCCCTGTTCGGCTGGCGGCAGGTCGACTGGCTTAAGCGCGAACTTGCTGCCTCGCGGGCCACCTGGAAGGTGATCGCCTGCGACATGCCGATCGGTCTCGTCGTCTGGGACGATTACACCAACCGGCGCGGTTCGGACGCGATCGCCAATGGCGACAACGGCCCGCCCGCGGGGCGCGAACGCGAATTTGCCGATCTCCTGCGCTTCGTCCGCGACAACGGCATCGACAACCTCGTCTGGCTGACGGCGGACGTGCACTACACCGCCGCGCATCACTACGATCCGGGGCGCGGCGCATTCAGGGATTTCACGCCGTTCTGGGAGTTCGTGTCCGGTCCACTGCATTCCGGCACCTATGGGCCGAAGGAGCTCGACATGACCTTCGGGCCGGAGGTTCGTTTCATCAAGGCATCCGGCGGCGGCATCGACCAGAACCTGCCGCCATCGGCTGGTCTGCAGTTTTTCGGCATCGTCGATATCAACGGCCAGACGCAGCAGATGACGGTGCGGCTGATGGACCGGCAGGACCAGGAACTCTGGCGCGTGACGCTCGATCCGGCCGCAATTGCATGAGGAATTCGGTCGCGGCCAACAGCTTTGCAAACGGCGTTCGTGAGACCCCTGACGAGTGCAAACCCATGGCCTACCGGCATTTGAACACGACGCTCATGCGCGCGCCCCCCTTTCGCAATCGCAAAAAAACCTGTATGAGCGCGACCATTGAAAAAGCGGCGTGGCCCATCGGGGCTTGCCCTGAACCTTCCGAGACGAAAAATGAGCATTCGTAACATCGCGATTATCGCGCACGTCGACCATGGGAAAACGACCCTTGTTGACGAGCTCCTGAAGCAGTCGGGCTCGTTCCGCGAAAACCAGCGCGTTGCCGAACGCGTCATGGACTCCAACGACATCGAAAAAGAACGCGGCATCACCATCCTCGCCAAGGCGACTTCGGTCGAGTGGAAGGGCGTGCGCATCAACATCGTCGACACCCCTGGCCACGCCGACTTCGGCGGTGAAGTCGAGCGCATCCTGTCGATGGTGGACGGTGCCATCGTTCTCGTCGACGCTTCCGAAGGCCCGATGCCGCAGACGAAGTTCGTCGTCGGCAAGGCGCTGAAGGTCGGCTTGAAGCCGATCGTCGCGATCAACAAGATCGACCGTCCGGACGGCCGCCACGAAGAAGTCATCAACGAAGTCTTCGACCTCTTCGCCAACCTCGACGCCTCTGACGAGCAGCTCGACTTCCCGATCCTCTACGGTTCGGGCCGCGATGGCTGGATGAACGTCAACCCGGAAGGTCCGAAGGACCAGGGCATGGCGCCGCTGCTCGACCTGGTGCTGCAGCACGTGCCGGAGCCGACGGTTGCCGAAGGCCCGTTCCGTATGATCGGCACGATCCTCGAAGCCAACCCCTTCCTCGGCCGCATCATCACCGGTCGCGTTCACTCGGGCACCGTCAAGCCGAACCAGGCCGTTAAGGTTCTCGGCCAGGATGGCAAGCTGCTTGAAACCGGCCGTATCTCGAAGATCCTCGCCTTCCGCGGCATCGAGCGTCAGCCGATCGAAGAAGCGCAGGCAGGCGACATCGTTGCGATCGCCGGCCTTACCAAGGGCACCGTCGCCGACACCTTCTGCGATCCGTCGGTCGCCGAAGCGCTGACCGCGCAGCCGATCGACCCGCCGACCGTCACCATGTCCTTCATCGTCAACGACAGCCCGCTTGCCGGCACCGAAGGCGACAAGGTCACGAGCCGCGTCATCCGCGACCGCCTGTTCAAGGAAGCCGAAGGCAACGTTGCGCTGAAGATCGAAGAATCCTCGGAAAAGGACTCCTTCTTCGTATCGGGCCGCGGCGAACTGCAGCTTGCGGTTCTCATCGAAACCATGCGTCGTGAAGGCTTCGAGCTTGCCGTTTCGCGTCCGCGCGTCGTCATGCACAAGGATGACAACGGCCAGATGCTCGAGCCGATCGAAGAAGTCGTGATCGACGTCGACGAAGAGCATTCGGGCGTCGTCGTGCAGAAGATGTCCGAGCGCAAGGCCGAGATGGTCGAACTGCGTCCGTCTGGCGGCAATCGCGTCCGTCTGGTGTTCTTCGCTCCGACCCGCGGCCTCATCGGCTACCAGTCGGAACTTTTGACCGACACCCGCGGCACGGCGATCATGAACCGCCTGTTCCACGCCTACCAGCCCTACAAGGGCGAGATCGGTGGTCGCGTCAACGGCGTTCTGCTTTCGAACGACGCCGGTGAATCGGTTGCCTACGCGATGTTCAACCTGGAAGACCGCGGCCCGATGATCATCGACGCCGGCGAGAAGGTCTATGCCGGCATGATCATCGGCATCCACACCCGCGACAACGATCTCGAAGTGAACGTGCTCAAGGGCAAGAAACTCACCAACATGCGCGCTGCCGGCAAGGACGAAGCTGTTCGCCTGACGCCGCCGATCCGCATGACGCTCGAGCGCGCGCTCTCCTGGATCCAGGACGACGAGCTGGTCGAAGTGACGCCGAAGTCGATCCGTCTGCGCAAGCTGCACCTCGACCCGAACGATCGCAAGCGCTTCGAAAAGGCCCGCACGGCTGGCGCTGCCTGATCGATCCTGATCGATCCTACGACTTTCAGAAAAACCCCGGAGCGATCCGGGGTTTTTTGCTGTGTGTGCCACCGATGGGCGACTTGCGGATAAAGTTAAAAAGGCGTTAACCTTCCATTGGGTGCCGTTAAAGTTGCCTGTGGGTTAACGCAGGCTGGCAACCGGGCGGGATTCCTGTTCGCCTTGTGTGTGTTTAGAGTCGCGAGTCATGAAGACTGTTTCGATAGAGATTCGGCCCGGAGAGCCGCAGGAAGCGTCGGCAATTGCCGATGTGCACCGCGTTTCGTGGCTGCAGACCTATGGCGGTCTCATTCCCCATCGTCCGCTCGTTCAGATGGTCAATCGCCGTGACGAGACCTGGTGGCGCAAGGCGACCCGCGGTCCTGCCACGCTGCTCGTCGTCGACGTCGCCGGAACCATCGCCGGCTATGCAACGCTCGGCCTCAGCCGCGCCAAGGCCCTGCCGCAGGAAGGCGAGATCTACGAGATCTACCTGAGGCCGGAATACCAGGGCATCGGCCTCGGGCGCATTCTCTTCGGCGAGGCCAAGAGCCTGCTGCGTTCGCTCGGCTGTCGTGGCCTCGTCGTCTGGTGCCTCGAAGACAGCGAGCATGCCTACCAGTTCTTCCAGGGTGCCGGCGGCACCGATATCGCCGAAGGCATGGAAGATTTCGGCGACAAGCACCTGAAGAAGGTCGGCTTCGCCTGGAACTAGGCCCGACGCCTCCGCGACACTGAAATCAAAGACTTACTCAGGCAGTTCGTTGTTGGGATCGGCCGCCTTGTCGCCCCGCGTGCCGTGATAGGCGGGCTTGTCGACGCCGCAGCGGAAGGTCGGTGCCACCTCGTCGGCGATCTTGCGGGCGAATGCATTCGTATCGGGATTGGCAAGCGCATCGACATAGCCGGCGACGCAGCCCTTGCCGTCATCCTTCTCGGCCACCTTGGAAATGACGAGCACCTGCCCCTGAAGTGCAGGAACCGAAGCGCCGGACGCGTCCGTGTTCTCGATGAACCAGCGCAGGATCGTCGCTACGGCCTTGCCATCCTTGGCAACCCGCCACTCCACGGTCGTGCCGGCGTGGTTGAATGGAATGAAACTCTCGAAAGCGTCGTCGGCATAGCGCTGGTTCAGGTGACCGAACGAGACACTCTGGCGGATGTCGGCTTCCTTGAAGCGAACGGGATAGTCCGCATGTCCGGGGCAGGTCATCAACGCGTACATGCCCTCTTCTTCGGCGATCGTCTTGCACTTGTCGCGGCCGATGTCGGTATAGACGCTCTCATTGGCCAAGACGGGGCCGGCGGACAAAAGCACCAGCGCCAGGCATGCAACCCTTCCGTTCATACGAAACTCCCTCAAACGCGATTGGCAGACCTGTAGAGGTCGATGGGCAGGCGCAAAACGACCGGTTGAATCTGCGCTACGGACGAAAGTTATGTTGCATCGCGGCATGTTTCCCTTTATCCGACGGGCAAACTTCTCAAACCGACCCTGGAGTAGATCCATGCGCATCGACGCGATTTCCATCGGAAAGAATCCACCAGAAGATGTCAACGTGATCGTTGAGGTTCCCGTCGGCGGCCATCCGATCAAGTACGAGATGGACAAGGAAGCCGGCACGCTGGTCGTCGACCGCTTCCTCTATACGCCGATGACCTATCCGGGCAACTACGGCTTCGTGCCGCATACGCTCTCGGACGATGGCGATCCGATCGACGTTTTGATCTGCAACACCCGTCCGCTGGTTCCGGGCTGCGTCATCAATGTGCGCCCGATCGGCGTGATGATGATGGTAGACAATTCCGGTCAGGACGAGAAGATCATCGCCGTTCCGTCGGGTCACCTAACGCAACGCTACGACAAGGTTCACGAATATACCGACCTGCCGGAAATCACGCTGAAGCAGATCGAGCACTTCTTCGAGCACTACAAGGATCTGGAGCCCGGCAAGTGGGTGAAGATCTACGGCTGGAAAGATGCTTCCACCGCCCGCCAGTTGATCAAGGAAGCCGTCGAGCGCGCCAAGGGCGCCAAGTAAGCTCTATCTGCCGGCCAGTTCGGCAAGGCGTTTCATCAGATCCTCCGGGTCGCTCTCGATCCGGAGGATTTTTTTGCGCTGCGTTTCGCCTGAGATGAGGGAGAGCTTGCTCTTGGCAAGCCCGAGCGTCTTGGCAAGAAAGGCAAGCAGTGCCTGATTGGCCTTGCCTTTCTCCGGGACCGCGCGGACGCGCACTTTCAGATATTCTTCGCCATCAGCAGCCGCTTCCAGCCCGTCGATGGCATCACGGCCGCCGTTCGGCGTCAGGCGCACCGTCAGGCGAACATGGTCGCCATGCGCGGTGAAGGCCGTGCTACTCACCCTGCACCTGGCCGGCCGTCGTCAGCCCAGCAAGGCCGGCGCGATCGTCGTGTTCAGGAAAAGCTGGATGAAATAGAGGATTACCAGAACGACCAGCGGCGAAAGGTCGACGCCGCCCATGTCGGGCAGGATGCGGCGGATCGGGCGGTAGAGCGGCTCGGTCAACTGGTAAAGCGAGCGGCCGATCATGTTGATCGCCTGGTTGTTCACGTTGATGACATTGAACGCGTAAAGCCAGGAAAAGATGGCCGACGCGATGACCAGAAACCACGCGATGTTGATGATGAAGTTCAAGGTGCCGATAACAGCAAGCATGCCGGTCTCCAAATCGTTATTGACAGACATGTAGACATTGAGACCTAAACGAGCAAGTACGCCGGTTTATCGGGCGCGATCATGTTTAACGTGTGGCCGCTCGACAGTCGGTGCCGACGAAAGCATGTCGCGATCCTTCAGATGCGCTGCCTGCCTTTTGAATATTGACGTTTCACTTGTCGTTATCGCAAAACCGCGACCCAGTTTTGCGCGACCCGCTTCAGGAGCGACTTCCTCATGTCCGCCGTCCATGCCTCGCATCGTTTTGCCGCGTTTCGGCATGTCGGCTATCGTCGCTACTTCTTCTCGCGCTTCCTCGCCTATTTCGCGATCCAGATCATCTCTGTCGCCGTCGGCTGGCAGATCTACGATCTGACGCGCGATCCCTTCGATCTCGGCTTGATCGGCCTTTTCCAGTTCCTGCCATCGCTGGTGCTGATCCTCGTCACAGGATCCGTGGCCGACCGCTACAACCGGCGCATGATCATGGGCGTCTGCATGGTGGTCAGCACGCTTTGCGCAGCGGCGCTGCTCGCGCTGACAGTGACCGGGCTGTTTTCGCCGTGGCCGGTCTATGCGGTTCTCGTGGTCTTCGGCATCGAACGTGCGTTCCTTGCGCCCGCGTCGCAATCGCTGGCACCAAACCTCGTGCCCCCGGAAGATCTGCCCAACGCGATTGCCTGGAACTCCACCTCCTGGCAGACCGCGATGATCGTCGGCCCGGTCGCGGGTGGTCTCATCTACGCGCTCGGCGCGGTCTTTCCTTATGCCATCGGCTTCTGCTTCTTCCTCGCCTCCGCATTCATGGTCTTTGCCATTCCGAAGCCGGCGACGCGCACCCAGGCCTCGGCGCAAAGCTGGCAGACGATCACCGCCGGCTTCCGCTACATCAAGGCGGAGAAGGTGGTGCTCGGCGCCATATCGCTCGACCTTTTTGCAGTGCTGCTCGGCGGCGCCGTGGCGCTGATGCCGGTCTTTGCCCGCGATATCCTCGACCTCGGCCCCTGGGGGCTCGGCCTGTTGCGCGCGGCCCCGGGTGTCGGCGCCGTTGCCATGGCGGTCTGGCTGGCGGCGCACCCGATCCGCCATCGCGCCGGTTTCTACATGTTCATCGGCGTGGCGCTCTTCGGTCTCGGCACCGTTATCTTCGGCCTTTCAGCGACCCCCTGGGTCTCGATCGCGGCCCTCGTCGTCATGGGTGCTGCCGACATGGTATCGGTCTATGTGCGCGAGACGCTGATCACGCTCTGGACGCCGGACGAACTGCGCGGCCGGGTCAACGCCGTCAACATGGTCTTCATCGGCGCGTCGAACGAACTTGGCGAATTCCGCGCCGGCATGATGGCGTCCGGCTTCGGCGGGGTCTTTGCCGTCGTCTTCGGTGGCATGGGCACGCTGCTCGTCTCAGGGCTTTGGGCGCTTGGCTTTCCGCAATTGCGCAAGATCGATACGCTCGACGTGCCCGATCACCACAAGTAAGCGGTGCGAGCGGACAGCACGTTACACGCTTTCCGCCTTTTCTCCCGGCCGTTCATCGCGCAGGAAGATCAACTCAAGGAAGTTTTCCATCCAGGTGCGCAGCGGCCCGTCGTGCTGCATGCGTCCGTCGAGATGGGCCTTGCCCACCTGGGCACCGGGCATCTCGAAGCGATGGGCGCCGTGCACCACCCAGCGATGCATCATCGCGCGAGTGAGTTCGCCGTGGAACTGGATGCCCCAGGCATTGTCGCCATAGCGGAAGGCCTGGTTGGGATATGTGTCGCCGGTTGCGAGCAACTCGGCACCGGAAGGCAGGTCGAAGCCTTCGCGGTGGAAATGGTAGACCATGGCCGGCCAGTCCATCAGCGCCTTGCCGGCCTCGGTCGCAACCAGCGGATACCAGCCGATCTCGGTCATGCCCTCGTGATGGGGTGCCACCGAGCCGCCGAGGTTGCGCGCCAGCATCTGCGCGCCGAGGCAGATGCCGAGATAGGGCTTGTTTTCCTTGAGCGGCACGGAAAGCCAGTCGATCTCGCGGCGGACGAACTCTTCCTCGTCATTGGCGCTCATCGGACCGCCGAACACGATCGTGCCGCTGTGCCGTTCCAGCGTTTCCGGCAGATCGTCGCCGAGCGCCGGACGACGGATGTCGAGCCCAAAACCCTTCTGCTCGAGTATCTGGCCGACGCGGCCGGCGCTCGATCGCTCCTGATGCAGGATGATCAGGACGGGTTTTCGGGCGCTGTCGTCGGGCATCGGCATTTCAGTTATCCTGTTGTGACTCGGCTTTCTCGACCGTGTCGCTTCTGGCCGCCGCCTCCTGGCGCTGCAACACCCGGTCGCGACCGGAAACGCCGAGCAGATCGGCAATACGCCAGATCACGTGATCTTCCATCTCACTGCGCTCGCCATCGGCATAGACGACGTCCCAGAGCATGCCGACGAGTTCGACGCGTTGCTCCTCGGAGAGGTGACGCTTGAGCTCGGCGGTGAATTGGTAGAAGTCGATCGCCTCGCTCTCGGCAGTCTCGCCGGCTGCGATCAAAGCGGAGAGCGAGGCATCGTCGAGCTTGTAATGCTCCTTGATGACCTTGCGCATCTTGCGCCGCTCGGACGCGAGGATCCGGCCGTCGGCCTCCATCACCTGGAAACAGAGAGCGATGACCGCCACGCGCGGATCGCCATGCTCTATGCGCTTCGCCGGGCCGGTCAGACCATCGAGAAACGTCCGTAAGCGTTCAAACATGTATTTTGCCACAACCCCTTGAGAACTCAGAACAATCGGAAAGTCGTCTTTTCCGGCGCCTTCTCGCCAGCGGCCGGATCGCGCACGCCGGGGTCATCCGGCGGGCGGCCGAAGAAGGGATCGGGCCTGTGCTCGCCATTCGCACCCTCTTCCTTCTCCGCCTTGACCGGAGGCTTGTCGGCAACCGGTTCCGGCGCCTTGCGTTCGGCGACCTTGATCGGCTGCGGTGCCGGACGCGGCTCCTCGCGCTCGGCCTCCAGGATCACCGGCGTCTCACTGCGCCGGGCTGCGGGTGCGGGCTGGTGCACATGCGCCTCCACCACGGCGGGCAGGCTGCGGATCGCCTCGTCGGCGTTCGACTGGTCGTGGTCGACGGTGGCCGAAAGCGTATGCGGTGGCGCTTTCCATTCAAAGGCATCGAGCCGGCCGCTCACCGGCGAGACCGGCAGCCAGGTCGGCGAGGTCACGCCGTCGGCGGTCCAGGCCGGATCGCGCGGGCTCTTCAGCGCCTGCGCCATCCAGTGACGGATGCGGCCCTCGTCGCCGGTGTCGGCCTCTTCGATGTCGGCAAGCAGCAGGAAGATGCTCTCGGTCGGGTCGAGCCGGGCGGCGGCTTCCGCCTTGGTGCGCGCCAGAAGCAGTTCGCGCGCTTCGAGCGCGGCTTCGGCGACGGCAGCCATCGCCACGGCATTGTTGGGCTTCAAGGCTTCGAGCTTGCGCGCCCGTTTCAACCGGTCGACCGCAGTGTCGCCGCCGCGGGCGCGCACGTAGAGCCGGGCCACGTCCGGATGCGGCTCGTGCTTCCAGTTCTTCTCCAGGATCGAGGTGCCCTTGCGCAGGTTGTCCTCGCGAAACAGCGCCTTGGCGGCCGTCAGCGCCGCCGGCACGAGATGTTCGTCGAGCTTCAGCGCGGCAAGCGCATCGTCCCGCGCACCTTTCACGTCGCCCTCGAGCTTCGTCATTGCGCGCGCCGTCAGCAGCACTGCCTTCTTGCGATCGGCTTCCTTGCGATCGACCACGTGGGCGACACGGCTCTGGTCGAGCAGACGCAAAGCATCGTCCCACTGTCCCGCTTGGCTTTGGCTGTCGAGGGTTGCAAGCGCTGCCCAGGGCAGGTGCGGCGACTTTTCGGCGGCGCGCTCGGCATATTGCCGCGCGGCCTCGTGGGCGCCGAGCCGCTTGGCCTCGAGATAAAGGCCGCGAAGCCCGAGTTCGCGCGTCTCCGGATCGTCGGCCATCAGCTCGAACTTGCGGCGGGCGTCGTCGTACTTGCCTTCGATCAGTGCGGTCTGGGCTTCGAGCAGGTGGATCAGCGGTTCCTGGTCGGCGCTGATCAGGCCGCGGGTGCGGGCGGTCATCTTGCGGGCAAGATTGGCGTCACCGGCGCCGGCGGCGATCAGGCCGGTCGACAGCGCCTGGTAGCCGCGGTCGCGCTTGCGGGCGCGGAAATAGCGGGTGACCGTGTGCGGCGAAAGCCAGATGGTGCGCACCAGCCAGACGACGATCAGCACCGCGGCAATCAGCGAGATCAGCAGCGATGCCGCGCGCATCAGGCTCATCTCGATCAACTGGCCCTGCCAGACGACCGAAAGTTCGCCCGGCCGGTCGGCGAGCCAGGCGAAGCCGAGGCCGAGACCAAGCACGATCAGGATGAAAATCAGAATGCGGATCATATCTGGTTCCCTCAGCCTTCCGTGCCTGGTTTTGCCATAGTCGCAGCGACGGCGGCATCGATCGCGGCTTCGACCCGCAAACGCTGGTCGAGCTTGGCCTTGAAAGCCTCGCCCGCCGGCTTGGCGGTGTCGGGCACGCCATTCCACTCCAGAGCGGCGCCCTTGAGGTCGCCATTGTTCAGCTTGTCCTCGATCCGGGCGATGACGGCTTCGGGCGTTTCACCCTCGACGCTGCCGACGGGACGCACGCGGATGCCAGACATGGCGCTGGACACCAGCCGGTCGAAGATACCCTCGTTCGGGTCGGGCTGGTTGAGAGCGTCGAGCATGGCGTCGGCGGTTTTCGGGAACTCGCGGCGCAGATCCGTGCGGGTCGGCACGCCGACCTGGGCATCCTGGGCGAGCGCGGCGACGGCCTGTTCGTCCGGCGCGATGCTGCGCAGCGCGTCGAGTTCGGCGAGGAAAGGCCCGCCGCGATCGATCGCCGACTTCAGTGCAGTGACCGCAACGGCTTTCGCCATCTGGATATCGTTGACCGGCTCGTTGAGCTTCTGCTCGGCGGTCTCGATGCGGCTCGTCAGTTCCGCCTTCTCGGCGGTCGCCGACTGCTGCGCATCGGCGAGCGCCGTCTTCAGACCTGCAAGCTCCTTGGTGAGATTGTCGACTTCCGCCTTCAGCGTCTCGACCTCGGCGCTCGGCGCGCCGCTCGCAGCCGGTTGGGAGGCCGACTGTTCGAGCGCGGCGATACGACCTTCGAGTGCGGTGTTGTCGACGACGGCTGCGGGGGTGGGCAGCGCCGCGATCTGGTCGCGCAGGGCCTGCAGTTCGCCGGAAATGTTCTGCTCGACGCCGCGGGTCGGCCCAAGTCCAGGCACGATGCCGGCATATTGCAGGCCGCCGAAGCCGAGCAGCGTCACGAGACCGCCGACGATGCCGGCTGCGAGCGCACCGGAGTTCGATACCGGCTTCTGCGGCGGTGCCGGTTCGGGCTCGCGGGCCACATGCGGCGGCTCTTCGGCGAAGACGGCCGCGGCCGCGTCGGCAGCGGCATCGGCGCGCTGCTCCTCGATTTCTTCGTCCAGGCGGGATCCGGCGGCGCTGTCGTCGCTGGTGTCCCTTATCGGCTCATCCGTCTCGGCTTTGTGCGCTGTGTTTTCGGCCGCAGCGTCTGCCAGCGTCTCGCCGGTTGCTTCCGGGCCGGCCGGTTCCGCAACGGTTTTCTCCGCTTCGAGGTCGATCGTCAGCGGTTCCTTCTCGGACTTCGAGCGGCGCGGCGGGTTTTCCGATACCATGGTGACCTCTTACCGTTAGTGCCTGTCGGCTCTTCCTTCAAACCTAGTCAGCCGGAACGGTGAGGGAAAGCCCCTCCGTTCCGTTTTTGGATGAATTCGATGTTAGAGAAGACTGAAAAGGCTGTCTTCATCGGGCCTTGCGGCGGTCTCCGCCACGACGTTACCCGGCAGCGCCTCGGCCACCACGGGGCTGAGGCAGAGGTAGCGCGGCGCAAAGGAAGCAGCATTGACACCGGCTTCGGAAAGCAGGCGAACGAACTGTCGCGCGGTCTCTCGCGAGTATAAAAGCACGGCGTCGGGACGGCTGCTCCGCCGCAGATCTTCGATCGCGGCGCGCGAATGGGCGATCGGCTCCATGCGGTAGCACTCGACCGTCCGGTGCTCTATGCCGCGTTGTCTCAGCCCCTTTTCCAGCCCTTCGGAGCGCGGCGTTCCTGCCAGATAGAGCAGGGGAAGTGGCGGCAGCGTGTCGATGGTCGCGCCGATTAGGTCCGCCAGGGACTGGCCGGTACCCTCCGCTATGCGCAGATCGGAGAAACCGAGCCCGGCTGCTGCTTGCGCCGTGGCGGCGCCCACGCAGAAGCACGGGGTCGCCAGATGCTGTGACAGGTCTGCATCTGACGATACGAGCATCCGAATGGCTTCGGCGCTGGTGAGCACGATCGCCGCATGCGGCACTTCAAGCGCGGCAACGGAGACGGCAGCAAGATGGGTCGCCTGCATCAGCGGCAGCAGGATCGGCCGGTGGCCGGCGGCTTCCAGCCGGCGTACCGTCGCCTC
Organism: Ensifer sp. YR511; assembly: GCF_900103045.1. NCBI lineage: Bacteria > Pseudomonadati > Pseudomonadota > Alphaproteobacteria > Hyphomicrobiales > Rhizobiaceae > Ensifer > Ensifer sp. YR511. The sequence continues at coordinate 289,389 of NZ_FNGR01000004.1, forward strand.
GGCGGCGGGGAGCGGCCGGGTGACGAGCACGCGCATGGCTTTAAGTCCAGCTTGCAAAGAAGCCGGGGCCGGCCTTGGCGCGGATCTCTTCTCCGGCCTTTTGCCCAAGCGCTTCGGCGTCGGTGGCCTTGCCCTCGATCGTAACCCGGTGATGGGTCTGGCCGTCGGGCGTGAGGATCATGCCGGAAAAGCTGAGATGGGTGCCGTCCGAGGTGGCGAGACCGGCGATCGGCGTGCGGCACGAGCCGTCGAGCGTCGCGAGGAAGCCACGCTCGCAGGCGACTGCCTCATGGGTGCGGGGATCGTCGATGGCTGCGAGCAGGTCGTTGATGCGGCTGTCGCCGATGCGGCTCTCGATGCAGATCGCGCCTTGGGCCGGCGCCGGCGGGAATTCCTGGGGGTCGAGCAGTTCGGTCGGAACGTCGGTCATGCCGAGACGCTTGAGGCCCGCATAGGCAAGCAGTGTCGCATCGACCTGGCCCTCGGCGAGCTTTCTCAGCCGCGTTTCCACCTGGCCGCGATAGGTGATGACATTGATATCCGGACGCAGCCGGCGGATCAGCGCCTGGCGGCGCAGCGACGACGAGCCGACGGTCACGCCTTGCGGCAGTTCCATCAGTTTTTTTGCCGTCCGACCGATGAAGGCATCTCGAATGTCCTCACGCGGCAGGAAGGCGGAAAGACAGAGGCCGTCAGGCAGTTTCGTCGGCATGTCCTTGGACGAATGCACAGCGAAATCGAGTTCGCCCGACAGCAATTGTTGCTCGATCTCTTCGGTGAACAGGCCCTTGCCGCCGATCTCGGCGAGCGAGCGGTCGGTGATCCGGTCGCCCTTGGTCGAAAGGATGACGACCTCGAACATTTCCGGCGCCAGACCATGCGCCGCTGCGAGGCGATCGCGCGTTTCATGGGCTTGAGCGAGCGCCAGCGGGCTGCCGCGCGTGCCGATCCGGAAAGGTTTTGTTTGCATCAAAGGCTATCCATTGTTACCGGAGTTCCGTGTACCCACCTTTCGGTGCGACCGCAATCTTTGAGTAGTTCCCGATGTCTCCGCCCCTGCGCATCCTCGGCATAGAAACAAGCTGCGACGAAACCGCCGCTTCCGTCATTTTGCGCGATTCCGACGGTAAGGGCCACATCCTCGGCGACGTGGTCTTAAGCCAGCTGGAAGAGCACAGCGCCTATGGCGGCGTGGTTCCGGAGATCGCGGCGCGCGCCCATGTGGAGGCGCTCGACACGCTGATCGAGGAAGCGCTGCTCAGGGCCGGCGTCACGCTTTCCGACATCGACGCCATTGCTGCGACAAGTGGTCCCGGTCTGATCGGCGGCCTGATCGTCGGGCTGATGACCGGCAAGGCGATCGCGCGCGCAACCGGCAAGCCACTCTATGCCGTCAATCACCTCGAAGGCCACGCGCTGACCGCGCGGCTGACCGATGGGCTCTCCTTCCCCTATCTGATGCTGCTCGTTTCCGGCGGTCACACGCAACTGATCCTCGTCAAGGGCGTCGGCGAATACGAACGCTGGGGCACGACGATCGACGATGCGCTCGGCGAAGCCTTCGACAAAACGGCCAAGCTGCTCGGCCTCCCCTATCCGGGTGGTCCGGCGGTCGAGCGGGCAGCACTTGCCGGCGATCCGCAGCGTTTCGATTTTCCGCGACCGCTCGTCGGTGACGCCAGGCTCGATTTTTCCTTTTCGGGATTGAAGACGGCGGTGCGCCAGGCGGCGCAATCGCTGGAGCCGGTAACGGAGCAGGACATCGCCGATATCTGCGCCTCGTTCCAGCGGGCGATTTCCCGCACGCTCAAGGATCGGGTCGGGCGCGGCCTGAAGCGCTTCAAGGCGGAGCATGGCAGTGTGGCGCGCCCGGCGCTGGTGGTTGCCGGCGGTGTCGCCGCCAATCAGGTGCTGCGCTCGACGCTGCAGACCTTGTGCGCGCAGTCCGGTTTCGACTTCATCGCGCCGCCGCTTTCGCTCTGCACGGACAACGCGGCAATGATCGCCTGGGCCGGTGCCGAGCGGCTGGCGGCAGGCATGGCGGCCGACGGCCTTGATGTCGCGCCGCGCTCGCGCTGGCCGCTCGACGCCCAGGCGCAGGCGCTGCTCGGTTCGGGTAAACGCGGCGCCAAGGCGTGACAAGATCTAAAGCATACGGATAGAGCATGAACGACATTTCCAAGAACGGGCCGAAGATCGTCGTGGTCGGCGCAGGCGCCTTTGGCACCGCGCTCGCCGCGGTTGCCGCCTCGACCGAAGGCAGCGACGTGACGCTGCTTGCCCGTCGTCCGGAGATTGCCGAATCCTGCCGCGACACCGGCCGCAATGAGGACGCCCTGCCGGGCATCGACCTGCCGCCGGCGCTGAAGCATACGGCCGATGTCTCGGTTCTTGCCGATGCCGAGGTCGTGCTCTTCGTGATGCCGTCGCAGGCGCATAGGGATGCGGCGAGACAGTATGGTCCTCATATCAATGCGGCTGCCACGATCGTCACCTGCGCCAAGGGTATGGAGCAGGCGACGGGACGGTTGCTGACCGACGTGCTGGCGGAGGAGCTGCCCGGCCATGCAGTCGGCGTGCTCTCCGGTCCGGGTTTCGCCGCCGATATCGCCAAGGGCCTACCGACGGCTATGGTGGTCGCCGCGGCCGATGGTCAGACGGCGACGATGCTGGCCGAGGTGCTCTCGGGTCCGACCTTCCGGCTCTATCCCTCGCAGGATCGCATCGGCGTGCAGCTCGGCGGCGCGCTGAAGAATGTGCTGGCGATCGCCTGTGGCATCGTCGAGGGCGCAGGCCTTGGCGACAGCGCCCGTGCCGCGCTGATCTCGCGTGGCCTTGCGGAGATGTCGCGCTTCATTGCTGCCGAGGGCGGCGAGGCCGATACTGTGCGCGGTCTCTCCGGCCTTGGCGATCTGGTGTTGACGGCGACCAGCCACCAGTCGCGCAACCTGCGTTTCGGCATCGCGCTCGGCAAGGATGGTCGCGCCAGCGGACGCAAGGGCGAACTGGTCGAAGGCGCGTTCGCCGCATCGGTTGCTGCCCGCGTTGCCCATGATCTCGGCGTCGAAATGCCGATCACCGAAGCGGTGGCGGCGATCATCGACGGCAAGCTCGATGTCCGCACCGCGCTCGAACAGTTGATGACCCGCCCGATCACTCAGGAATGAAGGGAGCGGCGATCTTCCGCCCGCATCCCGCGCCAACGAAAACTCTAGGAGGAAGCATGCTCTTCGCACTTCATTGTACCGACAAGCCAGGCGCGCTGCAGCTTCGGCTCGATACCCGCCCTGATCACGTCGCCTATCTCAACGATCTTAACGCCAAGGGCATTTTGAAGATGGCCGGTCCGTTCCTCGGCGACGACGGCAAGCCGACCGGTAGCCTGGTGCTCGTCAAGGCAGAGACGATCGACGAGGCGCGTGCGATCGCCGAAGCCGATCCCTATGCCAAGGCCGGGCTCTTTTCCAATGTCGAGATCAAGGCCTTCAACTGGGTCTTCAACAATCCGGAGGCTTGAGACCAAGATGGCGCATTGGCTCTACAAATCCGAACCGTTCAAATGGTCCTGGCAGATGCAGAAGGATGCCGGCGCCAAGGGCACCGAATGGACCGGCGTGCGCAACTATCAGGCGCGCAACAACATGCGGGCGATGCAGATCGGCGACAAGGGCTTCTTCTACCACTCGAACGAAGGGCTTGAGATCGTCGGCATCGCCGAGGTCTGCGCGCTGTCGCATCCGGATTCGACCGCCGAGGGTGACGCCCGCTGGGACTGCGTCGATATCCGCGCGGTTGTCGACATGCCGCGGCCGGTGACGCTGAAGGAGATCAAGGACAATCCGAAGCTCGCCAAGATGTCGCTCGTCACCTCCATGCGCCTGTCGGTGCAGCCGGTGACCGAGGACGAATGGCTCGAGGTCTGCCGCATGGGCGGGCTCGACAATCCGCCGCGTTAGTCTTGTTTTCCGCCTGTCCGGGACGCTCGGGCAGGCGCGGAGAGTTTTGTGAAGACCGATCCGGAAAGCTTCATCCTCGAAAACACCGATGTGCTCACGCCGCCGCATGTGCCGGAGATCCGTCTGCATCTGGCGACCGAAGCGCATGAGCTCTGGCTGAAGACCGAGGAAGAGTTGCAGGAGATCGGCCTGCCGCCGCCGTTCTGGGCCTTCGCCTGGGCCGGCGGGCAGGGGCTCGCCCGCTACATCCTCGATCACCCCGAAGCGGTGCGCGGCCGCCGTGTCGTCGACTTTGCCTCCGGTTCGGGTCTGGTGGCGATCGCGGCGATGAAGGCGGGTGCAGTATCGGTGCTGGCCGCCGATATCGACCCCTGGGCGGAAACGGCCGTCCAGCTCAATGCCGCACTCAACGGGGTCACGCTTTCCTATACCGGCGAGGACATCACTGGCCGCGATCTTGAAGCCGAGGTCTATCTCGCCGGCGACGTCTTCTACGACAAGGCTTTTGCCGACCGGTTGAAACCGTGGTTTTCGGGACTTGCCGCGAACGGCGCCTCGGTGATCGTCGGCGATCCAGGACGTTCCTATTGCCCGCGCGAGATGATGACGGCGCTTGCCAGCTACGAGGTCCCCGTCACCCGGGCGCTGGAGGACAGCGAGGTCAAGCGTACCACCGTCTGGCGCTTTGGCACGGCCGTACGCGATTAATTATACCCGCACTTCCGACGATGCCCCCGATCATCGAAACCGTTGGCCTGACGGGCTGATATCGCTGTAGCTGCGATTACCGGCGGATGACGCAGACGCCGTGTTCGTAGGTGCAGGAACCGTTCATGGTCTGTGGCGTGACGTTGATGATCTTGCCGCGTTTCGCCTCGGGCGGCGGTGCAATGTCTGCCTCATCCGCGTAGCCGTAGTCGCCTTCCTGGCTGAAATAGATGCCGTTGCCGACGTCGACATAGGCCGAAATGCCGCCGACATAGGTGCCGATACCAGGAATGATGTCCGGATATTCATCACCGCCATAATAGCTCGGGCGATAGTCTCGGCCTTGGTTGCTCGATGTCCAGATCTCGCGCCCGGCCTGATCGCGCCCCCATCCGCCGCCATTGCCCCACCGCTCGGGATAGGCCCGATATTGCGGCAGGCGGACATGGCGGGTGCGGGTCGAGACCTGCGGCGGCACGTCAGAGATGCCTGGGCGACCGTCGTGCCTGCGGGCGTCGGATGTCCAGTAGTCGCGACCGGCTCCGTCGCGCACCCATCCGCCACGATGCTCCGGCCGTCCGGCGTAAGCGCCGGGGTAGGGGCGGTAGCGCGGCAGGCGAACGTGCCGGGTGCGCGTGTTCACTTCCGGCGGGCCACCGTTGGACGCCCAGTCGCGGCGCGGTCCGCGATGGCGGTCCCAGTCGTTGCGATAACCCCTCCGGTCGAAATCGTGACGTGGATAGCCGTGATCGGCGTTCATCCTGACATGGCGTGTTCGTGTCTGTACCCCCGACAGTCCGCCCCGGTCTCGAGCTTCCATCGGGATGTAGCTGGTGGCGATGACCAGGCCGGCAAGCGCTAGCACTTTGGTCGCATGGATTGCCCTGAACAGAATCATTCTGCTCGCCCTCCGGGTGACGCTTAACAAATCGTTAAGGGCACTCTGGGCCACATCGTCGGGAAAGTCACGGAATTGCTTGGCTTTTTGTCGCTATCGTTAACGCCGGCCCATGTCTTCGGCTGGCAGGAAAATGGCGCAATTCGTCTAATCGATTAAATTGATTTTGCACCGCAAACACACTTGTCGTTAAGCTTTATGGTGATTAAAGGTCCGAATGACTGAATTGCGCACAATCAGGTGCGATACCGGACTAAAATCGTCCAGTTTTTTGGGCGGAAATCCGGGCATTCCGTGAGGTTCCGATGACGAATGTCACAAGAAGCCGGCCACTCTCGCCGCATCTTCAAATCTATAAACCTATCCCGACGATGGTCATGTCCATTGTGCACCGCATCACCGGTGGTGCGCTCTACTTCGGGACCATCCTCGTCGCCTGGTGGCTGATCGCCGCTGCGTCGGGTGCTGCCTATTACGACTGGGTCAGCTGGCTGTTCGGTACGCTGATCGGCAAGCTGGTGCTGTTCGGCTATACCTGGGCCCTGGTGCACCACATGCTCGGCGGCTTGCGCCACTTTGCCTGGGATCTCGGCTACGGCTACGAGAAGCACTTCGCCACCAGGATGGCCAAGGCAACGATCATCGGTTCGGTGGCGCTGACGCTGCTGATCTGGGTGGTCGGCTATCTCGTTCGCTGACTGAGGGAGAATACTCATGGATATGCGCACTCCTCTCGGCAAGGTTCGCGGTCTTGGCTCGGCCAAGGAAGGCACGGACCATTTCTGGCGCCAGCGCCTGACGGCCGTCGCCAACGTTCCGCTGTTGATCTTCTTCGTCATCTTTCTCGTTCGCTACGCAGGTGCGCCCTATGCGGATGTCGTCGCCGCGCTCGCGAACCCCTTCGTCGCCGTCGTCATGGCGCTCGTCGTGCTCTCGGGCCTCGTTCACATGCGGCTCGGCATGCAGGTGATCATCGAAGACTACGTGCATGGTGAAGGCATGAAGATCGTGCTTCTCATGCTCAATACATTTTTCACGATCGCGGTTGGCGGGCTCTGTCTCTTCGCCATCCTGAAGATCGCTTTTGCAGGGTAATTTCGCCATGGCATCGAACAGTTCACCCGCTGCAAACGGCAAGGCCTATCAATATGTCGATCACGCCTTCGACGTCGTCGTCGTCGGCGCCGGCGGTGCGGGCTTGCGCGCGACGCTCGGCATGGCCGAGCAGGGTCTGAAGACCGCCTGCATCACCAAGGTCTTCCCGACCCGCTCGCACACGGTTGCCGCCCAGGGCGGCATTGCCGCCTCGCTGCAGAACATGACTCCGGATAGCTGGCAGTGGCACCTCTACGACACCGTCAAGGGTTCCGACTGGCTCGGCGACGTCGACGCCATGCAATATCTCGCCATGGAAGCGCCGAAGGCGGTCTATGAGCTCGAACACTATGGCGTGCCGTTCTCGCGCAATGCCGAAGGCAAGATCTACCAGCGGCCCTTCGGCGGCCACATGCAGAACTACGGCGAAGGCCCGCCGGTCCAGCGCACCTGTGCTGCTGCCGACCGTACCGGCCACGCGATCCTGCACACGCTCTATGGTCAGTCTCTGCGCAACAACGCCGAGTTCTTCATCGAGTATTTCGCGCTCGACCTGATCATGTCGGATGACGGCCGCTGCACCGGCGTCGTCGCCTGGAACCTCGACGACGGCACGATCCATCGCTTCTCCGCCAAGATGGTGGTGCTGGCGACCGGCGGTTACGGCCGCGCCTACTTCTCGGCGACCTCGGCGCACACCTGCACGGGCGACGGCGGCGGCATGATTGCACGCGCCGGCCTGCCGCTGCAGGACATGGAATTCGTCCAGTTCCATCCGACCGGCATCTACGGTGCGGGCTGCCTGATCACCGAAGGCGCACGCGGCGAAGGCGGCTACCTCGTCAACTCCGAAGGCGAGCGCTTCATGGAGCGCTATGCGCCGTCCGCCAAGGACCTTGCCTCGCGTGACGTCGTCTCGCGCTGCATGACGATGGAAATCCGCGAAGGCCGCGGCGTCGGCAAGAACAAGGATCACATCTTCCTGCACCTGGATCACCTCGATCCGGCCGTCCTGCACGAGCGCCTGCCGGGCATCTCGGAATCGGCGAAGATCTTTGCCGGTGTCGACGTGACCCGCGAGCCGATCCCGGTTCTGCCGACGGTGCACTACAACATGGGCGGCGTGCCGACCAACTACTGGGGCGAAGTCCTGAATGCTGACAGCCAGAACCCGGAGCGCATTGCGCCCGGCCTGATGGCCGTCGGCGAAGCCGGCTGCGCCTCGGTACACGGCGCCAATCGCCTCGGCTCCAACTCGCTGATCGATCTCGTGGTCTTCGGCCGTGCCGCCGCCATCCGCGCCGGCCAGGTCATCGACCGCAACGAGCCGGTGCCGGAACTCAACAAGGCCGCCTGCGACCGGATCATGGACCGCTTCGACCGCCTGCGTAACGCCAATGGCTCCACGCCGACCGCCGTGCTGCGCGAAAAGATGCAGCGCGCCATGCAGGAAGACGCGGCCGTGTTCCGTACCCAGGAATCGCTGGAATCGGGCTGCAAGCGCATCTCGGCGATCTGGAAAGAGATGCCCGACATCAAGGTCACCGACCGCTCGATGATCTGGAACTCGGACCTCGTGGAGACGCTGGAACTCGAAAACCTCATGGCCAACGCGATCACGACGATCTACGGCGCCGAAGCGCGCAAGGAGAGCCGTGGTTCGCACGCCCGCGAGGACTACACCGAGGGTCCGCTCGGCGGCCGCGACGACGTCAACTGGCGCAAGCACACGCTCGCCTGGGTCAACGAGGCCGGCGACGTCAAGCTCGACTACCGCCCCGTCCATACCGACCTGATCGCCGACGGCATCGATCCCAAGAAGATCGAGCCGAAGGCCCGCGTCTATTGATCTTGAGGAACAAGCCACATGGTTGAACTCGCTCTCCCCAAGAACTCGCAGATGACGGAAGGCAAGGTCTGGCCGAAGCCTGCCGGCGCGACCAACGTTCGCGAATACCGCATCTATCGCTGGAACCCGGATGACGGTGCCAATCCGCGCATCGATACCTTCTACATCGATGTCGACGATTGCGGCCCGATGGTGCTCGACGGTCTGCTCTACATCAAGAACAAGATCGACCCGACGCTGACGCTGCGCCGCTCCTGCCGCGAAGGTATCTGCGGGTCGTGCGCCATGAACATCGACGGCACCAACACGCTTGCTTGCACCAAGGGAATGGACGAGGTGAAGGGTGCGGTAAAGGTCTATCCGCTGCCGCACATGCCGGTCGTGAAGGACCTGGTTCCCGACCTCACCAACTTCTACGCCCAGCACCGCTCGATCGAGCCCTGGCTGAAGACGGTGTCGCCGACGCCGGCCAAGGAATGGAAGCAGAGCCACGAGGACCGCCTCAAGCTCGACGGCCTCTACGAGTGCATCCTGTGCGCCTGCTGCTCGACCTCCTGTCCGAGCTATTGGTGGAACGGCGACCGTTACCTCGGTCCGGCGGTTCTGCTGCAGGCCTACCGCTGGCTGATCGATAGCCGCGACGAAGCGACCGGCGAGCGCCTCGACAACCTCGAGGATCCCTTCCGCCTCTATCGTTGCCACACGATCATGAACTGCGCCCAGGCCTGTCCGAAGGGCCTGAACCCGGCCAAGGCGATCGGCGAGATCAAGAAGATGCTGGTCGAGCGCCGTGTGTAATCGGCCGGACCGGACATGAAGTTTTGGAAACGGCGGGCCCTGGCTCGCCGTTTTCTGTTTTGCGCCTCTCCAGGGCGGCGGACAATTCGTGATTGTGCCGATGCGGGAGAGGCGGGCCGACGGCAGGAGGCGATGATACGCAGCGAGGACGTGGCGCGCGATCCGGCCCTGCGGACGTTTCAATCCTGCAACAGGTCGCCAGGAATCGTCGTCCCTTGATTTGTCAGGTGGATTTGCTGTATTTCGGCCTATATTATCGCGTTGCATCATGGTTCGCGGACACGAACAGGAGTAGGGATATGCGGGTAATTCATGCGGCGGCGGGGCTGGCGGTTGTGCTTGCGCTGGCCGGATGCCAACGGACGTCGATGGGCGGTTTCAGCTCCCAGGACGCCTCGCCCGCTCCCATCCAGGCCGCACCGGTCCCTTCGGTTTCGTCGAACCAGCTTCCGGCACCAACCGGAAACACGTCGCAATTCCCGGCTGCACCGGCGAGCGGCACGGCGGTTGCCGGCGGCGCTGTCCAGCAGCCCGGCACGCAGGTCGCCGCGGCTGCAGGTGGCGGGCTCGACGTCACCAAGGAAGCGATGGTCGGCAACTGGCGCGTCTCCAGCGCCGGCAGCTCCTGCGACATGTTCCTGACGCTCACCAATCTTGGCTCCGGTTCGCGCGGCGGCACCCGCGGTTGCGCCGGCGAGCTGACGACCATGGGCTCCTGGGAAGTGGCCGGCAAGCAGGTGGTCCTCAAGGACCGTAGCGGCAATGCCATCGCCCGCCTCTACAAGACGGCCGACGCGCGTTTCGACGGCTCGACCAATGGCGGCCAGCCGGTCAGCCTCAGCCGCTGACGCTTCTCCAGCCCGGTCTCATGCCGGGCTTTTGTTTTCCGTCCCATCTCGGGTGAGACGTGCTCAATCCTGACGACAGCATTTACCGCAAGCTCGAAGCGCTCGTCGCGAACGGCGAGCGCAAGCGTGACCCGGCGCAGTTTACGATCGCGCGGCGGTTCGATCATCTCTCGGCCGAGCTGCTCGCCAGCCGCCCGTCGCGCAAGACCAATGCGCTCGGCTGGCTGTTTGCCTCGCGCAAGAAGGACCACCCGCCGGTCAAGGGCCTCTACATCCACGGCGGCGTGGGGCGCGGCAAGACCATGCTGATGGACATGTTCTTCGAGGCGGTGCCGATCCAGCGCAAGCGCCGGGCGCATTTCCACGAGTTCATGGCCGATGTGCACGAGCGCATCTACAAGCACCGGCAGAAGCTGAAGAACGGCGAGACCAAGCAGGCCGATCCGATCCCGCCCGTCGCCTCCGAGCTCTTCGGTGAAGCGCGGCTGCTCTGCTTCGACGAATTCTCCGTGACCGACATCGCCGATGCGATGATCCTCGGCCGCCTGTTCGGCGAACTCTTCGCCAAGGGCTGCGTGCTGGTTGCGACCTCGAACGTGGCGCCCGACGATCTCTATCGCGATGGCCTCAACCGCAGCCTGTTTTTGCCGTTCATCGAACTCCTTAAGGCAAATGCCGAGGTTATCTCGCTGGACACGGACACCGACTACCGGCTGACAAAGACCGACGGCAGCCCGGTGTGGCTCTCGCCGCTCGGGCCTGAGGCGGATGCGGCGATGGCGCGCGCCTGGGCTCATGAGACCGGCAATGTGCCGGCCGCTCCGGCGGACGTGCCGCGCAAGGGGCGCAAGATCCCCGTACCGGCCGCGTCCGGAAAGAGTGCACGCTTCAATTTCGCCGACCTCTGCCAGCAACCGCTTGGGGCTGCCGACTATCTCGCCATCCTCGAGCGCTATTCGACGATCTTCGTCGACCACGTACCGCATCTCGGTCCGCATATGCGCAACGAGACCAAGCGCTTCATCCTGCTGGTCGATACGCTCTACGACAACGGCGCCCGGCTCTTTGCCTCGGCGGCGGCAGAGCCGCAGGATCTCTTGACCCAGAAAAAGGGCACGGAAGGCTTCGAGTTCGACCGCACGGTTTCACGTCTGATCGAGATGCAAAGCGAGGAATATGCCGCTGCGCATCCCGCAAATGTTGCTGTTTCGTGACGCAGATGTGGCGAAAATTCTTACGTTTACGTAAGAATTTTATGATCTAACCGATTGAAATTGTTCCACCAAAAAGTATCGATTGATATTTTACCGATTGCCGTTTAATGGCTTCCGGCGAAGGTTTGGCGTTTGCCGCGTTTCAGGCCTTGATCATATTGGGATCACAAAGGAAGCACTTTCATGGCTCGCAACAAGATCGCACTTATCGGTTCAGGGATGATTGGTGGCACGCTGGCGCATCTCGCCGGCCTGAAGGAACTGGGCGACATCGTCCTCTTCGACATCGCCGACGGCATTCCGCAGGGCAAGGGTCTCGACATCGGCCAGTCCTCCCCGGTCGAAGGCTTCGACGTGAACCTGACGGGTGCGAGCGACTATTCCGCCATCGAAGGCGCTGATGTCTGCATCGTCACCGCCGGCGTCGCTCGCAAGCCGGGCATGAGCCGCGACGACCTGCTCGGCATCAACCTCAAGGTCATGGAACAGGTCGGCGCCGGCATCAAGAAGTATGCCCCGAACGCCTTCGTCATCTGCATCACCAACCCGCTCGACGCCATGGTGTGGGCGCTGCAGAAGTTCTCGGGCCTGCCGAAGAACAAGGTCGTCGGCATGGCCGGCGTTCTCGATAGTTCGCGCTTCCGCCTGTTCCTCTCGCAGGAATTCAACGTCTCGGTCCAGGACGTCACCGCCTTCGTTCTCGGCGGCCACGGCGACACCATGGTGCCGCTCGCCCGCTACTCGACCGTTGCCGGCATCCCGCTGACCGACCTCGTGCAGATGGGCTGGGTCACCAAGGAACGCCTCGAAGAAATCATCCAGCGCACCCGTGACGGCGGCGCCGAAATCGTCGGCCTGCTCAAGACCGGTTCGGCCTACTACGCACCGGCCGCCTCGGCGATCGAAATGGCTGAAGCCTACCTCAAGGACAAGAAGCGCGTTCTGCCCTGCGCGGCACACCTGACCGGCCAGTACGGCGTCAAGGACATGTATGTCGGCGTTCCGACCGTTATCGGCGCCGGCGGCGTCGAGCGCATCATCGAGATCGATCTCAACAAGGCCGAGAAGGAAGCGTTCGACAAGTCCGTCGCTTCGGTCGCCGGTCTTTGCGAAGCCTGCATCGGCATTGCGCCGAGCCTCAAGCAGTAATCGCCTCCCGTCGGGCGGACGCTGATCCGCTCGACCTCATTGTTTTTGCCGCATTGGTGCGGGTAGGTGCCCCACCTGCCCGCACAATGCTCAGACAGGAAAAACACCATGAACATTCATGAATATCAGGCCAAGGCTCTCCTGAAGAGCTATGGCGCACCGGTCGCGGAAGGTGTCGCGATCTTCTCGGCTGACGAAGCTGAAGCTGCTGCCAAGTCGCTCCCGGGCCCGCTCTACGTGGTCAAGAGCCAGATCCATGCGGGCGGCCGCGGCAAGGGCAAGTTCAAGGAACTGTCCGCCGACGCCAAGGGCGGCGTTCGTCTTGCCTTCTCGATCGACGAAGCCAAGGCTCATGCCAAGGAAATGCTCGGCAACACGCTCGTCACCGCGCAGACCGGCCCGGCCGGCAAGCAGGTGAACCGCCTCTACATCGAGGACGGCGCCGACATCGAGCGCGAACTCTATCTGTCGCTGCTCGTCGACCGCTCGGTCGGCCAGGTTGCCTTCGTCGTTTCGACGGAAGGCGGCATGGACATCGAGGCTGTTGCGCACGACACGCCGGAAAAGATCGTCAACGTCGCGATCAACCCGGAAGCCGGCGTCACCGCCGCTGATCTTGCCAAGCTCACCGCGGCCCTGAAGCTCGACGGCGAAGCCAAGGCTGACGCTGAAAAGCTCTTCCCGATCCTCTACAAGGCCTTTGTCGAGAAGGACATGAGCCTGCTCGAGATCAACCCGCTGATCGTCATGAAGAACGGCCGCATGCGCGTTCTCGACGCCAAGGTCTCGTTCGACGGCAACGCGCTCTTCCGCCACGACGACATCAAGGCTCTGCGCGACGAGACCGAAGAAGACGCCAAGGAAATCGAGGCCTCGAAGTGGGATCTCGCCTATGTCGCGCTCGACGGCAACATCGGCTGCATGGTCAACGGCGCCGGCCTTGCCATGGCGACGATGGACATCATCAAGCTCTACGGCAAGGAGCCGGCGAACTTCTGCGACGTCGGCGGCGGCGCCGGCAAGGAGAAGGTCGCGGCAGCCTTCAAGATCATCACGGCCGACCCGAAGGTCGAGGGCATCCTCGTCAACATTTTCGGCGGCATCATGAAGTGCGATGTCATCGCTGAAGGCGTCGTTGCGGCCGTGCAGGAAGTTGGCCTCAAGGTTCCGCTGGTCGTTCGTCTCGAAGGCACGAATGTCGAGCTTGGCAAGAAGATCCTGAATGAATCCGGCCTGGCGATCACCGCCGCCGACGATCTGGACGATGCTGCCAAGAAGATCGTCGCCGCGATCAACGGCTAACTGAAGGACCACCTCATGTCGATTCTCGTTAACAAGAACACCAAGGTCCTCGTTCAGGGCCTGACCGGCAAGACCGGCACCTTCCATACCGAACAGGCGCTTGCCTATTACGGCACGCAGATGGTCGGCGGTATTCACCCGAAGAAGGGCGGCGAAACCTGGACCGGCTCCAAGGGCGAAAGCCTGCCGATCTTCGCCTCGGTTGCCGAAGGCCGTGAAAAGACCGGCGCGGACGCATCCGTGATCTACGTTCCGCCGGCAGGTGCCGCGGACGCGATCATCGAGGCGATCGATGCGGAAATCCCGTTCATCACCTGCATCACCGAAGGCATCCCGGTTGCCGACATGGTACGCGTCAAGGCTCGCCTCGACCGCTCCAAGTCGCGTTTGCTCGGCCCGAACTGCCCCGGTATCCTGACGCCGGAAGAATGCAAGATCGGCATCATGCCGGGCTCGATCTTCCGCAAGGGTTCGGTCGGCATCGTCTCGCGCTCCGGCACGCTGACCTATGAAGCCGTGTTCCAGACCTCCAACGAGGGCCTCGGCCAGACGACGGCCGTCGGCATCGGCGGCGACCCGGTCAAGGGCACCGAGTTCATCGACGTGCTTGAGATGTTCCTGGCGGACGAAGCCACGACCTCGATCATCATGATCGGCGAAATCGGCGGCTCGGCCGAAGAGGATGCTGCACAGTTCCTCATCGACGAAGCCAAGAAGGGCCGCAAGAAGCCGATGGCCGGTTTCATCGCGGGCCGTACCGCTCCGAAGGGCCGTACCATGGGCCACGCCGGCGCTGTCGTTTCCGGCGGCAAGGGCGATGCGGAATCCAAGATCGCTGCGATGGAGCAGGCAGGCATCCGCGTATCGCCTTCGCCGGCTCGTCTCGGCAAGACGCTGGTCGAAGTCCTCAAGGGCTGATCTCAAACCATTTGTCCGGGCCGGTCGATCCGGCCCGGACAACGTGCCTGCCGCCTGTTTCCTTGGCTGATTGAAGATCAGGACATGCGGCAATGACTGCCACGGTGACCCAGCGCGTCCTGACGATGCGCGGCGCCGTAGGAAAAAGGCCCGGCGCCCGGACGCGCCGAACGAACATGAACGACCGGGATACCCGGCAACCCAACTTCAGTCAGGAGGCGGACAGATCAGTCCGCGTGAGACCATGACAAGGCAAGAGGCCAACGAGCAATTCCAGCTCACTTCGTTTCTGGACGGCGCCAACGCCGCCTATATCGAGCAGCTCCATGCACGCTACGAGGCGGACCCGGCGTCCGTGTCGGCTGAATGGCAGGCCTTCTTCAAGGCGCTCGCCGACCGGCCGGAAGATGTGGTGAAGGCAGCCAAGGGCGCCTCCTGGAAAAAGAACAACTGGCCGATCCCGGCCAATGGCGAACTGGTCTCGGCGCTCGATGGCGACTGGGGCACGGTCGAGAAGGTCATCGAGAAGAAGGTCAAGGCGAAGGCCGAGGAAACGGCGGCCGCCACCGGCACCGTCGCCAGCGCTGCTGACATCCATCAGGCGACGCGCGATTCCGTCCGCGCCATCATGATGATCCGCGCCTATCGCGCCCGCGGCCACCTGCATGCCAAGCTCGACCCGCTCGGCCTGGCTGCCCCGGTTGAAGACTACAACGAGCTTTCGCCCTCGAACTACGGTTTCGAGGACAAGGATCTCGACCGCAAGATCTTCATCGACAACGTGCTCGGCCTCGAATACGCGACCCTCCGCGAGATGGTCGAAATCCTCGAGCGCACCTACTGCTCGACGATCGGCGTCGAGTTCATGCACATGTCCAACCCGGAAGAGAAGGGCTGGATCCAGGAGCGCATCGAAGGTCCGGACAAGGGCGTCGACTTCACGCCGGAAGGCAAGAAGGCGATCCTGCAGAAGCTGATCGAGGCCGAAGGCTTCGAGCAGTTCATCGACGTCAAGTACAAGGGCACCAAGCGCTTCGGTCTCGACGGCGGTGAGTCGCTCATCCCGGCGCTCGAGCAGATCATCAAGCGCGGCGGCCAGGAAGGCCTCAAGGAAATCGTGCTCGGCATGGCCCACCGCGGCCGTCTGAACGTGCTTTCCCAGGTCATGGCAAAGCCGCACCGCGCCATCTTCCACGAGTTCAAGGGCGGCTCCTACGCGCCTGACGACGTCGAAGGTTCGGGCGACGTGAAGTACCACCTCGGTGCGTCTTCCGACCGCGAATTCGACGGCAACAAGGTTCACCTGTCGCTGACGGCGAACCCGTCGCACCTGGAAATCGTCAACCCCGTGGTCATGGGCAAGGCACGCGCCAAGCAGGACCAGATGGCGACCGTCTTTGAAGGCGACATCATTCCGCTGCGCGAACGTTCCAAGGTCATGCCGCTTCTGCTGCACGGCGACGCTGCCTTTGCCGGCCAGGGCGTGATTGCTGAAATCCTCGGGCTTTCCGGCCTGCGCGGTCACCGCGTTGCCGGTACGGTCCACTTCATCATCAACAACCAGATCGGCTTCACCACCAATCCGGCCTTCTCGCGCTCGTCGCCCTATCCGTCCGACGTCGCCAAGATGATCGAAGCGCCGATCTTCCACGTTAACGGCGACGATCCGGAAGCGGTTGTCTACGCGGCCAAGATCGCCACCGAATTCCGGATGAAGTTCCACAAGCCTGTCGTCATCGACATGTTCTGCTATCGCCGCTTCGGCCACAACGAAGGCGACGAGCCGGCGTTCACGCAGCCGAAGATGTACAAGGTCATCCGCGCCCACAGGACCGTCGTCCAGGTCTACTCCGACCGCCTGATCGCCGAGGGCCTGATTTCCGAAGGCGAAGTCGAGAAGATGAAGGCCGACTGGCGTGCGCATCTCGAACAGGAGTTCGAGGCCGGCCAGTCCTACAAGCCGAACAAGGCCGACTGGCTTGACGGTGTC
This sequence comes from Ensifer sp. YR511, assembly GCF_900103045.1. NCBI lineage: Bacteria > Pseudomonadati > Pseudomonadota > Alphaproteobacteria > Hyphomicrobiales > Rhizobiaceae > Ensifer > Ensifer sp. YR511. Next base: position 306,114 of record NZ_FNGR01000004.1, read on the forward strand.
TGGTCGGGCCTGCGCTCTGCCGACAACCAGGACGAACAGCGCCGCGGCAAGACCTCGGTGCCGATGAAGCAGTTGAAGGAAGTCGGCCGCAAGATCTCTGAGATCCCGGCTGGTTTCAGCGCGCACCGCACGATCCAGCGCTTCATGGAAAACCGCGCCAACATGATCCAGACCGGCGAGGGTGTCGACTGGGCCATGGCTGAGGCGCTCGCTTTCGGCACGCTGGTCACGGAAGGCACCAAGATCCGCCTGTCGGGTCAGGACTGCGAACGCGGCACCTTCTCGCAGCGCCACTCGGTGCTCTACGATCAGCAGTCGGAAGAGCGCTACATCCCGCTCGCAAACCTGTCGCCGACCCAGGCGCGCTACGAAGTCATCAACTCGATGCTTTCGGAAGAGGCGGTTCTCGGCTTCGAGTACGGCTACTCGCTCGCCCGTCCGAACGCGCTCACCCTCTGGGAAGCTCAGTTCGGCGACTTCGCCAACGGTGCGCAGGTCGTCTTCGACCAGTTCATCTCGTCGGGCGAACGCAAGTGGCTGCGCATGTCGGGTCTCGTCTGCCTGCTGCCGCACGGCTATGAAGGCCAGGGTCCGGAGCACTCGTCTGCTCGCCTGGAACGCTTCCTGCAGCTCTGCGCGGAAGACAACATGCAGGTCGCCAACGTCACGACGCCGGCGAACTACTTCCACATCCTGCGCCGCCAGGTGAAGCGCGACTTCCGCAAGCCGCTGATCCTGATGACGCCGAAGTCGCTGCTGCGTCACAAGCGTGCGATCTCCAGCCTGTCGGAAATGGCCGGCGAGAGCTCGTTCCACCGCCTGCTGTGGGACGATGCCGAGGTGATCAAGGACGGCCCGATCAAGCTGCAGAAGGACTCGAAGATCCGTCGCGTCGTGCTCTGCTCGGGCAAGGTCTACTACGACCTGCTCGAAGAACGCGAAAAGCGCGGCATCGACGACATCTACCTGCTGCGCGTCGAACAGCTCTATCCGTTCCCGGCCAAGGCGCTCATCAACGAGCTCAGCCGCTTCCGCAACGCGGAGATGGTCTGGTGCCAGGAAGAGCCGAAGAACATGGGCGCTTGGTCGTTCATCGACCCGTACCTCGAATGGGTTCTCGCCCATATCGACGCCAAGTATCAGCGCGTGCGCTACACCGGCCGTCCGGCTGCCGCATCGCCGGCGACGGGCCTGATGTCGAAGCACCTGGCGCAGCTTGCCGCCTTCCTCGAGGACGCGCTGGGGGGCTGATGCTCCCCACGCTCTGAGCCAATAGAAACAGATATCTGATCAACGGAACAAAAATCATGGCAACAGAAATCCGCGTTCCCACCCTTGGCGAATCCGTCAGCGAAGCGACCGTCGGCACCTGGTTCAAGAAGGTCGGCGACGCCATCAAGGCCGATGAACCCCTGCTCGAACTCGAAACCGACAAGGTGACGATCGAAGTTCCGGCTCCGGCCGCAGGCACGCTCTCTGAAATCGTCGCCCAGGCCGGCGAGACCGTCGGGCTCGGCGCGCTGCTCGGCCAGATCGCTGCAGGTGCCGCTGGCGCCGCAGCGGCCGCTCCGGCTGCTGCCGCCGAAAAGAAGGCCGAGCCGGCTGCTGCCGCCCCGGCCGCTGCTGCAGCACCGGCTGCCTCGTCGATGCCGCCGGCACCGTCGGCTGGCAAGCTGCTTGCCGAAAACAACCTCTCGGCCGATCAGGTCGACGGCTCCGGCAAGCGTGGCCAGGTGCTGAAGGGCGACGTCCTTGCAGCCGTCGCCAAGGGCATCTCGACGCCGGCCGCTTCCGAGCCAGCCAAGGTCCAGGCCCGTGCGCCGTCGACGGCTGAAGACGTCGTTCGCGAAGAGCGCGTCAAGATGACCCGCCTGCGCCAGACGATTGCCCGTCGCCTCAAGGATGCGCAGAACACTGCCGCCATGCTCACCACCTACAACGAGGTGGACATGAGCGCCGTCATGTCGCTGCGCAACAAGTACAAGGACATCTTCGAGAAGAAGCACGGCGTGAAGCTCGGCTTCATGGGCTTCTTCACTAAGGCCGTCACCCACGCGCTGAAGGAAATCCCGGCCGTCAACGCCGAGATCGACGGCACCGACATCATCTACAAGAACTACTGCCACATCGGCGTCGCCGTCGGCACGGACAAGGGTCTTGTGGTTCCGATCGTTCGCGATGCCGACCAGATGTCGATCGCCGAGATCGAAAAGGACATCGGTCGCCTCGGTAAGGCTGCCCGTGACGGCGCGCTGTCGATGGCCGACATGCAGGGCGGCACCTTCACCATCTCCAACGGTGGCGTCTACGGTTCGCTGATGTCTTCGCCGATCCTCAACGCGCCGCAGTCGGGCATCCTCGGCATGCACAAGATCCAGGAGCGTCCGGTCGCCATCGGCGGCCAGGTCGTCATCCGCCCGATGATGTACCTCGCGCTCTCCTACGATCACCGCATCGTCGACGGCAAGGAAGCCGTGACCTTCCTCGTGCGCGTCAAGGAAAGCCTGGAAGATCCGGAACGCCTGGTTCTCGATCTCTGATATCCGGAAACAGCGGGGGCGTCCTTCATGCCCCCGCCGTTCGCCGTCCGCGATCACGCGCGGCGAAAACCGTCTCTGCGGCCTGGCCGGAGAGACTGGCCGTCAGGGCCGATGATGTCGATCCGAACCGCTCCTGCGATTGCGAGGGATGATGGAAGCCGCCGCAGCGTCGACTGAAATCTGGGTGCTTGGCTGGAGCGTGGTGTTCCTGATCGTGCACATCCTGGTGCAGGCGCTGTCGCTCGATCTCGCCGGCGATCTCGGTTTCAAATATCTGCTCGGCCCCCGCGACGAACAGCGCGTTTCGAAGAGCATCGTGGCAGGGCGTTTGCTGCGGTCGCTTCGCAACATGCTGGAAACCTATCCGGCCTTTGTTGGGCTTGCGCTCGCCCTGGCGGTGACCGGCAAGACCGGCGGTCTCGGCGCCATCGGCGCAGTGACCTGGCTTCTGGCACGGCTGGCTTACACTGTTCTCTACGCGGCCGGCGTTCCCGTGTTGCGCACCCTCGTCTGGTTCGTGTCGATCATTGCGCTGTTGCTGATGGTCGTCCGGCTCATGGCATAGCATCCCGGCGACAAGGCAAGAGGAGACTGGCATGGCATTCGGACCCGACGTTCCGCCGATCCAGGCGCATATCTGCGTCAAGGACGGGCTTGCCGCCATCGCCTTTTACGAGAAGGCGCTCGGTGCGGTGAATACATTCCACGCGATGGCCGAGGACGGCAAACGCGTCATGCACGCCAGTCTGGCGATCTACGGCGGCGAGGTGATGCTGCACGACGAATTCCCCGAATTCGGCGGCAGCGTGCTTTCGCCGAACACGATCGGCGGTACCGGCGTTGCGATCAGCATCAACCTGGCGAAGGCTGCCGATGTCGACGCAGCCTACGACAAGGCGGTGGCCGCCGGGGCATCGACAGTTCTGGAGCCGCAGGATACCTTCTGGCACGCACGCTACGCGCGCATCCAGGATCCCTTCGGCCACGTCTGGGCCTTCAACGCACCGGTCGCAAACCCATGAGCCAGTATTTCTTCGAACTCGCATCGCTGATGGCGATCTTCGCCTTCGCCATCGTCTCACCCGGCGCCGACCTCGCGATGGTCATGCGCCAGTCGATCGTGCATGGCCGCCGCCCGGCGATCATCACGTCCTTCGGCATCGGCACGTCGCTGATGTTCCATGTGACCTACACGATCCTCGGCCTCGGGCTGATCATTTCGCAGTCGATCTATCTGTTCAACATCGTCAAATGGTGCGGCGTCGCTTACCTGATCTATATCGGCATCAAGGCGCTTCGCGCCGGCCAGACGGAGATCAACGTCGACCACACGGAAGGCAACCGGCCGGTCAAGGGCCAGTCGGCGGCCAAGGCCTTCGGCCTCGGCTTTGCCGCCAACGCGCTCAACCCCAAGCCGGTGTTCTTCTTCCTGTCGATCTTCTCGACGGTCGTTCACGCCCATACGCCGATGATGATCAAGTTCGGCTACGGCCTTGTCATGGCGACCTGCCTGATCTCGTGGTTCGTCGGCGTCAGCCTGTTCATGACGACGCCGCGCATGCGTGCTGCGTTTACCCGCGCCAGCAAGTGGATCGACCGCGCCAGCGGCGTGGTCTTCATCGCGCTCGGCCTCAAGCTCGCGACGGAGAAGGCTGCCTGATCATGCGCTCCGGTCGTCTCCTTTCAGCCCTGCTCGGTCTTGCCTTTGCTGCGCCGGCGATCGCCGCTGACTGCAAGCAGTCGCACGCGATCTACGGCGACCGCGACGGGGCCTACGAGCTGCGTTTCGAACCGGTCGGCTCGGCAAGCGCCGCGACCAGCAACCACTTCAAGGTGGCGGTTCTCAAGCCCGGCCTGCTGCTCGATGGCGTCGTCATGCCGGCGGGCGAGCCGGAACGGGCGACCGGGCTGATCATGCACAATTGCCCCGAGGGGGATGCGACCGGCGAGGAACTGCGCGCCTGTACTGTGTGGCAGGGTGTCGTCTACGCGCTCGACAAGGCCGGCGCGATCAGCGAGATCCCGCAAGAGACCGAGACGGCGGCCGAGCAACTGCTGCTTCCCGACTTCGGTCCGTCGCTTCGCGCTTCGACCGCCTGGGGCAAGGGCAAGGCCGAGGCCGACAGTTGGGATGCCTTCACGTTCAAGGGATGCGCCGCATGAGTGCGAGCCCTGTTCTTCTCGTGACCGGCGGCAGCCGCGGCATCGGTGCTGCAATCTGCCTTGGCGCTGCAAAAGCCGGCTGGCGGGTCGTTGTCAATTATGCGTCGAACCGCGATGCGGCCGATGCGGTTGTCGGCGCGATCGAGCGGGCCGGCGGCACGGCGATCGCAGTTCAGGGCGATGTCGGCTCCGAGGCGGATGTCCAAGCGATCTTTGCTGCCGTCGATTCGGCTTTCGGCCGGCTGGACGGGCTCGTCAACAATGCCGGCATCGTCGGACAGACGGCACGTGTCGACGAGATGTCGCCCGAGCGGCTTGAGCGCATGTTCCGCATCAACGTCACCGGCTCCATCCGCTGTGCAGCGGAAGCCGTCCGGCGCATGTCGACACGATACGGGCACCAGGGCGGTGTCATCGTCAACATCTCCTCGGTTGCCGCCACGCTTGGCTCGCCGGCGCAGTATGTCGATTACGCCGCCTCGAAGGGTGCGATCGACACCTTCACGACAGGGCTTTCGCGCGAGGTCGCGACCGAAGGCATTCGCGTCAACGCGATACGGCCCGGCATCATCGATACCGAGATCCACGCCTCCGGCGGCCTGCCGGACCGGGCGCGTGATCTCGCCTTCACCATTCCCGTTCAGCGACCCGGCACGGCCGAGGAAGTCGCTGACGCGGTTCTCTACCTCCTGTCGGATAAGGCGACTTATGTGACGGGGGCAATTCTCAATGTCAGCGGCGGACGGTAACCGTCCTGAAGGAAGGATATTCTAATGGCTTATGATCTCATCGTTATCGGCAGCGGCCCCGGCGGCTATGTCTGCGCGATCAAGGCGGCCCAGCTCGGTCTGAAGGTCGGCGTCGTCGAAAAGCGCGCCACCTACGGCGGCACCTGCCTCAACATCGGCTGCATCCCGTCGAAGGCGTTGCTGCATGCTTCCGAGATGTTCCATCAGGTTGCCCACGGTGTTGACGCGCTCGGCGTCGAAGTCGCGGCACCGAAGCTGAACCTCGAAAAGATGATGGCCCACAAGGACGCGACCGTTAAGGCCAATGTCGACGGCGTCTCGTTCCTGTTCAAGAAGAACAAGATCGACGGCATCCAGGGCACCGGCAAGGTGCTCGGCCAGGGCAAGGTCTCCGTCACCAACGACAAGGGCGAGGAACAGATCCTCGAAACCAAGAACATCGTGATCGCCACCGGCTCCGACGTCGCTGGCATCCCGGGCGTCAAGGTCGATATCGACGAGAAGGTGATCATCTCGTCGACGGGCGGCATCGCGCTCGAGAAGGTTCCGGCCAACATGATCGTCGTCGGTGGCGGCGTCATCGGCCTCGAACTCGGCTCGGTCTGGGCCCGCCTCGGCGCCAAGGTCACCGTTGTCGAGTATCTCGACACGCTTCTCGGCGGCATGGATGGCGAGGTTGCCAAGCAGTTCCAGCGCATGCTCGCCAAGCAGGGCATGGACTTCAAGCTCGGCGCCAAGGTGACCGGCGTCGTCAAGGACGGCAAGGGCGCCAAGGTGACGTTCGAGCCGGTCAAGGGCGGTGACGCCCAGACGCTCGATGCCGATGTCGTGCTGATCGCCACCGGCCGCAAGCCCTACACCGACGGTCTTGGCCTTGCGGAAGCGGGCGTCGTCATGGACCAGCGCGGCCGCGTCGAGATCGACAATCACTTCCAGACAAGCGTCGCCGGCGTCTACGCGATCGGCGACGTCGTGCGCGGCCCGATGCTCGCCCACAAGGCGGAAGACGAAGGTGTTGCCGTTGCCGAGATCCTCGCCGGTCAGGCCGGCCACGTGAACTATGACGTCATCCCCGGCGTCGTCTACACCCAGCCGGAAGTCGCCTCCGTCGGCAAGACCGAAGAAGAGCTGAAGGCGGCTGGTGTCGCCTACAAGGTCGGCAAGTTTCCCTTCACCGCCAATGGCCGTGCGCGCGCGATGCTCGCCACCGACGGCTTCGTGAAGATCCTTGCGGACAAGGAAACCGACCGTGTGCTCGGCGGCCATATCGTCGGCTTCGGCGCCGGCGAGATGATCCACGAGATCGCGGTTCTGATGGAATTCGGCGGTTCGTCGGAAGACCTCGGCCGCACTTGCCACGCGCACCCGACCATGTCGGAAGCGGTCAAGGAAGCGGCACTTTCGACCTTCTTCAAGCCGATCCACATGTAAGGATCATGCAGGGGGCTGCGATCACGCGGCCCCCTGTTTCCGGCCGCGCTCGTGCGTGCCGGCTGGCCCTTGTGGTCATTGCACACTCAGTGGCGTCAGCGCCCGCTGACATTGTCGCCATCGGCAGTCCTGTTCGCCAAGCGACCGTATCATTCTTCTGAAGCAGACCTGAGGGCGTGGAAACGCTCCTCGAACTCGCGCCTCAGGCTGCGCCGGGCCTCGGCAGCGCGCTGCCGGCGTTTGCGGTCGGCCGTGTCGGTGACAAGGGTCGGAACCGGAGTCGGGCTGCCGTCGGCATCGACGGCGACCATGGTAAAATAGCAGGAATTGGTGTGGCGGCGCTCGCCGCTCCTGATGTTCTCGGCCTCGACCCGGATGCCGATTTCCATCGAGGTGCGGCCGGCATTGTTGACGGCTGCACGGAAGGTGACGAGCTCGCCGACATGGATCGGCTGGCGGAAGGTGACCTGGTCGACCGAGAGCGTCACGGCATATTGCTGAGAATAGCGCGAGGCACAGGAGAAGGCCACGCGATCGAGGAGATTGAGCAGCGCACCGCCATGGACCTTACCGCTGAAGTTCGCCATATCCGGCGTCATCAGTACGACCATCTCGAGTTCGCGTGTGTCGTAGCTGGTTTCCATTGTCCATCTCCAGATTTTGCAGCGTCCCGCCTGAGTTATGCAGCTTGCCGGAGCGAAGGGAAGGGGTGGAGGGCGGAGGATCTGGAAGAGGGGATGTGACGATTGGCCCGAGGGCTGCGACAAGCGGTCTTCTGTCCAGGCACGGGGGAGGGCGCGATCATGTCTGCAAGGACAGACGACGCGCGCGTCAGGAGGAAAGATGAAACCGAGAGCCGTGGCCATATCGTTGCCGAGCCGGCATCTACCGAATGCCGATTGGGCCGACCGCTTCGAGCTTGCCCTTGATGGCAAGGGCGTGACCGCGGCGGAAGCCGCCGAACGTTCGCTTGGCCGGTCGCCGCGATGGGTCCGCGTGTTGCTGCGCCTGCGCAACCGCATCGTCTCGATCATCGGCCTGAAGTCGGCGGCGCCGTCCAGCCGTCTGGGACTGATCGGGGCGTTTCCTGTCGTTTCGAAGAGTGATGACGAAGTGGTGCTCGGCTTCGATGACAAGCATCTCGATTTCCGCATCGTCGTCGACGTCCGGGCGGGGTCGGCGGTCAATCAGATCGTCGGCGTCACCACGCTTGTGCGCAGGCACAACACGCTCGGGCGGGTTTACCTCATGGCCGTCACGCCGTTTCACAAGGCTATCGTGCCGACACTTCTGGCGCGGGTGGCAGGTCCCGGCGGTTAAGTCCGGGGTTCAATTTTCAGTCCGGACAAAAGCAGGTCGAGATTGTCGCGTGCGCTGGTGAGGCGCATGGCCGGATCTTCCGCCTCGGCAATCCAGAGCGCCGCATCGGAGAGCGCGCCATTGATCAGCCGCGCCAATGTCTCGGCATTTCCCGGACGTACGACGCCCGCGGCGATCATCGCCGAAAGCCTGGTGGCAAACGACGCGAGGCATTGGCGCCGGCTCGGTTCCAGCACGCTTGCTCCGAGTACGGCCGGCGCATCCTTCAACACGATCTGTCGGATTTCCGGTTCGAGCGCCATTTCCAGATAGAGCCTGCAGCGGCGCACGAAACCGTCCCACGGCTCCGGGGTCGCGGAGGCTGCGTCGAGCCGTGCGTCCATCTCGCCGTCCAGAGTCTCCACGACCGCACGCAGCAGGCCCTTCTTGTCGCCGAAATGATGATAGAGCGCCCCACGCGTGAGCCCGGCCAAGGCGGTGAAATCGTCCATCGAAGTCTCCGCATATCCGCGTTGCCTGAACGCTTCCCGGGCGGCGGCGATCAGCTTTGCCTTCGTTTCCGCGATCATGTCGCTGCGCGCGCGCCTTGTCATTTGCAGCTCCTCCTTTTGCATGCGGTTCGTATGTTAATTGACATGCGAAGCGTATGTCAATATCACTGCCATACGCGGCGTATGTTAATGACGCGACGCTCAGACATGTATTGCAGGAGTTTTCATGGCCAATCCCTATGCACAGATCTTTGCTGCCAAAGGCACGGTGGGCTTCACCTTGGCGGGATTGGTGTCACGGTTGCCATTGTCGATGATGGGCATCGGCATCATCACCATGCTGGCTCAGTCCCGCGGCAGCTACGGGCTGGCTGGCGGTGTGGCCGCCGCCTTCACGCTGGCCTCGGCACTGCTGGCGCCGCAGGTTTCCCGGCTCGTCGATCGCTTCGGCCAGAGCCACGTCCTGCCGGTCGCCGCGGCACTCAGCCTTCTCGGCAGCTCGGCTCTCCTCGTCTCGACCCATTGGCGGGCGCCGGACTGGACACTCTTCGTCTTTTCCATTCTTGCCGGGTGCACGCCCAGCATGTCGGCGATGACCCGGGCGCGATGGACCGAGCTCTATCGCGGCCGTCCGGAGCTGAAGACCGCCTTTTCGCTCGAATCGGTCTTCGACGAGATCTGCTTCATCGTCGGGCCGCCGATCGCCGTGGGCTTAAGCGTCGGCCTGTTTCCCGAGGCCGGACCGCTGGCGGCTGCGGCATGCCTGGCCATCGGGGTCACCGCCTTCGTGCTGCAGAAAGGCACCGAGCCACCGGTCAAGCCGGCCGAGACGATGGCGCCCGGTTCGGTCCTTCGTTACCCGGCGCTGCGCGTGCTGATTGTCGCGCTCGCCGGCATGGGCATCATTGTCGGCACGATCGACGTGGTCAGCGTCGCCTTTGCCGAGGCCGAAGGGCGTCCAGCGGCGGCGAGCCTCGTGCTCTCCCTCTATGCCCTCGGTTCCTGCATCGCCGGTCTGGCGTTCGGTGCGGTCCGGATCGGCCTGCCTTTGGCGAAGCTGTTCATGATCGGTGCGGGCATGACCGCCGCCAGCACATTGCCGCTGCTCTTTGCCGACGGGATCGGCAGCCTTGCGACGATGATGTTCATTTCGGGCGTGTTCTTTGCGCCGACGATGATCGTTGCCTTGAGCATCGGCGAAACCGCCGTGCCGCCGTCGAAGCTGACGGAAGGGCTGACCTGGCTGACCACCGGTCTCGGCATCGGTGTTGCGGCGGGCGCGGCGGTGTCAGGCGGCGTGGTCGCGCGCTTCGGCGTTCAGGCCGGCTTCACCATTGCGCTCGCCGCCGGGGCCTTGATCCTTGCCGCAGCGTTCTGGGGTTATCGCCGTCTGTCGTGGATCGAGAGTGATTCTACCACTGCGCGCGCGTCCGAGGTCGTTTCCCGTGCCGGTGCGCAAGGCTGAGAAGGGAGCGTCGTGCCGGCGGGCGCTCGCTGACGGCCGGCCCGTCAGTTGGCGCACGTGACCGTAAAACCCTGGGCGCGAAGCAGTTCGACCAGACCTTCCTTGCCCGGCAGGTGCAGTGCGCCGACCGCCATGAAGGCGCCGCCGTCCTTGAGGATCGGTTCGGCGCGCGTCGCCATGGTTTTGTTGCGGTCGACGATGATGCGCTGCTCGAAATCGGCATAGCCGAAATCCTCGGCGCTCTTGTTCGAAACGGCTTTCATCATCGGCATGATCATGCCGGTGTCGCCTACGAGATAGAGATCGGTCATCGTCGCGAAGACGTCGTCGATGGTCTTGCCGAGCGCGAGCGTCTCGATGAGGGCGCGTAGATGCAGTTCGGTCGGCAGCGAGTCCATGGCGGCGAGCTGCTCGACCAGCGTTTCCAGCCCCTTCAGCCTCTTGCCCTGACTGACGGCATCCTCGGCGATCTTCTTGTCGAGGAAGGAGGCGCCTGCAGCCTTGCGGCTCATTTCGCAGGCGGGCAGCGCGACGAAGCTCGCGATCATCCAGGGCTTCATGCGGGAAACCAGGGTCAGCGGAATGCCGCGTGCCTTAAGGCCTGTTTCGAGCTGTTCGCGGTCGTCGGGCTTCAGGAAGTCGGCGATCGTCTTGTTGTCCGGAAGCATGGTGAGATCGGGCCGCATCAGGATCGCGGCGGCCGACTTCTTCTCATCGATGATCTCGTCCGATTCAACGATGACGGTCGAGGCTGCCTCAAAGGCGGCGGGCGCCTCAGTCGGCAGGGCCAGCACGCGCGGATCGGTGACATGCATCGTGCCAAGCAGCCAGGACGGCGCGACACCGTCCTTCTCGATCTTCCAGAAGATGCCCTTGCTGTTCGGGATGGCGGCAGCTTCCGCTTCGAGTGCGGCCAGTTTCGTCGGGTCGGATTTTGCAAGCGCGGTCAGAACATTCGCGCCGCCACATTCGACCTCCGTGGCATCAGCCTCAGCGACGAAGACGAGAGCGACAAGGAGGCAGGCGGCGAGCATGACATGGAGCAGGGCGGCCAGCCAAAGTGCGCCATCGGCGAGCCGCGCAAGCAGGTGCCGCGGCAGGTTTTGCTGAGGTCTCGCAAAGGCGGTCATCGTTCTTCCCTGACAGTCGCATGGTCGATAGTCGACCCTAGGCCCGGGCCGGTCACGGCTTCCCTAACGGGCATGGTTAATCCGCCCTTTCGCCGAAAATCAGGCGCGCGGGTGAGCGCGGTCGTAGATTTCCAGAAGCCGAGCCGAATCGACGCCGGTATAGACCTGGGTGGTCGACAGGCTGGCATGGCCGAGCAGTTCCTGAATGGTCCTGAGATCGCCGCCGCCGGCCAGCAGATGGGTGGCGAAGGAGTGGCGCAGCGCATGCGGCGTTGCCGTCTCGGGCAGGCCGAGCGCCCCGCGCAGCTTCTGCATTTCGCGCTGGATGATCGCCGGCTGCAGCTTGGCGCCGCGCGCGCCCAGGAACAGCGGCGCATCGGCCGCGATCGGATAGGGGCAGAGCTTCAAGTAGGTGGCGACGGCCTCGCGCGCCGCTTCGATCAGCGGCACGATGCGGGTCTTGTCGCCCTTGCCGACGATGCGCAGCGACGAGGGCGCGCCGGCAAATGCTGACGGCGTGAGGCCGAGCGCCTCGGAAATGCGCAGGCCGCAGCCGTAGAGCAGGGTCAGCACCGCTGCGTTGCGCGCCGCGATCCAGGGTTCCTCGGCAAGTTGCGCCTCGGACGTCACGACATTCAGCGCTTCGCGATCGGTGAGCGGCTTCGGCAGGGATTTGGGCTGTTTGGGCGAACGCACCGCAGCCGCACCGGCCGCGTTGGCAAGGCCGTTGCGTTCGAGATAGCGCAGGAAGGAGCGAAGCCCGGCCAGCCCGCGGCCGAGCGTGCGGGCGCCGGCGCCGCCCTTGCGACGCTGGGCGAGGAAGCCGCGAAGGTCAGCCGGCCTCAGCGTGCGGATATCGGAAAGCCGTGGCGGCCCGGCGAGATGGCCGGTGAGAAATGTCAGGAATTGCCGGGTGTCGCGCTCATAGGCCTCGACGGTATTGTCGGAGAGGCGGCGCTCCCGCATGAGGCCGTCCAGCCAGCGCTGACGCTCGGCAAGTAGCTCGGGATGGCCGATGACGAGGAACTCGTTCATTGTCGTTTTCCTGAGTTTGTCGGTCCGCGACAATGCCCTGACGCATCTTAGGTTTTTGCTAATGCACCCTTGGAATCTGTCATCCTTCGATCATATAGAATTGCGATGGTCAGCCGCAAACAAACGGATCGGACTATGGCGGGACGGGATTCGGTGAACGGATTCGCGCATTTTGCAGAAGTAATCACCCTGGTCTCCCAGGGGCAGCCTGGCCACATCGTCGACACGCTGATCGCGGAGCGTGGCCAGCGGATCGTCAAGAGCCCGCTATGGCCGCTGATGCGGCCTTTTCTCTACACGTTGCTGAACTATCGCAAGGCGCACGAGTTCGCCGATGCCGTCGCCAACATGCCGGGATTCCAGGCCTTCGAGCACCTGAGCTCGCTGCTTTCGCTGGAGGTGCAGGTCGACCGGGCCGAGCGCATTCCCGCCAAGGGCGGCTTCCTGCTCGTCAGCAACCACCCGACCGGCATTGCCGATGGGATCGCCGTTTTCGACCTCTTGAAGAGCCGGCGGCCGGACATGATGTTCTTCGCCAATCGCGACGCCATCCGCGTCAATCCGCGCTTCGTCGAAATGGTCATCCCGGTCGAATGGCGCGAGGAACACAAGAGCAAGCTGAAGGCGCGTGAGACGCTGCAGGTGACCAACCGGGCGATCGGCGAGGGTAAGGCGACGGTGCTCTTCCCCTCGGGACGCATCGCCTACTGGGCCGAAGGATGTCTCAACGAGCGGCCATGGAAGACATCGGCCGTGGGCTTTGCGCGCAAATACGGCCTGCCGATCCTGCCGGTGCATATGAGCGCCCGCAATTCCGGCCTGTTCTACTGGTTCGCCAAATGGTCGACCGAGCTGCGCGACATGACCGTGTTCCACGAACTGCTGAACAAGAAGGGCGATCTTTTCGACTTTCGCATCGGCAACCTCATCCCGCCGGAGGCGCTGGAAGGTGAAACGGGCGAGGTGACGAAGGCGCTCGAACGACACACGGTCTTCGATCTGGCGCTGGATGCCGACGCGGCCTTCAAGCCCCGGCTGCAAACGGCGGCCGCGCTCTAGCGACTGTCGTGGCTTACGGAAACGCTGGCGGGCTTCACCCCGCGCGGCGGATCGGCTAGGTCTGAGCCATGCAGCTTCAATCCATGTTTGCCGAAAACTACCGTTCGCTGAGGTCGATCCGCATGGATCTGACCGGGGTCAACCTGTTCATCGGCGAAAACGGCGTCGGCAAGTCCAATCTCTACCGGGCGCTTCAACTCGTGCAAGCCGCCACGCGGGGCACTTTGGCGCGCGAGATTGCCGAAGAGGGCGGAATGTCGTCGGCGCTCTGGAGCGGCCGCCGGCGTGCCGACAAGCCGGCGCGCATAAGGCTCGAAACCGAGCTTCTGGACGAGGAGCGGGCCATCACCTTCCGCTACCGCATCGAGGCCGGGCTGCGTCCGCCGAAGGCTGCGGCCGGGTTCGCCTATGAGCCACAGGTCAAGGAAGAGGAACTGACGGTCGAAACCGGCCGCCGCCCGGTGACGATGATGAAACGCGTGGGCCCCGGCATCTTCGTGCGCGGCGAACGCGGGCGGATGGAGGATTATCCGGAGCAGGCGCTGACGTCCGAAACGGCGATCTCGCTGCTCGGCGATGCCGGCCATTATCCGGAGGTCGGCACCTTCCGCCGTGCGGTCGAGCAGTGGCGCTTTTTTCACGGCTTCCGCACCGACCGCGATTCGCCGTTGCGGCTGCCCTGCCTTGCGGTGACCGCGCCGATGCTCGACGAGACCGGCGTCAATATGGCGGCCGTCTTTGCAACGCTCCGTCACACGCGCGAGGACACGGTCGATCTCGACCGGGCCATCGCCGACGCGTTCGGCGGCGCTTACCTCGGTGTTCCCGAACCTGGCCAGTTCGCCGAGTTTTCGCTGGTCTTTCCGGATTTTCCCAACAGACCGTTTTCGCCGCGCGAGCTTTCCGACGGGCAGATGCGTTTTCTGGCGCTGGCGGCCGCACTGCTTTCCTATCGCCGGCCGCGCTTCATCGCGCTCAACGAGCCGGAGACGAGCCTGCACCCGGACATGCTGCCGGCGCTTGCCGACATGATCGCCAGCGCGTCGCGCGAAAGCCAGGTCTGGATCGTCACCCATTCGGAGCGGCTGGCGCAGGAAGTGCGTCAACGCTCGGGCATTCGTCCGCGGCGAGTGATCCGCAAGGACAGCGCCACCTGGATCGACGGCATGCGGCTGACAGGGCTGATGGACGATGACGAGTAGGCAACAAAAAAGCCCGGCGCGGTGGCCGGGCTCTTTCTGAACTTTCCTGAAAGTATCAGGCGATCTTCTGGCCGGTCTTGGCCCAGTCGGCCAGGAAGGTTTCGAGGCCCTTGTCGGTCAGCGGGTGCTTGACCAGCGCCTTCAGCGTTGCCGGCGGTGCGGTGACGACGTCCGCGCCGATGAGGGCGGCTTCCTTGACGTGGTTCACGGTGCGGATCGAAGCTGCGAGGATTTCGGTCTCGTAGCCGTAGTTGTCGTAGATGTGGCGGATCTCGCGGATCAGGTCCATGCCGTCAAACGCGATGTCGTCGAGGCGGCCGACGAAAGGCGAGACGAAGGTCGCGCCGGCCTTGGCGGCGAGCAGGGCCTGGTTGGCAGAGAAGCACAGCGTCACGTTGGTCTGGTGACCGTCAGACGTCAGCGCCTTGCAGGCCTTGAGGCCGTCGAGCGTCAGCGGCAGCTTGATGCAGATGTTGTCGGCGATCTTCGAGAGAACGGCGGCTTCCTTCATCATCTCGGCGTATTCGGTTGCGGTCACTTCAGCCGAAACCGGGCCTTCGACGATGCCGCAGATTTCCTTGGTGACTTCCGTGATGTCACGGCCCGACTTCAGGATCAGCGACGGGTTGGTGGTGACGCCATCGAGGAGGCCGAGATCGTTCAGCTCACGGATTTCCTTGACGTCGGCGGTATCAACGAAAAATTTCATGGGGTCACTCCCTTGGGGCACGATTGCCGTTCGGCGCATATCTACCGGGGAGGAATTCCGTTGGCAGAGATCGCGCGCGTTGAAACTCTGGTGGAACCGTGACAAACCCTGCGGCCTGCAAGGCTGCGGTTCGCAGCGCAGTTTTCTTTAACCGAAACACGTGGCAAGGTCACGGCAAAATGACTCGCGATTCAACCGATTTATTCGGCGATTTGCTCGGGCCCGTTTCGGCCCGTCGCGTCGTGCCGGTCCTGGTGCCCATGCCGGCGCCGAAAGCCTATTCCTATGCGGTTCCCGACGGCATGGCGGTCGAACCGGGCTCGATCGTGCAGGTGCCTCTGGGCCCCCGTCTCGTCGTCGGCGTGGTCTGGGATGGCGATGATGACGGGAGCGTCGATGCCAAGAAACTCAAGACGATCGAGAAGGCTTTCGACTGCCCGCCGCTGACGCGCGACATGCGGACCTTTCTCGATTGGGTGGCCGCTTATACCGTCACGCCGCCGGGGCTGGTGGCGCGTATGGCGCTCCGCGCACCGGCGGCGTTCGATCCCGAACCGATGGTGGAGGCACTGCGTCTCACCGAGATGCGGCCGGAGCGCATGACGGCTGCGCGCGAGCGCGTAATCGCTGCCGCCAGTGACGGTTTTTCCTGGACTCGTTCGGGGCTGGCGCATGCCGCCGGCACGTCGTCGAGTGTGATCGAAGGGCTAACCCAGCAAGGCGTCTTCGAGACCGTCTTCATGGCGCCGCCGCCTGTCGTCGCCTTGCCAGATCCCGATTTCGCCGCGCCCCGGCTCGAAGGCCCACAGAAGGATGCGGCCGCCGATCTGCTGGCAGCGGTAGAGGAGGGCGGCTTCTCGGTGTCGCTGATCGACGGCATCACCGGATCCGGCAAGACCGAGGTCTATTTCGAGGCGATCGCTGCGACCCTTCGCGCCGGGAAGCAGGTGCTGATCCTGCTTCCCGAAATCGCGCTGACGTCGAGCTTCCTCGAGCGCTTCCAGGATCGTTTTGGCGCCAAGCCCGCCGAGTGGCATTCGGACTTGGCTCCCCGCACCCGCGAAAAGGTCTGGCGCCAGGTGACGACAGGCACCGTCCGCGTCGTGGCCGGCGCCCGCTCGGCGCTGTTCCTGCCCTTCGAGGAACTGGGCCTCATCATCGTCGACGAAGAGCACGACCCCGCCTACAAGCAGGAAGATCGCGTCTTCTACAATGCGCGCGACATGGCGGTCGTTCGTGGTCGCATCACCGGCTTTCCCGTCGTGCTCGTCTCGGCGACGCCGTCGCTCGAAAGCCGGGTCAATGGCGACGTCGGCCGTTACAAGCCGATCCACCTGCCGACCCGTTTCGGCGATGCGGCGCTGCCGCGGCTCGGCGTCGTCGACATGCGTCAGCACCCGCCGGCACGCGGCGGCTTTCTGTCGCCGGTGCTCTTGAACCAGGTCGGCAAGGCGGTCGAGCGTGGCGAACAGGCGTTGCTCTTCCTCAATCGTCGCGGCTACGCACCGCTGACGCTCTGCCGCGTCTGCGGCCATCGCTTCCAGTGCCCGGATTGTTCGAGCTGGCTCGTCGAGCATCGCTTCCGCGGGCAGATCCAGTGCCACCAGTGCGGCTACTCCGAGCGCACGCCGGAAGCCTGCCCGGAATGCGGCACGCTCGATCATCTGGTGGCCTGCGGGCCGGGGGTCGAGCGCATCGCCGAAGAGGTGGAGCGGCATTTCCCCGAGGCGCGCACCATCGTGCTTTCTTCCGACCTGATGGGCGTCAAACGGTTGAGGCTGGAGCTTGAAGCCATCACGCGTGGCGAAGCCGATATCGTCATCGGCACGCAACTCGTCGCCAAGGGACATAACTTCCCCCTGATGACACTGGTCGGCATTGTCGATGCGGATCTGGGTCTTGCGAACGGCGATCCGCGTGCGGCGGAGCGGACCTTCCAGCTGCTCTCGCAGGTGACGGGTCGTGCGGGCCGAACGGGTCTCAAAAGCCTCGGCTTGCTGCAGACCTATCAGCCGCAGCATCCGGTGATGCAGGCGATCGTTTCCGGCGATGCCGACGCCTTCTACGACCGCGAGATCGCCGAGCGCGAGAAAGCGCTGCTGCCGCCTTTTGGCCGGCTTGCCTCGCTGATCGTTTCGGCCGACACGCGCCAGGATGCCGAGGGCCACGCGCGCGGCTTGCGGATGGCCGCCCCCCGCACCGAGGGTATCAGTATTCTCGGTCCGGCCGAGGCGCCGCTGGCGCTGGTGCGTGGGCGGCATCGCTTCCGGCTGCTGGTGCATGGCCGGCGTAACAGCGACATGCAGGCCTTCGTCAAGGCGATGATCGCCGCCGGTCCCAAGGAGCGCGGCTCGATCAGCGTCCAGCTCGACATCGATCCGCAGAGCTTCCTGTAGTTCAAGTTTCCTGTGATCGCCGCATTCTGAAGCCCGTGGGCGATTCACAACCGGGGCTACATGCGCTAGAGGTCAGGGACGCATTGCTCCGGCCGACGACGGGGCAGCATGACAACGGGCTCATCTGCGGGAACGGGCATGGAGTTTTATATTCCGACGGAAACCGGCGAGTTCCTCGCCTTCTGCGCGGCGGCGGTAGCAGCGTTGATCGGCGTCGTCATGCTGTTTGCTCCGCGGCTGACCTTTCGCGCAGCCGGCATCGGTATTGCCGAGGGGCGGCGCGGCGGCCTTGCCGAGGCGCGCTCGACCATGGGCGGCATGCATGTGGGGCTCGGTCTTGCCGCCATTCTGCTCGCCCAGCCGATGGTTTATCTCGCTGTCGGCGCGGCCTTTGCGCTCGCCGCCTTCGGCCGAATCCTCTCGATGATGAGCGACAACGGCAGCACGCTCTACAACTGGGCGGCGCTCATCGTTCAGGCGGCACTCGCCATCCTTCCGCTCGCCTATGTCTTCGGCATGATCTGATTGCGATTGCGGGCTTCCCCGCGATTCACAGCGCAGGACCGAATTTACGGCAAAATTCGGCCAAAGGTGGCCGACTTATGCCGCATTCCTGCCCTTCGCGTGTTGCGAGTCCAAACATCCTATGCTAGACGAACCGCGAATTGCGGGGGAAGTGGGTCGCCAGGCCTCGATATCCTGCAAATTATTGCAGCAAATTCAAGATTTTAAGTTGACGGCCCACCGCCAGCGCAGTTCTTGGATGAAATTGAGAGAAGCTTGTGCCCGTGGCAGACACATCCCAGCTTATTTCCGGTGTTGCAGAAAGATATGCGTCCTCGCTTTTTGAACTCGCGCTCAGCGCCGGTTCGGTCGAGGCAGTCGGTGCGGATCTTACCCGCGTCCAGGCCCTGATCGACGGCAGCGACGATCTGAAGCGGCTGATCGCCAGCCCGGTCTTTTCTGCAGACGACCAGTTCAAGGCCATTTCGGCAGTTGCCGCGAAGGCTGGCATCTCCGGGCTCGTCGGTAACTTCCTCAAGGTCGTTGCCCGCAATCGCCGCCTCTTCGCGCTGCCGGGCATGATCAAGGCGTTCCGCCTGATCGCCGCGCGCCATCGTGGTGAAATTTCCGCCGACGTCACGTCGGCCCATGCGCTCTCCGCGGCGCAGGAAACTGAATTGAAGGCGACGCTGAAGAGCGTCACCGGCAAAGACGTGGCGGTCAACGTCACCGTCGACCCGTCTATTCTTGGAGGTCTGATCGTCAAGGTCGGGTCCCGCCAGATTGACACTTCCCTTCGCACCAAACTCTCTACCCTTAAGCTTGCACTGAAAGAGGTCGGCTGATGGATATCCGCGCCGCGGAAATTTCCGCAATTCTCAAAGATCAGATCAAAAATTTCGGCCAGGAAGCAGAAGTCTCCGAAGTCGGTCAGGTGCTTTCCGTCGGTGACGGTATTGCCCGCGTCTACGGCCTCGACAATGTCCAGGCAGGCGAAATGGTCGAATTCCCGGGTGGAATTCGCGGCATGGCGCTGAACCTCGAAGCCGACAACGTCGGTGTCGTTATCTTCGGTTCGGACCGCGACATCAAGGAAGGCGACACCGTCAAGCGGACTGGCGCCATCGTGGACGTTCCGGTTGGTCCGGAACTGCTCGGCCGCGTCGTCGACGCGCTCGGCAACCCGATCGACGGCAAGGGCCCGATCAACGCCAAGCAGCGCTCGCGCGTTGACGTCAAGGCTCCGGGCATCATTCCGCGCAAGTCGGTGCATGAGCCGATGTCGACCGGCCTCAAGGCCATCGACGCCCTCATCCCGGTTGGCCGTGGCCAGCGCGAACTCGTCATCGGCGACCGCCAGACCGGCAAGACCGCGATCATCCTCGACACGATCCTCAACCAGAAGGCCATTCACGACAATGGTCCGGAAGGTGACAAGCTGTATTGCGTCTACGTCGCAATCGGCCAGAAGCGTTCGACCGTTGCCCAGTTCGTGAAGGTTCTGGAAGAGCGTGGCGCTCTGCAGTACTCGATCATCGTTGCTGCGACCGCTTCCGACCCGGCTCCGATGCAGTACCTCGCACCGTTCGCCGGTTGCGCGATGGGCGAATACTTCCGTGACAACGGCAAGCATGCCCTGATCGGCTACGACGACCTGTCGAAGCAGGCTGTTTCCTACCGCCAGATGTCGCTCCTGCTGCGCCGCCCGCCGGGCCGCGAAGCTTACCCGGGCGACGTTTTCTACCTGCACTCCCGTCTGCTCGAGCGCGCTGCAAAGCTGAACGACGACATGGGCGCTGGCTCGCTGACGGCTCTGCCGGTCATCGAAACGCAGGGTAACGACGTTTCGGCGTTCATCCCGACGAACGTGATCTCGATCACCGACGGCCAGATCTTCCTCGAAACCGACCTGTTCTACCAGGGCATCCGTCCGGCCGTTAACGTCGGTCTGTCGGTTTCGCGCGTTGGCTCGGCCGCGCAGATCAAGGCGATGAAGCAGGTTGCCGGCTCGATCAAGGGCGAACTCGCCCAGTATCGCGAAATGGCCGCCTTTGCGCAGTTCGGCTCGGACCTCGACGCCGCTACGCAGCGCCTGCTGAACCGCGGCGCCCGCCTGACCGAACTCCTGAAGCAGCCGCAGTTCTCGCCACTGAAGACGGAAGAACAGGTCGCTGTCATCTTCGCAGGCGTCAACGGTTACCTCGACAAGCTGCCGGTCAACCAGGTCGGCAAGTTCGAGCAGGGCCTGCTTTCGTACATGCGTTCGGAAGGCAAGGACATCCTGGAAACCATCCGCAAGGACAAGGCGATCTCCGACGACGTCAAGGGCAAGCTGAAGGCTGCAATCGACAGCTTCGCCAAGTCTTTCGCCTGAGCGGATTTCATTTAGGACGGATAACGGATGCCTTCACTTAAGGATCTGAAGAACCGGATCGCCTCCGTCAAGGCGACGCAGAAGATCACCAAGGCGATGAAAATGGTCGCCGCGGCGAAGCTTCGGCGCGCGCAGGAGGCGGCCGAGGCCGCCCGGCCTTACTCGCAGCGTATGGCTGCCGTTCTCGCCAACATCGCCCAGGCGGTTGGCGCGGACGACAGCGCGCCTGCGCTGATGACCGGAACCGGCAAGGACGATACGCACCTTCTGGTCGTCTGCACGGCTGAACGCGGCCTTTGCGGCGGCTTCAACTCGCAGATCGCCCGTCATGCCCGCGACCACGTTCGCAAGCTGCTTGCAGCCGGCAAGACGGTCAAGATCATCTGCGTCGGCAAGAAGGGCTTCGATATTCTGCGCCGCGAATACGCGTCGCTGATCATCGATCGTGTCGACCTGCGTGAGGTCAAGAAGATCGGCTTTGAAAACGCCGACCAGATTGGCCACAAGATCATCGCGCTCTTCGAAAAGGGCGAGTTCGATGTCTGCACGCTGTTCTATTCTGAGTTCAAGTCCGTTATCGCCCAGATTCCGACGGCTCAGCAGCTGATCCCCGCTTCGGCCGGCCCGGTCGCAGCGGAAGCATCGGATGCTTCCGCTGTCTACGAATATGAGCCGGACGCGGGCGCGATCCTCAGCGATCTCATTCCGCGCAACATTTCGGTGCAGATCTTCCGGGCCTTGCTCGAGAACGTCGCCGGCGAAATGGGCGCCAAGATGAGCGCGATGGATAACGCGACGCGCAATGCTGGTGAGATGATCAACAAGCTGACGCTGAACTACAACCGTCAGCGCCAGGCTCAGATCACCAAGGAACTCATTGAAATCATCTCGGGCGCGGAAGCGCTCTAAGGTCACGAGAAGAGGGTAAGGATTATGGCTAAGGCAGCTACCCCGAAAGAAACCGCAGCGGAGAAGAAGCCCGCTGCACCGAGGAAGGCAGCTTCCGCCAAGACCGCAGCAGCAGCCGCAACCGGCGCTGTCGGTCGCGTAACGCAGGTCATCGGCGCCGTCGTCGACGTCGCGTTCGATGAAGGCCAGCTTCCGCAGATCCTGAACGCGCTGGAAACCGACAACAACGGTAACCGCCTCGTTCTCGAAGTCGCACAGCACCTCGGCGAAAACGCCGTCCGTACGATCGCCATGGACTCGACCGAAGGTCTCGTCCGCGGCCAGTCGGTCACCGACACCGGCGCACCGATCACGGTTCCGGTTGGCGACGAAACGCTCGGCCGTATCATGAACGTCATCGGCGAGCCGGTTGACGAAGCAGGCCCGCTCGTCACCTCGGGCAAGCGCGCCATCCACCAGGAAGCGCCGTCCTACGTCGAGCAGTCGACGGAAGCGCAGATCCTCGTCACCGGCATCAAGGTCGTCGACCTTCTCGCTCCTTACGCAAAGGGCGGCAAGATCGGCCTCTTCGGCGGCGCAGGCGTCGGCAAGACCGTTCTCATCATGGAACTGATCAACAACGTCGCCAAGGCGCACGGTGGTTACTCGGTGTTCGCAGGCGTGGGTGAACGTACCCGCGAAGGCAACGACCTTTACCACGAAATGATCGAGTCCGGCGTTAACAAGCACGGCGGTGGCGCAGGCTCCAAGGCTGCTCTCGTGTACGGCCAGATGAACGAACCGCCGGGCGCCCGCGCTCGTGTCGCCCTGACGGGTCTGACGATCGCTGAAGACTTCCGCGACAAGGGCCAGGACGTTCTGTTCTTCGTCGACAACATCTTCCGCTTCACCCAGGCAGGTTCCGAAGTGTCGGCTCTGCTCGGCCGTATTCCGTCGGCCGTGGGTTACCAGCCGACGCTGGCGACCGACATGGGTCAGATGCAGGAACGCATCACCACGACGACCAAGGGCTCGATCACCTCGGTTCAGGCCATCTACGTTCCGGCCGACGACTTGACCGACCCGGCACCGGCAACCTCGTTCGCCCACCTGGACGCAACGACCGTTCTGTCGCGCTCGATCGCCGAAAAGGGTATCTACCCGGCCGTTGACCCGCTCGACTCGACCTCGCGCATGCTCGACCCGATGATCGTCGGCGAAGAGCACTATGAAGTGTCGCGTAAGGTGCAGACGACCCTGCAGCGCTACAAGGCGCTCCAGGACATCATCGCCATCCTGGGCATGGACGAACTGTCTGAAGAAGACAAGCTGGCCGTTGCCCGCGCTCGTAAGATCGAACGCTTCCTGTCGCAGCCGTTCTTCGTCGCCGAAGTCTTCACCGGTTCGCCGGGCAAGCTCGTCGCTCTCGAAGACACGATCAAGGGCTTCAAGGGCCTGGTCAACGGCGAGTACGACCACCTGCCGGAAGCTGCCTTCTACATGGTTGGCTCGATCGAAGAAGCGATTGAAAAGGCCAAGAAGCTGGCTGCCGAAGCCGCTTGATAGCACTGTTAAGCCTCGGCGCTGCACAAGCGCCGAGGCTTTCATCCTGTCCTTTCGCAAGGATAGGGAAGACATGCACAGCCGCCTCTCAGGTGGCGCGCCCACAAGAAGTGAATGGTCATGGCCGATTTCAACTTTGAGCTTGTTTCCCCCGAGCGCCTGCTCGTCTCTGAAAAGGTGACGGAAGTCGTCATCCCGGCGACCGAGGGCGAGATGACCGTGATGGCCAATCACGCGCCGACGATGACGACGGTGAAGCCCGGCGTGGTCACGGTGAAGCTGGCCGACGGCAAGACGGAGCGCTTTGCGGTGTTTGGCGGCTTTGCCGACATCCTGCCGACCGGCTGCACGCTGCTCGCCGAATCCGCCGTTCATGTCGATGAACTCGACCGCACGGCTCTCGAAAGCCGTATCGACGCGGTTCGTGCCGAGCTGGAAGGCGCCGGCGACGAAAAGAAGACCCGTCTGGAGCAGTTCGTCGCCGAACTGACGAAGCTCGGCGAGATCGTGATCCCGGCCTGAAAGGGACACCCGGAAGGGTGAAGCGAATGAGAAAGCCCCGCCCTCGAGCGGGGTTTTTTGTTGCCTGTTTTGTCCGATCTTGTAACCAATAGCAGCCGGACCGGCCGCTTTAGCCATTCTTCATTAGAGCTGCTGTACTGAGCCGGCATCGTTCAGCCTAGGAAGAGAGACCGCTGGCATGACGTCGAAGATTGTTCCTGTCATCATGGCCGGCGGAAAGGGCACCCGACTGTGGCCGCTCTCGCGCTCCGCCGCGCCCAAGCAGTTCCTGCAGATTCTTTCCGAGCGATCGCTGTTCCAGCAGACGCTCGAACGCGTGGGCGACCGCACGCGATACGAACCTGCCATCGTTGTCACCAACAGCGACTTTCGCTTCATCGTCGCCGAGCAAGCCCGTACGATCGAGGCTGAGCTCGGCGACATCCTCTTGGAGCCGGTGGCGCGCAACACCGCACCGGCCCTTGCCGCCGCCGCCTTTGCAGTCCTTGGCCGCTACGGCGAAGGGGCGATCATGCAGGTGCTCGCCTCCGATCACGAGATCGATGCCGGCGTCCTCTACGAGGACTGCATCCTGAGAGCGCAGGCGGCCGCCGGGCGGGGAGAGCTGGTGACCTTCGGCATCACGCCGACCGAGCCGGCCACCGGTTACGGCTATATCGAGTGTGGCGACGAGCTGGCCGAAGGTACGAACCGGGTGGTGCGTTTTGTCGAGAAGCCGGATCGGGCGAAAGCCGAGTCGATGATCGCGACCGGGCGCTATCTCTGGAACTCCGGCCTGTTCATGCTGCCGGTGACGCTCTTCCTCGACGAGTTGAAGCGCTTTGCGCCCGAAGTCTTCGACGCAGCGAAGGCTGCGGTCGAAGGTGCCTACAAGGATCTCGATTTCACCCGGCTGCACGGCGAGAGCTTTGCAGCCGCTCCGGATATTTCCGTCGACTACGCCGTGTTCGAAAAGACCGACCATGCAGCCGTTGTGCCGTCGTCCTTCCCCTGGTCGGATCTCGGAAGCTGGGATGCGGTGTGGAAGACCGGGCGCAAGGATGACGACGGCAATGTCGTCACGGACCGGGCGACGGTGTCGAACACCCGCAACTCGCTGGTTCTGTCACGCGACATTCACCTGGCGGTGCAGGGGTTGGAAGACGTGGCCGTCATCGCCGGCGAGGACGCCGTCTATGTCGGGCGGCTAGACGACAGCCAGAGCGTCGGCCATATCGTCAAGGCGCTCGCGCGTTCTCCCAAAACCGCAGCGCTGACGGAAGTGCACCCCACTGCCTACCGTCCCTGGGGCGCGGTGGCCGCGCTTTCCGACGGCGAGCGCTTCTCGGTGAAGCGGCTGCGTGTGACGCCCGGCAAGAAGATCTCCCTGCAGAAGCACCATCACCGCGCCGAGCACTGGATCGTCGTGCGCGGCACGGCGGAGATCACTATGGGCGGCGAGACGCGGCTCCTGCACGAGAACGAGTCCGTGTTCAT
The DNA here is from genome assembly GCF_900103045.1 of Ensifer sp. YR511. Lineage (NCBI taxonomy): Bacteria > Pseudomonadati > Pseudomonadota > Alphaproteobacteria > Hyphomicrobiales > Rhizobiaceae > Ensifer > Ensifer sp. YR511. The sequence goes on from NZ_FNGR01000004.1 coordinate 331,131, forward strand.
TCCGCAGGGCACGGTGCACCGGCTGCACAACCCGGGCAAGATTCCGCTCGAGCTGATCGAGGTGCAGACCGGCTCCTATCTCGGCGACGACGACACCGTTCGCATTGAAGACGAATTCGGCCGCAACTAAGCGCATCGCATCGTTGGCGGACCGTGAAACGAAAAATGCCCGGGCTGAACCCGGGCATTGAAGTCGGCGCGTCAGGACTGATTGGCTCAGCCGGCGACGCGCGCGCTCTCGCCCTTCTGGGCGTAGTAGTGACCGAAGCGGTTGGCGAGGAAGGTGTCGAGGCCGATGTCTTCCTGACGAACGAAACCCTTCTGGGCGATCTTGCCTTCGGCGAGCAGATCGAGCACGGCACAGATGCTGCCGGCCGTGGTGATCTGGATGCCGCTCTGCATGCGACCGGCAACGACGCCGCTATAGACCTTGTTGGCGTAGGTTTCCTGGATCAGGCGACCGTCGCGGAAGCCCGAAACGGTAACGAAGATCACGACGACGTCCTGGGTGGTGGTCGGTAGCGAATTTTCGAAGATGTCCTTGAGGACTTCGCGGCGGTGACGCAGGCCGAGGTCGTTCAGCAGCGCCTTCATGATGGCTGCGTGACCCGGGTAGCGGATCGTCTTGTAGTTCAGCGTGCGGACCTTGCCCTTCAGCGTCTCGCAGAGCGTGCCGAGGCCGCCCGAGGTGTTGAAGGCTTCGTAGGTGACGCCATCGAGCGAGAATTCTTCGCGCTCTTCCATGGCCGGAACTTCGATCAGGTTGCTCTCAACGATCGCCTCGCAGGGCTCGATGTATTCGTTGATGACGCCGTCGGTGCTCCAGGTGAGGTTGTAGTTCAGAGCGTTCGACGGGTACTGCGGTAGGGCGCCGACGCGCATGCGCACGCTTTCCAGCGTCTGGAAGCGGCTGGCGAGATCGTTGGCGACGATCGAGATGAAGCCCGGTGCGAGGCCGCACTGGGGGATGAAGGCGGTGTTCGCCTTGGCGGCGATCGCCTTGACCTGGCGGGTGGATTCGACGTCTTCGGTAAGATCCAGGTAGTGGATGCCGGCTTCGGCAGCGGCTTCGGCGATTGCGACCGTCAGGTGGAACGGAGCGGCGCTGAGCACGGCAAACTTGCCGGAGAGAAGGGCGACGAGCGCCTTCTTGTCGCCGATGTCGACGGTTGCCGTCGTGATCGCGGCATGCTTTTCGACCTGTTCCAGCTGCTCGGCGGCGCGGTCGGCGACGCAGACGCTGTAGTCGCCGGTGTGGGCCAGCATGCGAGCGATGGTGGAGCCGATCTTGCCTGCTCCGATGACGACGATATTCTTCATTCTTTCCCCCGGGGTATGAGAACTGTTTGTGTCTCTATTGTCGCGGGAGGGGCTGTTGATTTGAAGCGCTGATATGACTAAATCGCCTATCTAAATTCGGCAGATTGCCCAACAGGATCGACGAAATGCAGATCACCGACAAGGATCGCGAGCTTCTCGCCATCTTGAGCGAGAACGCCCGCATGCCGACGGCGACGATTGCCCGAAGGCTTGGTCTGTCGCGCACGACGGTGCAGGCCCGTATCGAGCGGTTGGAGCGCGAAGGCATCATCGCCGGCTATGGCGTGCGCCTCTCGGAAAGCTACGAGAAGGGGCTAGTCAAGGCGCATGTGCTGATCACCATTGCGCCGCGGGCGCTCTCGCGCGTGACCCCAGAACTGAGCGCCATCCGGGAAATCCAGACGCTGCATTCGGTCAGCGGCAGCTTCGATCTGATCGCCGTGGTCGCCGCGACGTCGATCAGCGAACTCGATCTGCTGATCGATCGGATCGGCGAAATCGACGGTGTCGACCGGACGCTGTCGTCGATCATCCTCTCGACGCGGATCGACCGCTAGGCCGTCCTTCGGCTCAAGCGACAAGCGACGCGGCCGTCAGGGTGGGCTAGCGGACGGCGCGGATTCCTCTTTGTTGCTACCCGTTCCGTCGGGCACCTTGGCTGGAGCGTTCCAGGCGCTCGGCCCCCGAACGAAACTGCGCAGGCTGCCATCGCCATAGGCGAGCCACTTGCTGCGGTCGAAATATTGTTCGGCAATGTTCTTCGGGCGGGCGCGGGCGGGTTGATTGGCGAGGAAATTGTAGCGCTGCGTCTCCTCGTCGGATTCACGCTTGAGCTGGATGCGGCTGCCGAAGCGCTTGAGGTCGAATTCCCTCAGCGCCTGGATCTGCAAGGTGACGCTGGCCGCATCCGCCCAGCGCACGTGGTCGAGGAACACGGATGCCGCGCGGGCCGCCGCCGTCGTCACCGCCTGGCTGTCCTCCTGGCGCTCGATGTTGAGCTTGACCCGGAACGATGAGATCTCTTCCTCGCCGCTGCCCTTGACGAAGATGAAGATCGAGGAGGGTTTGTCCTCGCCCGGCCGGGGGAAGGAAATGAGCGAGGAGCATTCCCATTGGGCCTGTTCGCCGGCGCTCGATTTCCATTCGAGTTCCCGAAACCCGGCGTCGCGCAACTCGTCGCAAAGCGCCTTGGGGTCGCTGCGGATGGCGCGCAGGAACGGCTGCTCCGGCGTCTGCAGATCCTGGAAGGTCCAGGCGGGCAGGGCGATGCGCGGTGGCACGCGCCTCGCGCGCTTCGTGCCCGTCGTCTCGTCTGGCTTTCCCCGTTCGAGGAAGGTCGTCGGCAGGCCGAATGCGAGCAGAACCCTTTTCAGATTGCGCTGCTCGTTGGCGAGCAGGGCCGTCGCGACGATTGCGGTGACGATCAGCAGCAGGGCCACGATGAAGAAGCGCAGACCGGTGCTGCGGGCCGGCTTGCCGGCGGGCGTCTTGCCCTTGGCCGTGCTCATGCAGCCTCGCCCGCCCGATGATGGGCGATGAGCTGCGGAGCCTCCAGCGAAGGGCGATCGGTCTGCCGGGTTTCCATGATCTCAGGCTAGCAAGATGTCCAAGCTTTCTTCATCCTCGAAATCCGTCGCGACGGCAATATGCAACCGCCGATAACCGCGCGGCGACTGTTGCATCCCGGTGCAACGCGCCGGTGAATGGTTGTCGGCGTGAACTAAAAAGTTGAAATCCGGAAGCGATTGCATAGCTTGCGTCCGCAGACATTCAAACGGGGCGTACGTTCGTCATGACAGAGCCGACATCCGCAACTCCCTCGATCGACGTACCACTGGTGCGCCGGCTGCTCGCGGCGCAGTTTCCGCAATGGTCGGAACTCGACGTACGGCCGATCGAACCGGGCGGCTGGGATAACCGGACGTTTCGCCTCGGCGACCGGATGACCGTCCGGTTGCCGAGCGCCGAACACTACGTTCTGCAGGTCGAAAAGGAACATCGCTGGCTGCCGCTGCTGGCGTCGCAACTGCCGCTGCCCATTCCGGTGCCTCTCGGCAAGGGCGTGCCGGGAGAAGGTTTTCCCTGGCCCTGGTCGGTCTATCGTTATCTCCCCGGGCAAACACTGGCTGTCGAGCGGGTCGACGATGTCAGTCAGGTGGCGAAGGACCTGGCGCGGTTCCTGCGCGCGCTGATGCAAGCGGATGCCATCGGGGCACCCTTGCCCGGCGATCACAATTTCCATCGCGGCGGACCGCCCGCCTTCTATGACGCGCAGACGCGTCAGGCGCTCACGCTGCTTGCGGACAATGTCGATACGACAGTGGCAGCAGAGGTGTGGGAGGCCGCACTTGCCGCGTCTTTCGAAGGAGCGCCTGTCTGGTTTCACGGCGATATCGCCTGGGGCAACCTGCTGGTCGAGAACGGCAGCTTGAGCGGCGTCATCGACTTCGGCACCTCCGGCGTCGGGGATCCGGCCTGCGATCTGGCGATCGCCTGGACGTTTTTCGACGGCGAGAGCCGCGAGGTTTTCCGCGACGGCATGGCTCTCGATCGCGGCGCCTGGGCGCGCGGCCGCGGCTGGACGCTGTGGAAGGCGCTGATCGTCCTTGCCGACATGACTGGCGCGCCCGCGAGCGAAAAGGCAAAGCAGCGCGTGGTGATCGACGAGGTGCTTGCGGATCACCGTCGCTACGGCTGAGACCGGTTGCGCGGCGGCCAAGCGCCGACTTGACCCCGGCGCAAATTGCCTCTAGGTCAGGCGGACGCGGGACGACCCGCGTCGGTGTTTCGCCTGGGGACGGCCCCATTATCTCGACCGAGATATTGGAGACGATCGTACCATGCAGCCCTGTAGCCCGCGGCACGTCCGCGTGACCAATTCCTTCATCGAGCAGCCCAATTGCCCCGCCGGAAGCCATCGTTTCGTGGAACGATCTCGGCCGCCGATCGCTTTCCCAACATATTGAAGCGCGCAGGTGGCCGCCTGCGCGCGCCGCCGACGTTTCGTCACCAACGCACGAGGTTGATGATGGCCGGACCCATCGAACAATTTGAGATCAAGTCGCTCTTCCCAATCGCCGAAGTCGGCGGCCACCAGATCAGCTTTACCAACTCGGCCGCCTACATGGTGCTGACGATCGCGATCGCCAGCCTCTTCCTGATCCTGTCGACCAGGAGACGCGGCCTCGTGCCGAACCGGGCGCAGTCGGCTGCCGAAATCCTCTATGAGTTTGCGGCAAAGACTTTGCGCGACAACGCCGGCGAAAAGGGCATGCGCTTCTTCCCGCTGGTGTTCTCGCTGTTCATGTTCATCCTGACCGCCAACCTGATCGGCATGTTTCCCTATGCCTTCACGGTAACGAGCCATATCGCCGTCACCTTCGCGCTGGCGATGCTGGTGTTCCTGACGGTCACGCTCTACGGCCTCTACCGGCACGGCCTCGGCTTTCTCAGGCTGTTCATGCCCTCAGGCGTGCCGTTGATCCTGGCACCGATCATCATCCCGATCGAGGTGGTCTCCTACCTGTCGCGCCCGGTCAGCCACTCGGTCCGTCTGTTCGCGGTCATGCTCGCCGGTCATATCACGCTCAAGGTTTTCGCCGGCTTCGTCGTGGGCTTGAGCGGTTTCGGCGCGCTTGGCATTCTGGCGGCGATCATGCCCCTGCTGATGACGGTGGCGCTGACGGGGCTGGAGCTGCTGATGGCCCTGATCCAGGCCTATATCTTCACCATGCTGACCTGCATGTATCTCAACGACGCGCTGCATCCGAGCCACTGAGAAAAGGCAAGAGGCTCCCCCGCCAAGGGGAGCCTCTTTTTCATTCGGCCGCCACGCGCCGGGCTTCGTTGCGGTAGGTCCGCCAGGACGACCAGGCGAAGGCCATCAGGAACATTGCGGTCATCAGGAGCACGATGGTCGGCGCCGGCGCGCTGTCGATGAAGAAGGACAGATAGACGCCGGTGAAGGACGCCGTCATCGCGATCAGCACGGCGACGATGAGCATCATGCCCATTGTCCGGGTGATCAGGAAGGCGATGGCGCCGGGCGCGATCAGCATGGCGATGGCGAGGATCAGCCCCACCGCCTTCAGCGCACCGACAATCGTTAGCGACAGGATCGCCAGCAGCCCATAGTGCAGCCAGTTGACCGGCAGGCCGACCGCCTTGGCCTGGGCCGGGTCGAAGGCATGCAGCAGGAAATCCCGCCACTTGACCGCGAGGATGCCGGCGGCGACGAGCGCGATCGCGCCGGTCTCGACAATGTCCGGCCAGCCGATGCCGAGCATGTCGCCGAAGAGGATGTGATCGAGGTGCACGTCGCTCTGGATCTTGGTGTAGAGCACCAGGCCGAAACCGAACATGCCGGAGAAGACCACGCCCATGACGGTATCCTGCTTGATGCGGCTGTTTTCCTTGAGATAGCCGGTGAGCAGCGCGCAGGACATGCCGGCGGCAAAGGCACCGACGGCGAGCGGCAGGCCGACGATGTAGGAGATCACCACGCCGGGAAAGACGGCATGTGAGATCGCATCGCCCATCAGCGACCAGCCCTTCAGCACCAGGAAGCAGGAGAGCATCGCGGTCGGGATCGCCACCAGCACCGAGATCAAAAGCGCGTTGCGCATGAACTCGAATTCGAACACGGCAAGCATCATGTCGAGCGAGATCATCGGCCGGCCTCCACCGGTTCGGCGCCGCGCCGGCGCGCGGCCAGAAGCCCGTGCTTCGGGGCAAAGACGAAGGCCGTGAGGAAGATCAGCGTATGTAGCACAATGATGATGCCGCCGGTGGCGCCATCGAGGAAATAGCTGAAATAGGCGCCGAAGAAGCTCGTCAGCGTGCCGATGGCGACGCTGATGAGGATCAGCCGCGGAAAACGATCCGTCAGCAAATAGGCGGTGGCGCCCGGTGTTACGACCATGGCGATGACGAGAAAGGCGCCGACGGTCTGGAGGGCCGCGACCGTGCAGGCCGAAAGCAGCGTGAAGAACAAGACCTTGAGGAAGGTCGTCGGGATGCCGATCGAGCGGGCGTGGCTCTCGTCGAAGAAGGTCACCATCAGGTCCTTCCACTTGGCCGTCAGGATGATGAGCGAGACGATGCCGATGATCGCCAATTGCAGCGTGTCGGCGGGCGTGATCGCCAGGATGTTGCCGAGCACGATTGTCTGGATGTTCACCGACGTCGGCGACAGCGAGACCATGAAGAGGCCGAGGCCGAAGAAGGAGGTGAAGATCAGCCCGATGATCGTGTCTTCCTTGAGCCTTGTGCGCTGATTGAGAAACAGCATGGCGCCGGCGGCAAGGGCCCCGGAGAAGAAGGCGCCGAGCGAGAAGGGCAGGCCGAGCATGTAGGCGCCGGCAACGCCGGGCACAATCGAGTGCGAGAGCGCGTCGCCGATCAGCGACCAGCCTTTCAGCATCAGATAGGAGGACAGGAAGGCGCAGACGCCGCCGACCAGTGCGCTCACCCACATGGCGTTGAGCATGTAGCCGTAGGTGAAGGGTTCGGAGAGCGTGGCGATCATTTGCCGTTCTGTTCCCCGTTGGTCTCGGGCTTTGCCGGTTGCGCCACCATGCGGTCCTTGTCGCCATACATGACGAGCGGACGCTCGTCGTCGGTGATGACGGCAAGCTGGCGGGGATCGGCGTCGTCGTGCAGGCTATCGCCGCCGAGCACGAAGTGCCGCAGCACGCCGCCGAAGGCGAGCTCGAGGTTCTCGCGGGTGAAGGTCGTCTCGGTCGGGCCATAGGCGAGCACGGTGTTCTTCAGAAGCACGGTGCGGTCGCAGAATTCCGGTACGCTGCCGAGATTGTGGGTCGAGACCAGCATGACCCGGCCCTCGTCGCGAAGGCCGATCAAAAGCCGAATGATCGCGTCCTCGGTTTTGACGTCGACGCCGGTGAAGGGTTCGTCGAGCAGGATGACCTTGCCGTCCTGGGCAAGGGCGCGTGCGAGGAAGACGCGCTTCTTCTGGCCGCCGGAGAGTTCGCCGATCTGGCGCTTGCGGTAGTCGCTCATGCCGACGCGGGCAAGGGCTGCCTCGACCGCTTCGTGATCGACTTTCTTCGGGATGCGCAACATGTTCATGTGGCCGTAACGGCCCATCATGACCACGTCCTCGACCAGCACCGGGAAGTTCCAGTCGACTTCTTCGGCCTGCGGCACATAGGCGACGAGGTTTTTCTTCAGCGCGTCCGGCACGGAAAGACCGAGGATCGCGATCTCGCCGCGCGACAGGCGGGCAAAACCCATGATCGCCTTGAACAGCGTCGACTTGCCGCTGCCGTTGACGCCGACGAGCGCGGTGATCGTGCCGGTCGGGATCTCGAAGCTGGCGTCAAGCAGCGCCCGCAGGCCGTTGCGGTAGGTGACGGTGGCACCCGCGACGCGGATGCCGCTTCCTTGCTCACCGGAAGAAGGTGCTGGCCCGGAGCGCGTCTTCACCTGAAGGTTCATTGTGCAAGACCCTTGGCGATGGTTTCCGATGTGACGCGCAGCAGGTCGACATAGGTCGGAACCGGGCCGTCCGCTTCGCTCAAGGAATCAACGTAGAGCACACCGCCGTATTTTGCACCGGTCTCGCGCGCCACTTGTTCTGCCGGGTCCGGCGAAATCGTGCTTTCGGAGAAGACCACAGGGATATGGTTCGCCCGGACGGCGTCGATCACCTTGCGGACCTGCTGCGGGGTACCCTGCTGGTCGGCGTTGATCGGCCAGAGATAGAGTTCCTTCATTCCGAAATCGCGGATCAGGTAGCTGAAGGCGCCTTCGCTCGAGACCAGCCAGCGCTTGTCCTCGGGGATCTTGGCGATCTCGGCGCGGATCGGTGCAATGGTCGCCTCGATCTTCTGCTTATAGGCCTCGGCATTGGCCTTGTAGGTCTCGGCATTATCAGGGTCATACTTCACGAAGGCGTCGCGGATGTTGTCGACATAGATCAACGCGGCCGATGGCGACATCCAGGCATGCGGATTGGGCTTGCCGGTATAGGGGCCCTCGGCAATGCCCATGGGGTCGATGCCGGTCGAGACGACGACACCGGGAACATCGTCGAAGTTCTGGAAGAATTTCTCGAACCAGCGCTCCAGGTTCAGGCCATTCCAGAGGATCAGCTTGGCGTCATGCGCCTTCAGGATATCGCGCGGCGTCGGCTGGTAGTTGTGGATCTCGGCGCCCGGCTTGGTGATCGATTCGACGATGGCCGCGTCGCCCGCGACGTTCTTTGCCATGTCGGCAATGACCGTAAAAGTCGTCACTGCCTTGAATTTCTCCTGCGCGTAAGCGGCGCCTGGAACGAGCGCAATGGCTGCGACGGCCGTCATTGCCGCCAGGATCGCGCGCCTCGTCTGATCGATCATTCTCTACTCCCAGTGTTGATGCTCACAGGAGTAGGGGAATGATTTGCATAAGTCAATGCAAATGAGAAGCATTCGCAACTAGCTATTTTCAAAGGCCGTGCCCTTGGCTAGTGTACGACCATGAAACAGAACAAGAATCGTGTCGAAGAACTGGAAGGCGTGTTGAGGGATGGCGGCGTGCGCGTGACGCGCCAGCGTGCCGCTATTCTGAAGATCCTCGCCACCGCCGAAGACCATCCGGATGCAAACGAACTGCATCGCCGGGCGAAGGAAATCGACGCCACCGTCTCGCTATCGACGGTCTACCGGACGTTGTCTGCGCTTGAGCAACAGGGCGTGGTGCAGCGCCATGCCTTTGAGAGTGCGACCGCTCGCTTCGAGACCGCCGACGCGCCGCACCACGATCATCTGATCGACATCGACACCGGTGCGGTGATCGAGTTCCGCTCCGACAAGATCGAGCAGCTTCAGGCGGAAATCGCCGCCGAACTCGGCTATGACCTCGTACGTCACCGGCTGGAACTCTACTGCCGCAAGCGCAAGGACTGAGGCGTCGGCAATGGCGCGCCAGACGGCGCGCGCAATCTCTTCTCTTTATCCGTAAGTGGCCTCAGCCGCGGTCGGCGATCGCGGCGACGCGTCGCCGCGCCGGAATGGTCATGGCCGCGACCCCGACGATGACGCAGCCAAGGCCGATCCAGGCGGTGTCCGACAGCCGTTCGCCGAGGAAGAGCGCGCCGATGGCAACGCCGATCGGCACGCGCAGATAGGCCTGTGCCGTGGCGCCGACCGAGCCCAGTGTCTGGATCAGCCGGAAGTAGATGGCAAAGGCAAGGGCGGTCGAGAAGACGGCGAGGCCGAGCAGTGCCAGCAGCGACTCCGTCGACGGCGCAAGCGTCCAGGGCCTGTCGACGACGAGGCTTACCGGGATCAGCAGGGCAGCACCTGCGATCAACGAGCCGGCGGCGGGCATCATCGGGTCGAGTCCCTTGAAGCTGCGACCGAAGATGGCGGCGCCCGCGTAGCAGACGGTGGCGAGCACCACGGCCAACTGTGGCAGCAACTGTTCCCCGAGGCCGCCGAGGGCCTCCATGCCGATGATCAGGCTGATGCCGGTCATGCCGGCGACGATGCCAACGAGCTTGCGGGCCGTGACCGCTTCGTGGCGGGTGATCAGCGCCGTCATCAGGAAGGCGAAGATCGGCGTCGTCGCATTGAGGATCGAGGCGATGCCGGCATCGATCGTCTGCTCGGCCCAGGCGATCAGCGTGAAGGGCACAACGCTGTTGAGGCAGGCCTGGAACAGGAAGCGCCGCCAGGTCGCCGCGTCACGCGGCAGGCTGAGACCACGCCAGCGCAGAACGGCAAGAAGAAGCGCGCCGGCAATCAGGGTGCGGGCGGCAATCAGTGTAACCGGCGGAATGGTCTCGATGCCGATCTTGATGAAGGTGTAGGAGGCGCCCCAGAGCGTTGCGAGCGCAAGAAGCAGCAGGAGTTCGAAAGAAAGGTTGGTCTTGGCCATCGGGATCGCATCCTTGTCGTCATTGTTGCCATCGTTCTAGCGCGACGCTTACGGCGGATGCTTCGTTGGCGATCGAAGTATCGGGATCCTCCGAGATGTGAAAAAGCGAAACCCCGGCTTTCGTGGGAAAGCCGGGGTTCCGTGATTGCGGGTGGCTCAATGGCTGTCGGCGAGCTTGGCCGCGTTGACGCTGGCTGTGCTTTCGAAGCTGAGGCCATTGAAGAAGGCGTTGAGCACGACGGCCGAGATCGAGGCAAGCACGATGCCGGACTCGATGATCGGGTGGATCGCATGCGGCAGCCAGATCAGGAAGTTCGGCGCGATCAGCGGGATCAGGCCGAAGCCGACCGAGACGGCAACCACGAACAGGTTGTTGCGCGACGACTTGAAATCGACGGTCGACAGGATGCGCACGCCGGTCGCAGCGACCATGCCGAACATCACCAGGCCGGCGCCGCCGAGCACGAAGGTCGGAACCGCTTCGACCAGTGCGCCCATCTTCGGGATGAGGCCGAGCGCGATCATGATGACGCCCCCCATCACGCAGACGTAGCGGCTCTTGACGCCGGTGACGCCGACAAGCCCGACATTCTGCGAGAAGCTCGTGTAGGGGAAGGTGTTGAACAGGCCGCCGATCATGGTGCCGAGGCCATCGACCCTGAGCCCCGCCGTCAACTGCTGCCGCGAGACTTCGCGATTGGTGATTTCGCCGAGTGCCAGGAACATGCCGGTCGATTCGATCATCACGACGATCATCACCAGCGACATGGTGGCGATCAGCACCGGATCGAAGATCGGCATGCCGAAGCGCAGCGGCGTGACCACCGCGAACCAGCCGGCATCGGCCACCCGGTCGAAATGCATCATGCCGAGTGCTGCGGCGACGACGCAGCCGACGACCACGCCGGTCAGCACCGCGATGTTGCTGATCAGTCCGCGGCCGAAGCGGGTGATCACGAGAATGGAGAGGAGCACGAAGCCGGCCAGCGCAATGTGGCTCGGCTCGGCGTAGAGCGGGTTCGGGACGCTGGCGCCAAGCACCAGGCCGTCCGGTACCGCCGGGCCTCCGGTGGCCGCGGCCTTCTTGAGCTCCGCCAGCCATTCCGCATGGCTCGGATCGACGAGCTTGGGTGCGGTCGGACCGAAGGGATTGCCGAAGATCCAGTTCACGCCGACGCGCATCAGCGAAACGCCGATGACGAGAATGATCGTGCCGGTGACGACGGGGGGGAAGAACCTCAGAAGCCGGCCCATGACCGGCGCGAGCAGGAGCGCGACGAGGCCGGCGCCGATGATGGCGCCGAAAATCATCCGGGCACCCTCTTGCCCGGGTGTCATCGCCGCCATCGAGACCATCGGGCCGACCGAGGCGAAAGTAACGCCCATCATGACCGGAAGCCGGATGCCGATGCTGCGGCCGAGGCCAAGCGACTGGATGATGGTGACGAGGCCGCAAACGAAAAGATCGGCGGAAATCAGGAAAGCGACGTCCTGGGGGCTGAGCTGCAAGGCGCGGCCGACGATCAGGGGCACCGCGACGGCGCCGCCATACATGACAAGGACATGCTGCAACCCGAGGGTCGCAAGTCTGCCCACGGGCAGCCTCTCGTCCACCGGGTGTATGCTGGAAACGTCGCTCATGGTTCCTCCTCCCATTACATCGACCAGTCCGGCCCCCGTCCTCCAACAGGGGAACGCTATCTTCGGTTGTCGAGACAGAATGTCGCAAGTATCGCCGGAACGAAAACACTTTCCGGATTTCGGGGGAAGTTGTCGAGGGGTGATCCGGGCGGGAAAGGTTCGGATTTGACCGTCGAACGGCGCCGACCGGGCAGGTATTGCCGAAGAAGGCCTCAAGGCGCGCCAACGAACAGCTTGATCCTAGCAACGATGCAACGTTGCTGCAATGCGAAGCGACGATGGTTCGTCGCGCCGGGTGCGAAGGCTCCGCCGCGGTTCGTTGGGGATCATGTCGATGAAATCTTGCAGATTGGCCTTTTCGTCTCCCTGCCGTGCGCTTTTCGTGTTGCTGATCGTTCTCTGGCCGGCGATCGCCGGGGCGAGCGGCGTCAGCTTCCAGGGGCAATGGCAGCAGGTCACGTCCGGCGCCGGTGACTTCGAGAGCTGCTCGGTCGAGATCCGGCGGAACGGCCCCGTGCTGAAGGTGACGGGGAGGGATGGATGGTTCGCGGTGACCCATCTCGGGCGCGTCGGCGGCGGTTCGAGCGCTGCGGGCATCGGGCGCTGGAACGAGGACGGCGCCGGCCGCTATCGCGGCAAGCCGTTCGACATCCGCATCACGATCGTCGATGAGCATCTCCACATGGATATGAGCGTGCGGATGGATGATGGCTCGACGCAGGCGGTCAGGGCCATCTTCGACAAGCGACGATCCGAGAAATCCGGACGCCTGCGGCTTGCCCACATGTAGGCGCGACAGGTCCTTTCACGCCTATGGGCAAAGAAATACCGGGGCCGTTGCCGACCCCGGTGCCGCATCTCCCGAGGAGATGAGGGCCGCCCGTTTTGCAGGCGGCCGTTGGTTTCTTACTTCTGCCAGCTCTTGACCAGATCGTCGTAGTTGACGGTCTGCGGCTTTTCCTTCTCGTTCTCGATCTTCAGCTGCGGAGCGAGGTTGCCCTTGGAAACGGCATCCTTGTTCCAGTACTCGAGATCGTGCTCTTCGGCGAGCTTCGGACCGATGTCGCCCTGAACGCCCGAGCGTTCGAGACGGGAGAGAACCTTCTCCTGCTCGGCGCACAGCGAGTCCATGGCTTCCTGAGCGGTCTTGGCACCCGAGGATGCATCGCCGATCGCCTGCCACCAAAGCTGAGCCAGCTTCGGATAGTCAGGAACGTTCGTGCCGGTCGGCGACCACTGCAGGCGGGCCGGCGAACGGTAGAACTCGATCAGACCGCCGAGCTTCGGAGCGCGGTCCGTGAAGCTCTTGTGGTCCAGCGTCGACTGGCGGATGAAGGTGAGGCCGACATGGCTCTTCTTCACGTCGACGGTCTTCGAGGTCACGAACTGCGCATAGAGCCAGGCGGCCTTGGCGCGGTCGTCAGGCGTGGACTTCAGCAGCGTCCAGGAACCGGCGTCCTGGTAACCGAGCTTCATGCCGTCCTTCCAGTAGACGCCATGCGGGCTCGGAGCAAAACGCCACTTCGGCGTGCCGTCCTCGTTGACGACGGGCAGGCCCGGCTTGACGAAGTCGGCGGTGAACGCCGTGTAGGTGAACATCTGCTGGGCGACTTCGCCCTGCGACGGAACCGGGCCGGATTCCGAGAAGGTCATGCCCTGCGCAGCTGCCGGTGCGTAGGCCTTCATCCAGTCGAGATACTTCTGGATGGAGTAGACAGCGGCCGGGCCGTTGGTGTCGCCACCGCGGGCAACGCAGGAGCCGACCGGGCGCGAGTTTTCGTCGACCTTGATGCCCCACTCGTCGACCGGCTTGCCGTTCGGGATGCCCTTGTCGCCGTTGCCGGCCATCGACAGCCAGGCGTCGGTGAAGCGCCAGCCGAGCGACGGGTCCTTCTTGCCGTAGTCCATGTGGCCATAGACTTTCTTGCCGTCGACTTCGCGACCGGTGAAGAACTCGGCGATATCCTCATAGGCCGACCAGTTGACCGGAACGCCGAGGTCGTAGCCGTACTTCGCCTTGAAGTCCGCCTTGTTCTTCTCGTCGTTGAACCAGTCGTAGCGGAACCAGTAGAGGTTCGCGAACTGCTGGTCGGGAAGCTGGTAGAGCTTGCCATCCGGTGCTGTCGTGAACGATTTGCCGATGAAGTCGTCGATGTCGAGGTTCGGGTTGGTGACGTCCTTGCCTTCATTGGCCATGAAGTCGGTCAGGCTGCGGGCCTGCTGGTAGCGCCAATGGGTACCGATCAGATCCGAGTCGTTGATGTAGGCGTCATAGACGTTTTCGCCCGACTGCATCTGCGTCTGCAGCTTTTCGACGACGTCGCCTTCGCCGATCAGGTCGTGGGTGATCTTGATGCCGGTGATGTCGGAGAAGGCCTTGGCCAGGGTCTTCGATTCGTATTCATGGGTGGTGATCGTTTCGGAAACGACCTTGATTTCCATGCCGGCAAAGGGCTTCGCCGCATCGACGAACCATTGCATTTCGGCTTCCTGGCCGGCGCGGTCGAGCGAGGACATGTCGCCGATCTCGCTGTCGAGGAATTTCTTGGCTTCGTCCATGCCGGCAAAAGCGCTGCCGGTGAAAGCCAGCAGCATAGCTGCCGTCGTAGTCAAAAGATGCCGTCGCATAATTCCCTCCCTTAGGTTTGCGAATGCGGTTCTTTATCTTTCGAGGGGCCGCCCGTCTGGCGGCCCCTCAAATCGGTTCGCCTCAGACGTAGCGGAAGACGCCGACGGCATAGACCAGGGAGAGCGCGAGCGCCCACCACAGGTTCTGCCCGCCGACGAAGCCGAGCCATGCGAGGTGAATGAAGGCGCTGCCGAGCAGTGACACGAAGAGGCGATCGCCCCGTGTCGTCTCGAAGCGCAGGATGCCGACGCGCGGGTTGCCACCGGGCGAGGCATATTCCCAGACCGCCATCATCGACAGCAGTGCGAAGATCGTCAGGAAGAACATGGCCGACGGAAACGACCAGGCCATCCAGCCACCGGGGATAAGCGGCGCGAACCAGTCGCGCGCGCCGTCCTTGATGGGCAGCATGCTGAAGAGCAGCCCGGCAACGGCGGCGTAGACGACGAGAACGGCGGCAAACGGCAGTTGCCAGCGAGCGTTGCGAACGGGTTGAGCGGTCATCATACCCTCCCCAGGGCAAAGCCCTTGGCGATGTAGTTGCGAACGAAATAGATCACGAGTGCGCCCGGAATGATGGTGAGCACGCCGGCGGCCGCCAGCACGCCCCAGTCGAGACCGGAGGCGGAGACCGTGCGGGTCATGGTGGCGGCGATCGGCTTGGCGTCCGTGGTCGTCAGCGTGCGGGCAAGCAGCAGTTCGACCCAGGAGAACATGAAGCAGAAGAACGCAGCGACACCGATGCCCGAGGCGATCAGCGGCATGAAGATCTTCACGAAGAAGCGCGGGAACGAGTAACCGTCGATATAGGCGGTCTCGTCGATCTCCTTCGGCACGCCCGACATGAAGCCTTCCAGGATCCAGACCGCGAGCGGCACGTTGAACAGGCAGTGCGCAAGGGCAACCGCGATGTGCGTGTCGATCAGGCCGAAGGCCGAATAGAGCTGGAAGAAGGGCAGCGCGAAGACGGCCGGCGGCGCCATGCGGTTGGTCAAGAGCCAGAAGAACAGGTGCTTGTCGCCGAGGAAGCGGTAGCGCGAGAAGGCGTAGGCCGCCGGCAGCGCTGCCGTCACCGAGATCACCGTGTTCATGACGACGTAGATGATCGAGTTGATGTAGCCGTTGTACCAGGAGGGATCGGTGAAGATCACCTGGTAGTTCCGGAGCGTCGGATTGACCGGCCAGAGCGAGAAGGTGCTCAGGATCTCGCTCGTTTCCTTGAAGCTCATGTTGACGAGCCAATAGATCGGCAGGAGCAGGAAGACGATGTAGACCGTCGGCACCAGCCAGGAGAGGCGTTCGGTAAGTAGTTGTTTTTGCATTTTGTTTCTCCTCCCGCCTTTGTCAGCCCTGCGCGTCGCTCGTGGTCATCACGGTGTAGAAGATCCACGAGAGCAGCAGGATGATGAGGAAGTAGATGATCGATAGCGCTGCCGCAGGACCGAGGTCGAACTGGCCGATGGCCGTCTTGACGAGGTCGATGGACAGGAAGGTTGTCGAGTTGCCGGGACCGCCGCCGGTGACGACGAAGGGCTCGGTGTAGATCATGAAACTATCCATGAACCGCAGCAGGAAGGCGATCAAAAGCACGCGCTTCATCTTCGGCAGCTGGATGTAGCGGAACACCGACCAGCGCGAGGCGCCGTCGATCTTGGCCGCCTGGTAATAGGCGTCGGGGATCGAGACGAGACCGGCATAGCAGAGCAGGACGACGAGGCTCGTCCAGTGCCAGACGTCCATGACGATCAGCGTGACCCAGGCGGCAACGGGGTTCTGCACGTAATTGTAGTTGATGCCGATCGCTTCGAGCGTGCGGCCGAGCAGGCCGATGTCGACGCGGCCGAAGACCTGCCAGATGGTGCCGACGACGTTCCACGGGATCAAGAGCGGCAGCGCCATCAGGACCAGGCAGACCGGTACGCCGAGACCCTTCTTCGGCATGTTGAGCGCGATGATGATGCCGAGCGGGATTTCGATTGCCAGGATGATCGCCGAGAAGATCAGGTTGCGGCTGAGCGCGTCCCAGAAGCGGTCCGACGTCAGCACCTGCACGTACCAGTCGGTGCCGGCCCAGAAGAACTGGTTGTTGCCGAAGGTGTCCTGGACCGAATAGTTGACGACGGTCATCAGCGGGATGACGGCCGAGAAGGCGACCAGCACGAGGACCGGCAGCACCATGAACCAGGCCTTGTTGTTCCAGGTTTTCTCCATGGTCAGGCCTCCTCGCCGACGCGCCAGGAATCGGCGTAGATATTGATGGCTTTCGGGTCGAAGGTGACGCGCGGCTCGGCGGGGATCTCGCCGTCCTCGTCGACGATGATCGAGATCGGCTGGTCGGCAAAACGGGCGCGCACGATCTTGTGGCGGCCGATATCCTCGACCTTGGTGATCGCGACCGGCATGCCTTCGCGACCGAGCGAGACGAATTCCGGGCGGATGCCGAGCTCGGTCTTGGCGCCGGCCTTGACCTTGGGCTGGAAGGTGAGGCCCAACTGCTCGCCGCCGATCGTCGCGGTGCCGCCGTCGAGCTTGACCGGCAGCACGTTCATGCCCGGCGAGCCGATGAAGTAGCCGACAAAGGTGTGGCGCGGGCGCTCGAAGAGTTCCGCCGGCGTGCCGATCTGCACGATCTGGCCGTCATACATGACGACGACCTTGTCGGCGAAGGTCAGCGCCTCGGTCTGGTCGTGGGTGACGTAGACCATGGTGAAGCCGAACTGCTTGTGCAGGCGCTTGATCTGTGAGCGCAGCACCCACTTCATTTCCGGATCGATGACCGTCAGCGGTTCGTCGAAGAGGATCGCGCTGACGTCGTTGCGCACGAGGCCGCGGCCGAGCGAGATCTTCTGCTTCTGGTCGGCGGTGAGGCCCCGAGCCGTCTTCTTCGCCCAGCCGCCAAGGCCGATCATCTCGATCGTTTCCTTGACGCGGCGGTCGACCTCGGCCTCCGGCACATGCCGGTTGCGCAAGGGGAAGGCCAGATTATCGTAAACCGTCATCGTGTCGTAGATGACCGGGAACTGGAACACCTGGGCGATGTTGCGTTCCTGGGTCGACAGATGCGTCACGTCCTTGCCGTCGAAGAGGATCTCGCCTTCGGACGGGTTGATCAGGCCAGAGATAATGTTGAGCAGCGTGGTCTTGCCGCAGCCGGAGGGCCCGAGCAGCGCATAGGCGCCGCCGTCGTTCCACTCGTGGTGCACTTCCTTCAGCGCGTAGTCGTTTTCCGACTTCGGCTTGGCGCCATAGGCGTGGCGGATATGGTTGAGATTGATGCGTGCCATGTTTTCCTCCCAGCGCCTCCTTTAGGCCGTGCCGCCGATGGCGCGTCCGTCCGGCCCGAAGGCCATGAGATGGCGGGTATCGACGAAGACCTCGAGGGTCGCGTCGGGTTCGATGTCGTGAATGCCCGGCGCCAGCATCACCCAGCGCGCATTGGCAAAACCGACGTGAATGAAGCTTTCGGAGCCGGCAATTTCGGAGATCGCCGTCTTCACCGTCAGCGCATCGCCGCCGCCCTGCGGGCGGTCAAACGACAGGTGATGCGGCTGGAAGGCGACGGTGCAGGGACCTTCGCCAATGCCAGCCAGATGTGCCGGGACGGTGAGCACAGACTTGCCGTCGAGCGTGAAGGCCGAACCCGCTTTGACCAGCTCGATGCAGTTCAGCGGCGGATCGGCGAAGGTGCGGGCGGTGATCAGGTCGACCGGGCGGCGATAGACGTCGATTGTCTTGTCGAACTGGGTGATGCGGCCCTGGCTGAGGGCTGCGGTGTTGCCGCCGAGCAGCAGCGCTTCTGAAGGCTCGGTCGTCGCATAGACGAAGATGGCGCCGGAGGCGGCGAAGATCTTCGGCAGTTCCTCGCGCAGTTCCTCGCGCAGCTTGTAGTCGAGGTTGGCGAGCGGTTCGTCGAGCAGCACCAGATCGGCGTTCTTGACGATGGCGCGGGCAAGTGCCGTGCGCTGCTGCTGGCCACCCGAGAGGTTCAAGGGCGTGCGGTCGAGATAAGGCGTCAGCTTCAGCAGATCGGCCGCCTTGCGCACCTCGCGGTCGATGGTGGCGGTGTCGGCGCCGCTGATGCGCATCGGTGAGGCGATATTTTCGTAAACGGTCATCGCCGGATAGTTGATGAACTGCTGGTAGACCATGGCGACCGAACGCTTCTGCACCGGCAGGCCGGTGACGTCGGCGCCGTCGAAAAGGAGCGAACCGGAGGCGGGCTTGTCGAGACCGGCCATCAGCCGCATCAGCGACGTCTTGCCGGAAAGGGTCGGGCCGAGCAGAACGTTCAGCGACCCCCTCTCCAGCACCAGGTCGGTCGGGTAGATATGCGTCTCCCCGCCTACGACCTTGGATATCTTCTTCATTTCAAGCATTGAATTCTCCACCCAGCCTGTCGGCAGTCCGAGCGTTTTCCACCCCAGCGCGGAAACGCTCTATCTCATCGGTTTTCTGCATTTCCGGGCGCGCGCGCCCGTGTTGGAAATGCATTGAATGCGAGCGTTGTCAGGCGGCTGCGTTGGCCGCGCCTCGCATGTATTCCTCCAGCGCTGCCGCCTCGCCCGGCGTCAGCTTCAATCCCAGTTTCGTGCGCCGCCACAGCACGTCCTCGGCGTGCCGCGCCCATTCCTGCGTCATCAGCCACTTGACCTCGGCCTCGTAGAGATCGGCGCCGAAATGGTGGCCGAGACCGGCCTCGTTCGACGCCGAACCCAGAAGTGCTGCGGCGCGCGTGCCATAGAGGCGCACGAGGCGACGCGCATGCTGGGGCGCAAGGAAGGGATATTGCTTCCGCAGTCTTGCGACTTCGTCGGCATAACCCTGGGCGGGAAAATCGCCGCCCGGAAGCCTGGAGCCGGCGGTCCATTTCGAACCCTTGACGCCGATCGCCTCGCCGATCTTTTCCAGCGCGGATTCGCCGAGGCGGCGATAGGTCGTGAGCTTGCCGCCGAAGACGTTGAGCAGCGGTGCCGCACCCTTGTCACCCTCGACCCGCAGCACGTAGTCGCGCGTCGCTTCCTGCGCCTTGCTGGCGCCGTCGTCGTAAAGCGGGCGAACGGCCGAATAGGTCCAGACGATGTCGTCCTTTTCCACCGGCTCAAGGAAATACTCGCTTGCTGCCCGGCAGAGATAGTCGACCTCCGCGTCGCTGATGCGCACCTCGCCCGGATTACCGGTGTAGTCGCGGTCGGTGGTACCGATCAGCGTGAAGTCTTCTTCGTAAGGGATGGCGAACATGATGCGGCCATCCGGGTTCTGGAAGAAATAGGCGCGCGGATCGTCGAACTTCTTCTTCACGACGATGTGGCTGCCCTGAACGAGGCGGACATTGTGCACGTCGTTCTTGCCGAGCGCGCCCGAGAGAACCGCGTCGACCCAGGGGCCGGCGGCATTGATGAGCATGCGGGCCTTGAGCGTCTTGCGTTCGCCGGTTGCCTGGTTCTCGGTTTCGATGGCCCAGAGCCCACCGTCGCGACGTCCAGCGACGACGCGGGTACGGGCCATGATGACGGCGCCGCGGTCGGCAGCGTCGCGGGCATTCAAGACCACGAGGCGGGCGTCGTTGACCCAGCCGTCGGAATATTCGAAGGCCTTGTTGAACAGGCGCTTCAGCGGTTTGCCGGCGGGATCGCGGTTCATGTCCAGCGTCGCCGTTGCCGGCAGCAGCTTGCGGCCGCCGATATGGTCGTAAAGGAAGAGGCCGAGGCGGATGAGCCAGGCCGGGCGCAGGCCGCCCTTGTGATAGGGCAGCACGAAGCGCATCGGCCAGATGACGTGCGGCGCCATCGCCCACAGCACTTCGCGCTCCATCAGCGCTTCGCGCACGAGGCGGAATTCGTAATGTTCGAGGTAGCGCAGGCCGCCGTGAATGAGCTTGGTGGAGCCGGAGGACGTGCCGGAAGCGAAATCGTTCATTTCGGCCAAGGCGACCGAGTACCCACGGCCGACCGCGTCGCGCGCGATGCCGCATCCGTTGATGCCGCCGCCGATGACGAAGACGTCGTAGATTGCCTGCTCTGACACTGCTGTTTCCCCTCCACATTTCGCGATGCACAAATTGATGCATCAGCGAAAGTGAAATCAGTTAAAACGAAAACATATCGAATGTCAAACGAATGCTCCCCGAATCTTTAGGGGTGGCTAAATCTCCCGTTTCAGGCGTCGGTTTCGATCAGGCGAACGTCCTGTTCAACACAGATTTTCCTGACGTTTTCGAGCGTGCAGCGGTCGGTGATGAAGGTCTGGACCTGCGATATATGGCCGATGCGAACAGGCGCGGTTCTTTCGAATTTGGTCGAGTCGGAAACCAGAATGACATGGCGCGCATTGGCGATGATCGCCTGGGCGACTTTCACTTCGCGAAAATCGAAATCCAGCAGCGCGCCGTCATGGTCGATCGCCGAGGCGCCGATGACGGCGAAGTCGACCTTGAACTGCTTGATGAAATCGACGGCGGCCTCGCCGACGATGCCGCCGTCCGAGCCGCGCACGACGCCGCCGGTGATCACCACCTCGATCGAGGGGAAAACGCGTAAGCGATTGGCGACATTGATGTTGTTGGTGATGACCATCAGTTCCTTGTGGTCGAGCAGGGCCTCGCCCACAGCTTCGGTGGTGGTGCCGATATTGATGAACAGCGACGCGTTGTCGGGGATGAGTTCGGCGGCGGCCTTGCCGATCGCCTGTTTCTCAAGTGCCGCGATCTGGCGGCGGGCGTCGTATTTGACGTTTTCCTTGCCGCTCGGGAAGATCGCGCCGCCATGAATGCGGTTCAGGATCTTGGCGTCGCAGAGGTCGTTCAGGTCCTTTCGGATGGTTTGCGGCGTGACGGAAAAGCGCTGCGCCAGCTCCTCGACCAGTACCCGGCCCTCGCTTTTTGCCAGTTCCAGGATCTCCTCCTGCCGACCGGTCAAATACATTCCATCCTCCCCATTTTCGTTTTGTTTCATAATATGCAAAAACGAAAGCCGCGCAATTTCAGAATCGGCGTTTGCGGCGAAATTGCTTTCGCAGCGGGTCCAGGGTGTCGGCGCGCGTTGCATTCGCTACGGCGATAGGCGACCCTGCCTTAGGAGTGAAGAGGGGAAAGACATGTTTCATCCGGCCTTGTTCAAGGGCATGACCGTCGTGATCACCGGTGCCGGGCGCGGCATCGGGCTCGAGGTTGCCCGGCAGTTCCTGGATTGTGGCGCGCATGTACTCGTCCATGCCGGCCGGTCGATCGGCGACCTGCCCGATTTTCTCGAATCTGCGGCGACGGAAGGCCGGGCCTATGTGGCGACGGCGGACTTTCTCGCGCCGGATGGTGTCGAGGGGCTGGCCGACGTGGTGCGCAGCCGCTTCCAGAGCATCGATATCCTCATCAACAATGCCGGCACGATGGTCGGCCGCTTCCCGGCGGCGGAGCTGTCCGACGAGCAGTATCAGACCGTCGTCCAGCTCAACCAGACCGCGGTCGTCGAGATGACGCGGGCGATGCTGCCGCTGTTGCGCAAGGGTACGCATCCGGCGATCGTCAACACCGTCTCGATCTCTGCGGTTACCGGCGGCAGCGCCGGGTCGTCGATCTATTCGGCGACGAAGGCGTTCGTTTCCACCTATTCCAAGGCCTTGGCGCGGGAACTCGCGCCCGAGGGCATCCGGGTCAACTGCGTTTCGCCGGGGACGATCACCACCGAATTCCACGAGCGCTACTCATCGCCGGAGAAGCTGGAGGCGACCCGCAAGACCATTCCGCTTGGTCGGCTCGGGACGGCGGAAGACTGCGCGCCCGCCTATCTCTTCCTCGCCTCGCATGTGCTGTCGGGTTACATCACCGGGCAGGTGCTGGAGGTGAATGGCGGGCAGCTGATCGTTTGAGCGGTAGATGAAGTCGGCTGCCCCTCATCCGCCTACCGGCACCTTCTCCTCGCTTGCGGGGAGAAGGAAGGCTGCGGCGCCCGCTCGCGTCCCCATTCCATTCGGGGCCTGCATCATGAAGGGGCGACCTCGCGAAGCGCCACGTCCCGCAAGCGGGAGAGGGTTAGGGTGAGGGGCAGAGCCACAACAACTGAAGGCCGGACATGATCGACAAGCTGGAAATGTTCCTCGTTCTCGCCCGCGAAAGGCATTTTGGTCGCGCGGCGGAGGAGTGTGGGGTGACGCAACCGACGCTGTCGGCGGCCATCCGCCAGCTTGAGGATCAGCTCGGCGTCATGCTCGTCAGCCGCGGGTCGCGCTTTCAGGGCCTGACGCCCGAGGGCCAGCGCGTACTCGAATGGGCGCGGCGCATCGTCGGCGATACCCGCACCATGCGTGAGGAGATGCGGGCGGCGCGCAAGGGTCTTTCCGGCCATATCCGGCTGGCCGCGGTGCCGACGACACTTGCCATGGTGCCGATGATCACCGCGCCGTTCCAGGAAAAGCACCCTGATGTCACCTTTTCCGTGCTCTCGACGACATCGGTGCAGATCCTGGCGCTGCTCGAAAATCTCGAGATCGATGCGGGGCTCACCTATCTGGAGAACGAGCCGCTCGGCCGGGTGACGAGCGTTCCGCTCCAGGTCGAGCGCTATCACCTCGTCACCGCCGCCGGAACACCGCTTTCGGAGCGGGAAAGCGTGACGTGGAAAGAGGTTAGCGACGTTCGGCTTTGTCTATTGACGGCCGATATGCAGAACCGCCGCATCATCAACCAGCATTTTTCGGAGGCCGGTGCCGTCGCCAAACCGACGCTCGAATCGAACTCGATGATCGTGCTTTTTTCGCATGTGCGCACCGGCCGCTGGGCCAGCATCATGCCATTCAACGTCGCGAAATCATTCGGTTTTCACGAAGATATCCGGATGATCCCGATCGTCGATCCGGACGCCCGTCACACGGTCGGCCTGGTTGCGACGCATCGTGAGCCGTTTACGCCGCTGGTGTCGGCCTTGCTTCACGAAGCACGCATTCTCGGCGAGCGGAATCAGGCTCAATAGATTTTTTCTATCGATCGACGGAACAGCCTTATTGACCCATGCGGCCATAAGCGCGAAGCTTTTTGATCATGGCCGGAGACCGCCGAGGAACGGCCTTCGCCAGAAGTGAAATGTCGGCTGGGCCGGTCGTCCGTTTCGGGTGCTGCCGCCTCGCCCACGAGCCGGGAGGGCTCCCGTTGAACATCCATCAGCCGCGCGCCGATATCGCGGAAACCACGCTCGCCATCGTCGAGGAGCTGAAGCGGCTGGAAGGCCCCTTGCTGCCGATCCTGCACGAGCTGCAGGAAGAGTTCGGCTATGTGCCGCAGGAATGTCTTCCGGTGATTGCCCGCGAACTCAACCTCTCGCGCGCCGAAGTCTATGGGGTGATGAGCTTCTACCATGATTTCCGCGAGCACCCCGCCGGGCGCCACGTGCTGAAGCTCTGTCGCGCCGAAGCCTGTCAGTCGATGGGCGGCGACCAGCTGGCCGAGCGCGCGAAGCGGCTGCTCGGCATCGATTTTCACCAGACGACCCCGGATGGCGCGGTGACGCTGGAGCCGGTCTACTGTCTCGGGCTCTGTTCCTGCGCACCCTCCGCCATGCTGGACGGAGAAGTGCATGCCCGGGTCGATGCCGCCGATCTCGAAGCGCTCGTTCAGGAGGCGCGTCGATGACCGCAAAGATCTACATTCCGCGGGACGCCGCGGCCGTGGCGCTCGGCGCCGACAAGGTAGCCAAGGCAATGGCCGAGGCGATCGGCGCACGCGGCCTCGACGCCACGATTGTGCGCAACGGTTCGCGCGGCATGCATTGGCTGGAGCCGCTGATCGAGGTGGAAACGGCTGACGGCCGTGTTGCCTATGGCCCGGTCAAGGCACGTGACGTTTCCTCGCTGCTCGATGCCGCCCTGCTCGACGGCGGCGATCATGCACTCTGTCTCGGGAAGACCGAGGAGATCCCCTTCCTGAAGCAGCAGACGCGGCTGACCTTTGCCCGCTGCGGTATCATCGATCCGCTTTCGCTCGACGATTACCAGGCCCATGGCGGACTCGCCGGTCTGCGCAATGCCATTGCCATGGCGCCGCAGGACATTGTCGCGCAGGTGACCGAAAGCGGCCTTCGCGGCCGTGGCGGCGCAGGCTTTCCGACCGGCATCAAGTGGAAGACCGTTCTCGATGCGGCGGGTGATCGGAAGTACATCGTCTGCAACGCCGACGAGGGCGATAGCGGCACCTTTGCCGACCGGATGATCATGGAAGGCGATCCCTTCGTGCTGATCGAGGGCATGGCGATCGCCGGCATCGCGACCGGCGCGACCAAGGGCTTCATTTACACCCGCTCCGAATACCCGCATGCGATCGCGGCGATGGCTGAGGCGATCGAGATCGCCCGCAAGGCCGGCGTGCTCGGCACCTCGGTGCTCGGTTCCGGTCGGGCCTTCGATATGGAAGTGCGCGAGGGCGCAGGTGCCTATGTCTGCGGCGAGGAAACGGCGCTGCTCAATAGCCTCGAAGGCAAACGCGGCATCGTGCGGGCCAAGCCGCCGCTTCCCGCGCACAAGGGCCTCTTCGACTGTCCGACCGTGATCAACAACGTGATCTCGCTCGCCTCCGTCCCCATCATCATGGACAAGGGCGCCGCCTATTACCGCGACTTCGGCATGGGCCGGTCGCGCGGCACGATCCCGATCCAGATCGCCGGCAACGTCAAGCATGCCGGTCTCTACGAAACCGCCTTCGGCCTGGCGCTCGGCGAGATCATCGATCACATCGGCGGCGGCACGGCGAGTGGCCGGCCGGTCAAGGCCGTGCAGGTCGGCGGTCCGCTCGGCGCCTATTTTCCCCGTGCCCTGTTCGATACGCCGTTCGACTACGAAGCCTTTGCCGCGCGTGACGGTCTGATCGGCCATGCCGGCATCGTCGTCTTCGACGACACCGTCGACATGCTGCACCAGGCGCGCTTTGCGATGGAATTCTGCGCGGTAGAAAGCTGCGGCAAGTGCACGCCCTGCCGCATCGGTTCGACGCGCGGTGTCGAGGTGACCGACAGGATCGCCGCTGGCATCGAGCCGGAGAAGAACCGCGAACTGCTCGCCGATCTTTGCAACACGATGAAGTTCGGTTCGCTCTGCGCCCTTAGCGGCTTCACGCCCTATCCGGTCATGAGCGCCATGACCCATTTCCCGGATGATTTTCAGCCGGCACCGCGCGTTCAAGCGGCGGAGTGAGGAAAAGACCATGTCTCTCATTCATGAAATCGACTACGGCACTCCGGCCTCCAAGTCCGAAAAACTGGTGACGCTGACGATCGACGGACGCGAGGTCACCGTGCCCGAGGGCACTTCGATCATGCGCGCGGCGATGGATGCCGGCATAGAAGTGCCGAAGCTCTGCGCTTCCGACATGATGGATGCCTTCGGCTCCTGCCGGCTCTGTCTCGTCGAGATCAAGGGACGCGCCGGCATGCCGGCCTCCTGCACTACGCCGGTTGCAGCCGGTATCGAGGTCTCCACCCAGACGCCGCGGCTGAAGGACGTGCGCCGCGGGGTGATGGAGCTCTACATTTCCGACCACCCTCTCGACTGTCTGACCTGTGCTGCCAATGGCGATTGCGAGCTGCAGGACATGGCCGGCGCAGTCGGCCTGCGCGACGTGCGCTACGGCTATGAGGGCGAGAACCACGTCACGGCGCGCAACAATGGCGAGATCAACGCCAAGTGGATGCCGAAGGACGAGTCCAATCCCTATTTCACCTACGATCCGGCCAAATGCATCGTCTGCTCGCGCTGTGTGCGCGCCTGCGAGGAAGTGCAGGGCACCTTCGCGCTGACGATCGGCGGCCGCGGTTTCGACAGCCGCGTTTCGGCCGGGATGGCGGAAGACTTCATGTCGTCGGAATGCGTCTCCTGCGGCGCCTGCGTCCAGGCCTGCCCGACGGCGACGCTCATCGAAAAGTCGGTGATCGAGATCGGCCAGCCCGAACATTCCGAAGTGACGACCTGCGCCTATTGCGGCGTCGGCTGCTCGTTCAAGGCGGAAATGCGCGGCGAGGAACTGGTGCGTATGGTGCCGTGGAAGGATGGCCAGGCCAACCGCGGCCATTCCTGCGTCAAGGGCCGCTTCGCTTACGGCTATTCCAACCACAAGGACCGCATCCTCAACCCGATGATCCGCGAGAAGATCTCCGATCCCTGGCGCGAGGTCACCTGGGAGGAGGCTTACGCGCATGTGGCCTCCGAGTTCCGGCGGATCCAGTATCAGTACGGCCGCGATTCCGTCGGCGGCATCACCTCGTCGCGCTGCACCAATGAAGAGACCTATCTGGTGCAGAAGCTGGTGCGCGCCGGCTTCGGCAACAACAATGTCGATACCTGCGCCCGCGTCTGCCATTCGCCGACCGGCTACGGCCTCGGCCAGGCCTTCGGCACCTCGGCCGGTACGCAGAACTTCGACAGTGTCGAGTTCACCGACGTCGCCGTCATCATCGGCGCCAACCCGACCGACGGCCATCCGGTCTTCGGTTCGCGACTGAAGAAGCGGCTGCGCGAAGGCGCCAAGCTGATCGTCATCGATCCGCGCCGCACCGACATCGTGCGCTCGCCGCACGTGGAGGCCGCCTATCACCTGCCGCTGCAGCCCGGCACCAACGTCGCGATCCTGACCTCGATCGCCCATGTGATCGTCACCGAAGGCCTCGCCAACGAACAGTTCATCCGCGAGCGCTGCGACTGGTCGGAGTACGAGGATTGGGCCGCCTTCGTGGCCGAGCCCTACCATAGCCCGGAGGCGACCGAAGCCTATACCGGCGTGCCGGCCGATCTCGTGCGGGGCGCGGCCAGGCTCTATGCCACCGGCGGCAACGGCGCGATCTATTACGGTCTCGGCGTCACCGAGCACAGCCAGGGATCGACGACGGTCATGGCGATCGCCAACCTCGCCATGGTCACCGGCAATATCGGCCGGCCGGGCGTCGGCGTGAACCCGTTGCGCGGCCAGAACAACGTGCAGGGTTCCTGCGACATGGGTTCGTTCCCGCACGAGCTGCCGGGCTACCGTCACATCTCCGACGATGCCACCCGCGAGACCTTCGAGAAGCTCTGGGGCGTCGAGATCTCCAACGAGCCGGGCCTGCGCATCCCCAACATGCTCGATGCCGCGGTCGACGGCACCTTCAAGGCGCTCTACATCCAGGGCGAGGACATCCTGCAGTCCGACCCGGACACCAAGCATGTGGCAGCCGGCCTCGCCGCGATGGAATGCGTCGTCGTGCACGACCTGTTCCTGAACGAAACGGCCAACTACGCACACGTCTTCCTGCCCGGTTCGACCTTCCTCGAAAAAGACGGCACCTTCACCAATGCCGAGCGCCGCATTAACCGCGTGCGCAAGGTGATGACGCCGAAGAACGGTTATGCCGACTGGGAGGTCACGCAGAAGCTCGCCCAGGCCATGGGCCTCAACTGGAACTACCGCCATCCGTCCGAGATCATGGACGAGATCGCCGCGACGACGCCGAGCTTCGCGCTGGTTTCCTACGATTATCTCGAAAAGATGGGCTCGGTGCAGTGGCCCTGCAACGAGGCGCATCCCGAGGGTTCGCCGATCATGCATATCGACGGTTTCGTGCGTGGCAAAGGCAAGTTCATCCGCACCGAATATGTGGCGACGGATGAACGCACGGGCCCGCGCTTCCCGCTGCTTTTGACGACCGGCCGCATCCTTAGCCAGTACAATGTCGGCGCCCAGACGCGACGCACCGACAACGTCGTCTGGCATGCGGAAGACCGGCTGGAGATCCACCCGCACGACGCCGAGCAGCGCGGCATCCGTGATGGCGACTGGATCCGGCTCGCAAGCCGCGCCGGCGAGACGACCCTGCGTTCGCTGATCACCGATCGCGTCGCGCCCGGCGTCGTCTACACCACCTTCCACCACCCGACGACGCAGGCAAACGTCATCACCACCGACTTCTCCGACTGGGCCACCAACTGCCCGGAATACAAGGTGACGGCGGTGCAAGTGATGCCGTCGAACGGCCCGTCGGACTGGCAGGTCGACTATGACGAGCAGGCCCGCCAGTCGCGCCGGATTTCCGGCAAGCTGGAGGCGGCGGAGTAATGCCTTTCGCTGCGACCGATCATGGCGACGTTTAGGACATCCAAGACCGTTCCCGAGGCTGCCCGCCGCAACGGCGCGCTTCGGGACGGTGCGCGCGCCGTGCCGGAGGAGACGCCGGTCGCCTTCAGCTATGGTGGTTCGACCCATGCGGTGATGATGGCCACGCCCGGTGATCTCGAGGATTTCGCCGTCGGCTTCAGCCTGACCGAAGGCATCATTACCGATCCCGGCCAGATCGAAACGGTCGAGGTCGTCTCCGAGACGGTCGCCGGCAATCTCGGCATCGACTTGCAGATCGTGCTTCAGGACGAAGAGAACGACATGCTGCGTCAACGCCGACGGCACATGGCGGGGCCGGTCGGTTGCGGCCTTTGCGGCATCGAATCGATCGAGCAGGCGGTACGGCCGACGCCGGACGTTTCCCGTTCGAGACTGACGTTGTCGCAGGAGGACGTGGTTTCGGCCGTAGCGCTGCTCAATGGCCAGCAGCCGCTGCATTTCGAAACGCGCGCCGTGCACGGTGCCGCCTTCTATGTGCCGGGCCGAGGGCTGATCGCGGTGCGTGAGGATGTCGGCCGCCACAATGCGCTCGACAAGCTGGTGGGTGCCGCCGCACGCGCCGGCTTCAAGGGCAGCGAGGGCGCCGTGGTCGTCACCAGTCGGGTGTCCGTCGAGATGGTGCAGAAGACGGCGGTCGTCGGCAGCCCTGTGATCATCGCCATTTCGGCGCCGACGGCGCTTGCCATCCGCACGGCGGAAGCTGCGTGCATGACGCTGATTGCGCTCGTGCGCGGCGACGAATTCGAGATTTTCACCCATGCCGAACGTATCAAGTCCGGAGCTGCCGTCGATGTCGCATGACAATACCAACGCCAAGCTGATCTATATGGCGAACCAGATCGCCACCTTCTTCAAGAGCCAGCCTGAGAGCGAGGCGGCGCAGGGCGTTGCCACCCATATCAACAAGTACTGGGAGCCGCGCATGCGGCGCAAATTGTTCGAGCATATCGACAATGGCGGCGAGGGGCTGACGCCGCTGGTGCTGGAGGCGGCCGCAAAGATCAAACGTCCGGAAGCGGCCTAGCCTGCATTCCTTACCCGCCAGCGCTTTCTGCGCGCTCATCGAGAGTGTTTTCCTAAGCGGGCACTCTCCTGAAAAGATTTAAGGGAAGGCGGCTACCGGTCGCCGCCTTCCCCATTCCCGAGCGCGGGGTGCAGGGATGTGCGCTCAGAAATTCTGCCAGCCATCCGCAGCCGGTGCCGCGGCGAGGCTTGTTCGTTGTCCGCCGCGCATGGCGCGGGCGGTGGCATGCAGGCGTGATGGCTGCGCGCGATCTTCGAGGTGGCGGTTCGCGTCGACGACCTGGGCCTGCTCGCCGTAGCGGAACTGGCGGAGCAGTTCGTGCAGGGCTTCGGCCTCGCGGGCCATGGCGTGGCTTGCGGCCGTGCTTTCCTCGACCATCGCGGCGTTCTGCTGGGTCGCCTGGTCCATCGAGTTGACCGCCTGGTTGATCTCCTTGAGGCCGGTCGACTGTTCCCGTGCCGCCTCCACGATCGCCGAGACGTTGGCGTTGATCTCCTGGACCTGGACGAGGATTTCCTCAAGCGCCGCCCCGGTCTGGCCGACCAGCGACACGCCGTTCTTGACGTGTTCGGTCGAGGTGCCGATCAGCGACTTGATGTCCTTGGCGGCACTGGCGGAGCGTTGGGCCAGCTCACGCACTTCCTGGGCGACGACGGCGAAGCCCTTGCCGGCTTCACCGGCGCGCGCCGCCTCGACGCCGGCGTTCAGCGCCAAAAGGTTCGTCTGGAAGGCGATGTCGTCGATCACGCCGATGATGTTGGAGATTTCGCGTGACGACTGTTCGATCTGGTCCATGGCGCCGATCGCGCTCTTGACCACATTGCCGGAGCGTTCGGCACCGGCCTTGGTCTTGCCGACCAGGCCTCCGGCCTCCTCGGCGCGGCGGCTGGAGTCCGAGACGGTCGTGGTGATCTCGTCGAGCGCTGCGGCGGTCTCTTCCACGGAAGCGGCCTGTTGCTCGGTGCGCTTCGACAGGTCGTCGGCGGCAGCCCGGATCTCGCGGGCGCCGGAGGCGATCGCGCTGGCATTGTCGCCGACGGTTCGCATCGCCCCGCGCAGCTTTGCGGTGGCATCGTTGAAGTCGATCCGCACCGCTTCCATGCTTGGTACGAAGGGCGTGTCGAGGTTGCGCGTCAGATCGCCTTCGGCGAGCGCCCGCAGGCCCGCGCCGAGGCTGTTGATGGCGCTCATGCGCTCGCTGACATCGGTCGCGAACTTGACGACCTTGTAGACCTTGCCGCTGAAGTCGCGGATCGGGTTATAGGCCGCCTGGATCCAGATCTCCTTGCCACCCTTGCCGTAGCGCACGAACTCGTTGGAGAAAAACTCGCCGGCGGCGAGCCGCTTCCAGAAGTCGGCATATTCGGCGGTGCGGGCATAGTTGGGCTCGCAGAACATGCTGTGGTGCTTGCCCTGGATTTCCTGGAGGCTGTAGCCGAGCGCGGCGCAGAAGTTTTCGTTGGCGGTCAGGATCTCGCCCGATGGGGTGAATTCGATTACAGCCTGGGAGCGGGAGATCGCGTCGAGCTTGCCGGCATCTTCCGTGGCCCTTGCCTTGGCGGCAGTAATGTCGTTTGCGAACTTGACCACCTTGTAGGGCTTGCCGCCCCGAAGCACCGGGTTGTAAGTCGCCTGGATCCAGATTTCGCGGCCGCCCTTGGCGACACGCTTGTAGGCATTGGCGTCGAATTCGCCGCGGCCGAGCCGGGCCCAGAAGTCGCGGTATTCCTGCGTCTGGGCGTAGTCGGCGGGGCAGAACATGCGGTGGTGCTGCCCGACGATTTCGCTGAGGTTGTAACCGAGTGCCTGGCAGAAATTCTCATTGGCGGTCAGGATCTTGCCGGTCAGGTCGAACTGGATGATAGCCTGCGACTTCGATAGCGCGGCGATGATCTGGTTCGCGTCTGCAATTTTTCCGAGAGCGAACATTGTAACCCTCTTCTCGTTTGTTGGCTCAAGCCGGGGGCTTCGTGCCTTCTTTGACAGGGTTTGCGGAGCCGAAGCGGCGCAAACTCCCGGACTAAGACAAATGCCGGCCTGCCGAAACATGTCTGGTCGTCCCGCGCCGGCCCACCGGGTCAGCGATTTAGTGCTTCGTGAGGGGAGTTCGAACTGGCGGGCTTCATGCCCAGGCGCCGTGTTTATGCAATCTAGGTTAGTGATAGGACTATTAAGCAGGTGTTAAAATAGCAACTATCAAATTTCAGTTGTAAGAACTCGTAGATCCCAATTTTAGTTGAATTAGTTTCTCCTGTTTTTCTAAAGTATTGCCCTCCGGCTGAGCAAATAACCAACAAAAAAGCCGCCCGACGAGACGTCGGACGGCCTTGAATATCGCTGAGCTGTTGCTTTAGGCGGCCAGTTCCTCGACCTCGCGTTCCTTGAACATGCGGGCAAGGTTCAGGAAGCAGATCATGCCGGTTTCGTTGGCGATGATGCCTTCGGCGAAGCTTTTGTCGAAGGAGGCGGTCACTTCCGGCACCGGCTGCACCTGGCTGCCCTGGACCGTGAGGATATCCGACACGCGGTCGACGACGAGGCCGATGACCATGTTGTGCACTTCGGCGACGACGATGGCGCTGCGCTCGTTGGCGGTGGTCGATTTCATGCCGAGCTTGTGGGCGAGGTCGATGATCGGGATCACCGTGCCGCGCAGGTTCATGACGCCGATCACTTCCGGCGGCGAATGCGGGATAGGCGTCGAGGGCGCCCAGCCGCGGATTTCACGGATCGTCGTCGTCTTGACGCAGAATTCCTGATCGTGGAGGCGGAACGCAATGATTTCCAGCGTCTCGCCGTCGAACCCGGCCGTCCTGAGTGTGCTTGTCATCGAAGGTCCTTCCAGCTTTCCGGTCGACGCCTCTGGGCGCGACACCGCCAAACTCCAGATCTCTCCGCATGGCTGACGGCGCATCAGGCGCGGTCAATGATCCGTAAAGGAGAGATCCTTCCAGTCCGCCGATCACATCCGGCAGGGCGCAGCTGCATCATGCGCGGAGGAACCGCTTTGCGCTTTGGGAAAGGACTATAGGCCGGGATTCGTTAAGACTTGCTTTTGCAAGTGCTTACGAAGATCTCGCCCCGGGCGTGACCCCGGGGCGGAAGCGATTTGCGATCAAGCGGAGGCGAGAACCCTGGCAAATTGTTCGACCGCCCAATCCACCTGCTCGGCGGTGATGACGAGCGGCGGCGCGATGCGGATCGTGTCGCCGTGGGTGTCCTTGGCAAGGATGCCGAGCTGCTTCAGCGCTTCGCAATACTTGCGCGCGCCGCCGGCTTCCGGCACCAGTTCCACCGCCAGCATCAGGCCGCGACCGCGCACGTCCTTGATGATGTTGGAACGGATGTCGGTGAGGCCCTTCTGGAAGCGCTCGCCCATCTTTGCCGAGTTCTCGATCATGCCTTCCTCGGTCAGCGCCTTCAGCGCCGCGCGGGCAATGGCGCAGGCAAGCGGGTTGCCGCCGAAGGTCGAGCCGTGCTGGCCGGGCTTCAAGACGCCGAGCACTTCGGAATTCGAAAGCACCGCCGAGACCGGATAAAAGCCGCCGGACAGAGCCTTGCCGATCAGTGTCACGTCGGCTTCGATCGCCTCATGCTCTTCGGCAAGCAGCTTGCCGGTGCGGCCAAGCCCGGTCTGGATCTCGTCGAGGATCAGCGTGATGCCGTGCTTGGTGCAGAGCTCGCGCACCGTCGTGAAGTAGCCGACCGGCGGGACGATGACACCGGCTTCGCCCTGGATCGGCTCGACCAGGAAGGCGACCGTGTTTTCGTTGATCGCCGCACGGAAGGCGTCGATGTCACCGAAGGGTACGACCTTGAAGCCCGGCGCAAACGGGCCGAAGCCGGTGCGGGCATCCGGATCGGTCGAGAAACCGACGATGCCCATGGTGCGGCCGTGGAAGTTGTTGGAGCAGACGATGATCTCGGCCTTGTTCTCGGCCACGCCCTTGACCTCGTAGCCCCACTTGCGCACGGCCTTGACGGCGGTCTCGACGGCTTCGGCGCCAGAGTTCATCGGCAGCACCTTGTGCGAGCCGGTCAGCGCAGCGATCTCTTCGTAGAAATGCGCCAGCTGATCGTTGCGGAAGGCGCGGGAGGTCAGCGTCAGCTTCTGCGCCTGCTCCATCATCGCCTTCAGGATCTTCGGGTGGCAATGGCCCTGGTTCACGGCAGAATAGGCCGAGAGACAGTCGAGGTAGCGGTTGCCTTCCATATCCCAGACATAGACACCTTCGCCGCGCGAAAGCACCACGTCGAGCGGCTTGTAGTTATGGGCGCCAAGCCGGTATTCGGTTTCGATCAGGGCAGCCGTCGTGTTCATATATCGTCCTCCGGTGTTTCTTTGTCTGAGCGGGATGAGGAAAAGTGTGCGCGGTTTTCCGCCTGCATCCCGCTTAGACTTATGAGAGCCGTTCACGCTTATGATCTTGGATCCAGTCGACCCAAGATCTCCGTGATCTAGGCGCTGCGGGTCGGCCGGTCGAGGACGCGGCGGCCGAAGAGGCTCGCCGTCAGTTCGACCAGGATGCGCGCGCTCTTGCCGCGATCGTCGAGGAAGGGGTTGAGCTCGACGACGTCGAGCGAGGAAACGAGCCCGCTTTCCCAGAGCACTTCCATGATCAGGTGCGCCTCGCGGAAGGTGGCGCCGCCCGGAACGGTGGTGCCGACGCCGGGCGCCAGTTCCGGATCCATGAAATCGACATCGAGGCTGACATGCAGCAGGCCATTGGCGGCGCGGACCTCTTCGAGGATCTGGCGCATGATGTGAGCCATGCCGAGTTCGTCGACGGCGCGCATGTCGAAGACGCGCACGCCATGTTCTGTGATCTCTTCGCGCTCGCGGTCGTCGACCGAGCGGATACCGACCTGGAAGACCTTCTTCGGATCGACGAGAGGACGGTCGGACGGCAGGATCGGGGCGAATTCGGCCTGGCCGCAGAAGAAGGCGACCGGCATGCCGTGCATGTTGCCGGAGGGCGAGGTCGACGGCGAGTTGAAGTCGGCATGGGCGTCGAGCCAGAGCACGAACAGCGGCCGGCCGACGTCTGCGGCATAGCGCGCCATGCCGGAGACGCTGCCCATCGAAAGCGCATGGTCGCCACCCAGAATGATCGGGAAATGGCCCTTGCGCACGGTGTCGTGCACGGAATCATGCAGGGCGCGGGCGAAGGCTGCGACGATCTGCAGGTTGTTGGCGCCGGGATGGTTGGCGAGATCGCGCGCCGGCAGCGGCTTGACGTCGCCTTCGTCGTGAACCGTATGGCCGAGATCGCGCAGCACCGTATCGATGCCGGCGATGCGCAGAGCCGTCGGGCCCATGGCCGCGCCGCGTCGTCCAGAACCTTCCTCGATGGGTGCGCCGATCAGCGTGATGGTCGTCATGTCCGCCCGATTCCTTTTCAAGATAATTCCCATGTGATCCCGTCCGGGATGTGTGGATTATGGCCAAAATGGGCGTCAGCAAAAAGATGGAAAACTGCCGATTAGTGAGCTAGTTTCGACAGATTGCTAAGTCCGATTTTACAAAGTGGCAGACTATGGATGATCTCGACCAGGCGCTGATAAGCGCTCTGCGCCAGAATGCGCGCATTCCCGTTTCGACGCTATCGGAAATGACGGGCGTGTCGCGGGCGACGGTGGCGGCCCGTATCGACAGGCTGGTCGCCAATGGTACGATCGCTGCCTTCACCATCCGCACCGGTGCCGAAATCCCGACCTCCGGGGTGCGCGCCGTGGTCATGATCGAGGTGCACGGCAAGATGGCCGATCGTGTCGCCGAGCAATTGCGCGGACTGCCGCAGGTGCGGGCGCTGCACAGCACCAATGGCCGCTGGGACTTCATCGCCGAGCTTCAGGACCGCGATCTCGTCTCTTTCGACGAAACGCTGCGGCGCATCCGCCTGATCGACGGCATCACCGTTACGGAGACGAATATCCTGTTGAAAACCAGCAAGATGACCGGCGCGTTCTGAGCATTTCTGGCCGCCCGAAGCGGTGAGGAAAATGCCTCTCAGAGTCGAATTGTTCTTGATTTGTTCTCGTATTTCGCTATGATGGCCGCCTCACCCAAGATGGAGGATGTCATGGTTGCCAATGGCGGCAGGCTTGCCGATCGGCAGATCTGTGTGAAGCTGTTCGTCAGGCATGGCGACGAGGATCGCGCCATCGCCTTCTATCGCGAAGCACTCGGCGCCGAACTGCTGCAAAGGCATGAATGGCCGAGCGGCATTCTGACGAGTGCGGATCTGAGGATCGGGGAATCGGTGTTCCGTATTGCCGGGGCCAATCCGCGCCGCGATGCGGAACCCAAGCTTGGCGGGCCGCGCTCGCCGCATGCGCTCGGCACCACGGCGGTGATCCTGGAGCTGCATGTGCGCGACGTCGATCGCGTCATCGGCCGAGCGATCGGCGCAGGCGCAAGCCTTCGCAATGCGGCCGAAACCTTGTCGACGGGCGATCGCGTCGGCGCCTTCATCGACCCCTTCGGCCACATCTGGGCGTTGTTCAACGCTATGGAAGATGCCGACGTCGTCGATCTGAGCATCGAGGCCCGCAACGCCGCCTGAGACGTTGCGGGCCTTTCGCTACCCGGGCATGTGCTCTGGGTGGATTTTATGCCTGCTGCCTGACGATCAGAAGAACTCGTCGAGCAGGCAGTAGAAGTCACGTTTCTCCGAATCGTCCTTGTCGAGGCCATAGCGGGTCAGAAACGGCTGAACCCACTCCTCGCCGAGATTGTGGACGATGCTGCGGCAGGCAAGAGCGATGTCCTGGTAGGGGTCGGCGACGCCCAGCCGGCTGCAATCGATGAAGCCGGAAAACCGGCCGTTCTTCTCGATGATGTTCGGCAGGCAGGCGTCGCCATGGGTGACGACGAGTTCACCGGGTTGGGGCACGTGCGCCTGCAGTTCGGCAAAGAGATCCGCCGCCGTTCGGCCGAGCCGCGTCTCGTCAAAGTCGCTTTCATCGATCACGCCTGCCTGGGTGCGCGCCTTCGCGATGGCGATGCGCTCTTCGATCCGGTGATCGAAGGGGCAGTTGGCGATATCCAGCGCATGCAGTTGCTTCAGCGCGTCCGCGAGGATGACGATCTGGTCCTTGGGCGAGAGCGTCGTGGAGGCGAGGTCCGTCCCTTGCACTGCTTGCAGCAGCAGCCAGTTCGTCTCCGCGCCGAAGGCACGAGCGATCACCCGCGGGCAGGGCAAGTCCTTTGATGCCAGCCAATCAAGCCGCGCCGCCTCGTCGACGAACTCGCTGAACGGGCCGGCTTCCTCGAGCTTCAGCACCAGCATGGGTCGATCGGGCGCCTTCAGAAGAAAGATGCTCGAGTCGGATTGCCCGAGCAGATCACGGTTCCACTGATAGCCAGCGACAAGAGGGCGGAATGGTTCGGGCAGTTCGGGACGCGGAAAAGAAGAGGGCAAGGCAATCACCTGAAAAAAGGAATGAAACAACGGGGCGCGCGGTCGCGCCTGGATGCCGATGTAGGTTTGGCAAAGTGGCATTTCCACGGAGCGGTCCCGCAAGTTTTGACGGCGCGTGCCGGTAAATCGCCTTTCACGGTGCGTCTTCGCCAAATCTCCATCAAAGCTTCGCAAAGCCCGCTCGGCTCGACCGCAAAGTCACCTTTTTAGAAGTGTTTCGAAGAGGTGCTCATGGGCGTGAACCACAATGAACTGCTGTCGGCGGCCGAATGCGCCGACCGTCTTGGCCTTACCATCCGCGCTCTCAAGGTCTATGAGGACCGCGGCCTGATCACGCCGCGGCGGACGGAGAAGAAGTGGCGGCTCTATGGTGCGGTCGAAATCGCGCGGCTGACCGAAATCATGGCTTTGAGGCGGCTTGGCCTTAGCCTCACCCGGATTACCGAAATGCTCGCCGGTACTGCGCCGGCCCTCGGACAAACGCTAGCCGTCCAGCAATCGGCGTTCTTGGACCTGCGCGACCGTGTCGAACACAGCCTGTCCTTGATCGATGCGGCGCTCCAGAAGATCGAGCGCGGCGATGCCCTGTCGATCGACGAACTCCTCATGCTCGCCCGAAAAACCGAGATGACCGGCCTGTCGCCTGACGCCGTCGCATGGAACCGCTACGAGCTGACGCGCCCACGCCGCGAGGTCTCCTTCGTCCCCGAGAATGGCTGGGCCTGAAACAGGCGCAAGAAGGGCAGCGCGCTCCGCGCCGATGACATGCGACCGATCACGGCTTCAGGCGCCGCCGGTGCCTCCAAAGGACCATAGTGAGTTTGCTGTCGAGCGGGCAACACAGGGGCTCTGGAGCCGGTGGATCGCGATCGACCCACCGGCTTCCTTGTGATGCGGGCGGGACAGGCGTGTTTACGCCCGCCGCCGCTCAATATTCCTTTTCGAAGAAGACGCCGCCCGAGGCCGAACCGTCGCCGGCGGCCGAGCCCTTGAGCTTCACGCCCTTGCCGACATCGAGATTGATGACCGCCTTGCTGGAGGCGGAATCGGAGCCCTGCTGCAGCTCGATATAGGTGCGGTCGTTGAGATACTTGCCGGCGCGCACGGAGGCGCCGCCATTCTCGTCGGTGGTGACGTCGAGATCGTCGACGCCGAGCTTGTTGCGCAGGCCGTCGAGCAGCGAGGTCGATCCGCCACCGGCAAGCTGGCTGACGGCCGAGGCGAGCTGGGCGATCTGGAAGGCCGAGAGGTTTGACAGCGATCGGTTGAAGATGAGCTGCGCCAGGATTTCGTCCTGCGGCAGCGCCGGGGAGGAAGAGAAGGCGATCTGCGGATTGTTGGCGAGGCCCGCGACCGCGACGGTGATGGTGGTCGCGCCGACGCTGGAGGTCGCCTTGAGGTCGAGCGTCGGGATCAGGTCACCGCCAAAGCCGATATTGCCGTCGGTGAAGGTCAGGCGCTTGCCGAGGATTTCGAGCCGTCCGCGGCGCATCTCAAAGCCGCCGGAAACAATTGGCTGCACGGCGGTGCCACGGATCGTCAGGTCGCCGCCAAGCTCCGCGTCGATGCCGCGGCCGCGCACGAAGATCTGGTGGGCGTTGACGCCGAGATCGAAGGCAATCACGCCGCTGGCATTGGCGCCTGCGGCCGGCACTTCGTCCTTGCGCAGGTCCTTGACCATCTTCCGCACCTTGGGCGGCGCATTCTTGTGCTTGATGTCGATGGCCGAAAGCGACGTCGGCAACTTCTCCGGAATGGTGATCGATGCCTTGCGGATCGTCACCTTGCCGCCGAGCGTCGGGGTCGCGACCAGGGGACCGGTCAAGGTCATCTCGCCGGCAACGTTGGCGTTGAACAGGGTGCCATCGACGTAGGTCGCGTTGTTCAGCTTGATCGTCAGGTTGGCCGGGAAGCCGGAACCGGGTACGGTGCCGACGGTACCGCTGGCTTCGACCGAGCCGCCGGTCGCGAGATTGGCCGAGAGCCTGGAGATCGTCGCCTGCTTGCCATCGAGCGCGACATTGGCGGTCAGGTCGTTGAGCGCCAGGTTGCGACGCACGTCGACGAGGCGCCCGCCTGACGTGGTGATCGTGCCGGCGATCTGCGGCGCCTTGGCGGAACCGGAGATTGCCACATCGACATTTGCCTGGCCCGTCAGCGTGAAGCCTTTCTCCGCCATCAGGTTGGCGATGAGGGCGAAGGGGACGTTGCCACTGAACTTCATCGCGATCGGCATGTTGCCGCCGATGTCGACATTGCCGCCGCCCTTGAAGGAAAGTCCGCCGGCGCCCGAAAGCGTCGTATCGAGCGTCACTTTGTTGTTGGCAAACTTGCCGTCCGCCGTCACATCGAAGGCCGCAACGCCCGCGGTGCGGGCTGCCGCGAGCGAGGCGCCCGACCATTTGAGGTCGTAGGCGACGACCGGGGCAGACGCTGCGCCCTCGACATCGACGGTGCCGGCGATCGTGCCCTCGGCGCCGAGGTCCGGTGCGAAGGCGTTGACCAGTGCTGCGGGCAGGGCGTTGAGCTTCGCAGTGATGTCGAGCTTTTCGCCAGCCGTGCCGTTGACTGCGATCGTGCCTTTCGATGCCTGGATCGTCAGCGCGTTGAGACGGACGGTGCCGTTTTCGATGGCGATCACCGTCGGCTGCGCCAGTTTCAGGGCAATGCCCTTCGGCGTTGCGCCAAAGGATGCGAGGCGGATTTCCGTGCGGCCCTTGGCGCCCGCGAGGTCGCCCTTCACCGTCAGCGGTCCGCCGTCATATTTGCCGTCGATGGCAAAACCGGTGCGGCCGGCCTGTTGCTCGAAATCGACGGCAAGTCCGGAAACACGGTTTTCGCCCTGCGCCACCGTTTCGGCGCGGATGCTGCCCTTGATCGCCAGGGCCGCGAGGTCGGCGATGGTGATGTCGGCGGTCGGCCTGGAGATCGTCAGTGCGTCACGTTTGATGCCGCTGCCGCCGGCCTTGACGACGACGGAGGTGATGCCGTTTTGAGTCTTGATGGCCGCCGAGCCGTTGAGGTCGCCGGATGCTTTCTGCCCGGCCATGGCGGCCAAGAGGCCGATATCGGGCAGGTCGAAGCTGACCGTGCCGTCCGGCTTGAAATCGGGGGTGAAGCTGATCGCCCCGGTCAGCTTGTTCTCGCCGATCCTGGCTTCGAGCACCGGGATTGCGGTCTGGCCATCCTTCGAGACGACGTCGGCCTTGACGTCGATGGCCTGGCCGTCGAGTGCACCGGTCGCCGTCAGGCTTGCCTGCGGGCTCGAAGGGTTGGCCTTGGCGTCGGCCTTGACGTTGAGGTCGCTGAGCGTGCGTCCGGCCAGTGTCGCGCCGCTCGACGTCAACTCGGCCTTGATGCCGAGTTCCGAAAGCGGGCCGGTCACGGCGGCGGTAAAGTCGGCCTGGCCCTTGGCATCGGCAAGCAGCTTGCCGAGATCAGGCAGGGTACCCCTAAGGTCGGCCGTCAGGTTGCTCTGCGCGAGCGCAACGGTGCCGGCGGCCTCGATCGTGCCCGACTTGAGCTCGAGGCCCTCCACGGTGACGCCGCCGTCGGTTGCCGTCTTCACTTCGCCCGAGAGTGCGATCGTGCCATCGAATTTCGCGGCGGCCGCCGGCGGCAACGCGTCCGGAACGGCGAAGAGCTTGAAGGCCGCGGAAACCGTGTTCTCGTCGCGATAAAAGGCGCCGGTGAGCGAACCGCCGATACCGGGGCTTTCGATCGTCACCGGGTTGAAGGCGATGTTTTCCTTCGTCACGGAGAGGATTGCGTCCACCTTCAGCGGCACCTGGACCAGGCGGGCGAGGTTGGGGTCGTTGAAGCCGGCTTCGCCCACCTCGATTGCCGCCTTCACCGGACCGGATTGCGCCTGGAGATTGAAGCCGTCGCTGCGTGCCGAAAGCTTGACTGCGCCAAGCGCCACGTCGGGCACCGCCAGGGAGGTGACGTCTGCGGTGAGATCGAGGATCGCGGCTTGCGCGTCGCCGATCAGCGAGAAATCGACGGCATTGATCTTGGCCTGCGCTTCACCCTTCTGCAGCGGCCAGCGGAAGTCGACAGGGCCGTTGGTGCCGGCAAGCCTGGCCTTGAGGTTGTTCTCGCCCTTGCTGTCGTAAGTACCGAAAGCGGCAAAGGAGAGCGCGCCCGTCGTCACATGAGCCTTGTCGACCTGAACCAGCCCCTGGTCGTTGAACGCGGCGGCGATGTCGAGACTGGTGTCACCCTCGAACATCGGGCGCAGCGCCGGCGGCATCAGCGAGCCGAAACCGCCGCCGCCGTTAACGGTCAGCCGGTGCATTCCGTCGGGCGTCTGGACGTGGCGACCGTCGAGCTTGAGAATTTCGCTGCCGTCGAGTGCGGCCGTGGCGCTGCCGGCCCAGTCGGAAAGCGGGCCTTCGCCGGTCAGCTTGATGTTGACTGCGGGCTCGTTGGGCAGGCGAAGCAGCTTTGCCAGCACGCCGTTGTTGGGCTCGTCCACGGTCGCCTCGAGCTTCAGTTCGTTGCCCGCCGGATTGAAGACGATATCGGCGACCGCGCGCGCCTCCGGCCGGTCGCGCTGGGCGGCCGCAAGCTGAAGGGCGATGCTCTCGTTGGTCGCGTTCACCTTGCCGCTGGCGGTCAGGAACTGGTCCTCGCCGGCGATCGCCTTGCCGATGATGACCTCCTTGAGATCGATCGCGTCGATCTTGACGTCCACGGGAAGCGCAAAGGTCGAGCGGACTTCCTTGGTCTCGGAGGAGGGGATCGGCAGGCGCTCGACGCGCACCGAGCCGGCCGAGAGTGCTGCGGCTTCGAAGCGGAAGGAGAGAAGGGCGGCGGGCGACCAGGTGAGATCGAGGTCGCGCACTTCGGCATAGACGCCCTCGCCATCGAACAGCGTGATGCTTCCGGCCGTGAACTTGCCGGTCAACAGCGCGCTCGGATCGGCGATCCGCACGATCTGGTCGGGGGTTGCCGCATACTTCTCGATTGCCCAGGCGACGAGCCTTGCGCCGGGTGTGGTAAAGCCCACGAAGGCGACGAGAAGAAGGGCAACGACCGCAATCACGCCAAGCACACGAAGGCCATAGCGCAGCGTCGCGCGAAGGAAGCGGACGACCTGATTCATGATCTACCCATAACGCAAGTTGCTCCCAAGCGGAATCGCCGCCGGCAGAAACTATCCGGCAATGGCGGCGATTTGCAGGTTCTGGTGGAAGAAACGGCC
Source organism: Ensifer sp. YR511 (assembly GCF_900103045.1). Classification (NCBI taxonomy): domain Bacteria; kingdom Pseudomonadati; phylum Pseudomonadota; class Alphaproteobacteria; order Hyphomicrobiales; family Rhizobiaceae; genus Ensifer; species Ensifer sp. YR511. Next base: position 373,377 of record NZ_FNGR01000004.1, read on the forward strand.
CGGATCAGAAGGATTGGCCGATACCGGCATAGATGCCGTACTTGGTGCCGCCGGGATATTTGTTAAGCGGAACGGCAAAGTCGAGGCGGATCGGGCCGAAGGGCGTGGCGTAACGCAGGCCGATGCCGGCGCCGGCGCGGATGTCGGAGAAATCCGGCGTCGTCTTCGCAGACACCGTACCGGCGTCGATGAAAGGCACGACGCCGATGGTGTCGGTGATGGCGATGCGGGCTTCGAGCGAGGCATTGACATAGGAGCGTCCGCCGGTCTCCTCGTTGTCGGAATTGCGCGGGCCGATCTCCTGGTAGGAATAGCCGCGTACCGAGCCGCCACCGCCGAGATAGAAGCGGCGGTTGGCAGGAATGTCTTCGAGCCCGCTGCCGCCGACGAGCATGCCGGCGCCGATCTTGCCGGCAAGCACGAAGCGCTTCTCGTCGCCGAGCGCATGGTAACCGGATGCCGAGGCTTCGAAGGACGAGAAGAAGGTCTGCCCCTTGATTTCGTAGCTCGGCTTGGCGTTTATCATCGCCCGGTAGCCTTCGGTCGCGTTCAGCTTGTCGTTACGGGTATCGCGCACATATTCGAGCGGGATCGCGGCCGTCAGATAGGAGTTCGAGCCGAAGGCGTCGTCGATATTGGCCCAGCTGAGCTCGCCGCCGCCTGAGACGGTGTCGGTGTCCGAGAGCTCGAAGGTGGCGCCGGCCGCTGCCGTCAGGATCTTGGCGCGGTAGGCGTCTGGGTCCTGGATGTTGGCCTTGACGCTCGCGGTAAAGGTGGAAGCCGGGCCGAAGGCACCGGGTTTGGCAAACAGGATGCCAACCGAATAGTCGAGCTTGTCCAGTTCCTTGGTCTCGCCGATGCGGTCGACCGATCCTTCGATGCGCAGCGATTCGGCGCGGCCGAAAAGGTTGCGGTGTCCCCAGTAGCCCGAAAGCCCGAGGCCGTCGGTGGTCGAGACCTGGGCGCCGAAGCCGAAATACTTGTGCTTGCCTTCGGACACCTCGATCTTCATCGGGAGAGATCCATCGGGCGAAAGCGCATTGGCTTCCTTGATGGTGACGCTCGAAAAGACGCCGAGCTGGCGCAGGCGCTCGGAGGCTTTGCGGATGTCCGCGGGCGAATAGGGACGGCCTTCGTTGAGGCGTGAGTAGTCGCGCACGAAACCCGGGTCGACGGTCTTCGTTCCGTCGACGCTGACTTCGCCGACTGGGGCAACCGGGCCGCCGCTGGCGCCGATGACGATGTCGACGGTCGAGTTGGCGTGGTTGGCGACAGCGCTGCGTTCGGTGAGCTTGGCCAGGGGGCGACCCTGCTCGCGCAGATCGTTCACGACCTTTTCGCCGGCCTTGATGATCAAGGTGGAATCGGCACGCGCGCCGGCGGGCAGGCCGTAATCAGCGGGACTGAAACCGGCCGCATCGCCTTCGAACTTGACGGAACCGACGTTGAAGACCGGACCCGGCGTCACGGTGACGGTGACCGGAATCGGCTTGCCATCCGGGAAAGACGGATCCGGCGGCAGACTGTCGATATCCTGGCCGTTGATGCGGATCGCGATGGTGCCGCCGTAGCGGGCCTTTTCGTAGAGTGCGGCAAGCAGCCGGTCGCGGTCGTCACGCGCCCGAATTGCCAGGCCAAGATCGCCGGAGACAGGCTTTTCCTGGCCCTGCACGAGCTGCGAGCTGTTTTCCAGCGCTTCCTTCAGTTCCTTGTCTTCGGTGCCGGCGTCGAAGGTGAGGGTATAGTTGACCGGGTCGATCACCGGCGCCTCTTCCTCGTCGCTCTCGAAAAACTTCATGCCGAAGAGCTTGAAGGCATAGGCCTTCTCGGCGGAAAGCGGGCCGAGCGCGCACGAAAAGGCAACAGCAAGCGAAGTCGCTGCCTTCCAGTACGCAATACTCGACCGTGGTGGGGACATTCGCTTCCGCATCCCGTCTTCAGGCGACCCAATACAAACTGCCTGCTTATGCGGCTGGGTCACTATCGCATGCCTAAGGTTTTCCATCTGTTAACGATGACGATCCGCTGCATCCACCCCTGATGCCGAATTTCGGTGCCGATTCCGTCGAAAAAGCGCGGAAATGTTGTCGGCGCAGCACAACCACCGCCGACAACCAGTAAGGCGCTGCGCCTTTTTGGAGGCTTAAATGCCGCCTTGTCCGCTGTATCGAGCCGCTACGCCGCCTCGGGCAGCGCCCGCAATTGCGGTACGCCGGAAGCGATGATGACGAGGAACTGGATGAGGAAACCGACCGCTGCGACGGCAAGGCACGCCTCGACGCCGAAGCGTGTGGCGACGATGGCGCCGAGCGCTGCACCGATCGGCCGGGCGCCGAAGGTGGCGGTGGTGATGAAGGCCGATACGCGCCCGAGCATCGCATTGGGGGTGACGGCCTGCCGCAAAGTGAGCGTGGCGATCGACCAGAGCACCGGGCCGGCGCCGAACAGGAAGAAGCTCAAACCGGCAAGGGCGCCTGAGGGAACCCAGATGGTCGAGAGCATCACGGCCGCAGCCGTCAACCCGCCGAGCGGGCCGAGGGCGATCATCAGGCCGAAGGGGATCCGGCGCGCAATGGCGGGGGCTGCGAAGGCGCCGATCATCATGCCGGCGCCATAGATGCCAAGCGTGATGCCGACGCCGGTCGCCGTCAGCCCGAGGGTCTGAATGGCATAGGCGACATAGACCGCCTGCAGCACGAACCAGGCCGTGTTGAAGACGATGGCGGTCACCAGAATGGGCCTGAGCAGCGCGTGGCCGCCCAGGAACCGGGCGCCTTCGGCGAGATCCTGAAGGAGGTTGCGCCTGGGAGCGGTCGGTTGCTGCTGGTCGCCAAGGCCGGCGAGCAGGACGACAGAGAGAAGGGACAGGGATGTGGCGGCGACATAGGCGAGCGATGCGCCGGTCCATGCGACGATCGCGCCGCCGATCGCCGGTCCGCCGGAATAGGCGAGACTGCGGGCGAGCTCCAGCCAGCGATTGGCGTCGGCGAGTTGGTGACGGGGCACGATCGCCGGCACCAGGGCTGGGGCGGCGACATTGTAGCAGACCGTGCCAATGGCGCCGACGAAGCCCATGACGGCGAGCAGCGGCAGCGACAGCAGGCCGCCGAGCATCAGCAACAGCGTGGCAACCAGCGACAGCGCGCGCAGCATTTCCGAGGAGACCATCAGCCTGCGCCGCGATGCGCGGTCGGCAACGAGACCGGCGGGAATGGAGAGCAGAAGGAATGGCAGCGTCTGCGCCATCTGCAGCCATCCGGTTTCCGCAGGGCCTGCGGCGAGCAGAAGCACGGCGGCGAGCGGAGCGGCGGCCAGCGCCATCTGCTCGGAAAACTGTGCGAACAGGTTAGACCAGCCGATGCGCTTGAAGGCCGGTGGCAGGGTGTCGCGTGGTGGGTTTGGCATGGAAGAACCTCGATCATGAAACGTCGAGGTCAGCAGACGGGATTGCTTCGGCGGTTGCCACCCGATTTCGGCGCCTTCGTTGGCCGCTGCGCGTTGTGTGCGGCAGAGGATGCGGTTGCCGCAACGAAAAACCCCCTCAGGGCGGTCAGCCGTGAGGGGGAAACATCAAACCAGACCGTCGGGCGGCTCAAGCTGCAGCCGACGGCAGGCTGCCTGTCGCCTTAGCGCGGGCACGAGTCGATGTAGCGGCGGCCGTAGCGGTCGCGATAGTAGCACTGGCCGGGCTGCTCGGTGACGTTGCCGATGACTGCGCCGGAAACACCGCCGATTGCCGCGCCGACTGCAGCGCCACGGACGTCGCCGGTAACAGCGCCGCCGATGATCGCGCCGGAAACGGCACCGATGCCGGCGCCCTTTTCCGTCTGGGTGCAGCTTGCGACCGCCAGGGCGACCAGCACAAGTGCGATGGCTTTCTTCATGTTGTTCTCTCCGATGTCTACGGATCTCAAGCCTATCGCTCAGTCCGTCCCGTGGATGATGGCGAAGCCGGGAACATCCCGCTCCACCGGAACTTGCGGTTCGGAAAATACGCGGTCCCCATCGAAAGTCTACGGGAGCGCTGCGGTTTCTTCCTGCCGGCAAGATAATGATATCGTTCCTGAACGGGACATGAAGGCAGTTCCCTTCGGCACAACCGGCGTGGAAAAATTTTGTCGTTCGGCGGGCAGGGGCGGTTGCGGCATTCCAAAAAAAGACAAATGATACAAACAAGCCTGCGAAAATCCGGAGGAGCGGATCCGTGGGCGACGGGCATCGATATCAGTTGGCGCGTACCCTAGTCGCGTGAACCATCTCACCCGACTTTCCGGCCGCGCTCGTGTTGGCATTGACCGACCCCGGAGGAGCGAAATGGCGAAAGTAACAATGACGGTCAACGGCCGTCAGGTGAGCGGTCATTGCGACGACCGCACATTGCTGGTGCAATTCATACGCGAAAATCTCGGACTGACCGGCACCCATGTCGGCTGCGATACCTCGCAGTGCGGCGCCTGCGTCATCCATATGGACGGAAAGTCGGTCAAGAGCTGTTCCATCCTCGCCGCGCAAGCCGCAGGCTCTACGATCACCACCATCGAAGGGCTGGCGGCCGATGGCGAACTGCATCCGGTGCAGGCGGCCTTCAAGGCCAATCACGGCCTGCAATGCGGCTTCTGCACGCCCGGCATGGTGATGACGGCCGTCGACATGATCCGCAGGCATCAGGGTCAGCTGGACGAGGCGACGGTGCGCGCCGAGCTCGAAGGCAACATCTGTCGTTGCACCGGTTACCACAACATCGTGAAAGCGATCCTTGCCGCCGCCGCCGAGATGAGCGGCGCCCGTGTGGCCGCAGAATAGCGGCAGAACGGGGGCGGAATCTCGCCCCTGACGCATGTCACTCAGGACCGATGCATGGCCGTCGGGACTGTCGCTGGATATCTCGGGAGGAGATAGGCAATGGGCGTTGAAGGCATTGGCGCGCGCGTGGCGCGCAAGGAGGACAAGCGGTTCCTGACCGGCAAGGGCCGCTATACGGACGACATGTCCGTGCCGGGGATGAAATATGCGGTGTTCGTGCGCAGCCCGCATGCGCATGCGAAGATCCTCAAAGTCGACGGGTCGGCGGCGATCGGCATGCCAGGCGTGATCGGCGTGCTCGACGGCAAGCAGTTGCTCGCCGATGGTATCGGCAACCTGATCTGCGGTTGGATGATCCATTCCAAGGACGGATCGCCGATGAAGATGGGCGCCTGGCGGCCGCTCGCGCACGAGACCGTGCGATACGTCGGCGATGCGGTGGCGATCGTCGTTGCCGACAGCGTCGCCGAGGCGCGTGATGCTGCCGAAGCCGTGGTCGTCGAATACCAGGAGCTTCCCGTCGTGATCGACGCCTCAAAGGCGCTTGAGGCGGGACAGCCGCAGCTTCACCCGGAAGCGCCCGGTAACCTGATCTTCGACTGGCAGATCGGCGACGAAGCGGCGACCGACAAGGCGATCGGCGCTGCGGCGCATGTCACCGAAATCACCATCCACAACAACCGGCTTTCGCCCAACCCGATGGAGCCGCGTGCGGCGATCGGCATCTACGACGCCGGCGACGACCACTATACCTGCTACACCACCAGCCAGAACCCGCATGTGGCCCGGCTGGTGATGAGCGCCTTCTATAATGTCGCGCCGGAAAACAAGCTGCGGGTGATCGCGCCCGATGTCGGCGGCGGCTTCGGCTCGAAGATCTACATCTATCCGGAGGAGATCGTCTGTCTCTGGGCGTCGAAGCGCACCGGCGTGCCGGTCAAATGGACGTCGGACCGCACCGAAGCGTTCCTCACCGATGCGCATGGTCGCGACCACGTGTCGAAGGTGAAGATGGCGTTCGATGCGAGCAACCGCATCATCGGGCTCAAGGTCGATACGATCGCCAATCTCGGCGCTTACATGTCGCTGTTCTCCTCGGCGGTGCCGACTTATCTCTATGCGACGCTGCTCTCCGGGCAGTACGACATCCCGGCGATCCATGCGAATGTGCGCACGGTCTATACCAACACTGCGCCCGTCGACGCCTATCGCGGCGCCGGGCGGCCGGAGGCGACCTATCTCTTGGAACGCACGATGGAGACGGCGGCCCGCGAACTCGGCGTCTCGCCTGCCGAATTGCGTCGGGTCAATTTCATCCGCTCCTTCCCGCATCAGACGCCTGTCATCATGAACTATGACGCCGGCGACTACGACGCTTCGCTCGAAGCGGCCATGCAGGCGGCCGACTGGAATGGCTTTGCCGGCCGCAAGGCGGAAGCGGAAAAGCGCGGCATGAAGCGCGGCATCGGCATGAGCTGTTACATCGAGGCCTGCGGCATCGCACCGTCGGCGGCGGTGGGTTCGCTCGGTGCTGGCGTCGGTCTTTGGGAATCGGCCGAAGTGCGGGTCAACGCCGTCGGTACGATCGAGGTCCTGACCGGCTCGCACAGCCATGGCCAGGGCCACGAGACGACCTTTGCCCAGCTTGTCGCCGACCGCTTCGGTGTGCCGATCGACAGCGTCAACATCGTGCATGGCGATACCGACAAGGTGCAGATGGGCATGGGCACCTACGGCTCGCGCTCCGGTGCTGTCGGCATGTCGGCCGTCGTCAAGGCGCTCGACAAGGTCGAAGCCAAGGCGAAGAAGATTGCCGCTCACCTGATGGAAGCGGACGAAAGCGACATCGTCATCGAAAACGGCGAACTGAAGGTCGCCGGCACCGACAAGACCGTGCCGTGGTTCCAGATGGCGCTTGCCGCCTACACCGCCCACAATCTGCCGGCCGGCATGGAGCCGGGGTTGAAGGAGGGGGCCTTCTACGACCCTGCCAACTTCACCTTTCCGGCCGGCTGCTACATCTGCGAGGTGGAGGTCGATCCGGAAACGGGCCGAACCAAGATCATCCAGTTTGTCGCGGCCGACGACTTCGGCAACATCATCAACCCGATGATCGTCGAGGGACAGGTGCATGGCGGTATTGCCCAGGGCATCGGCCAGGCGCTGCTCGAAGGCGTGCATTACGATGCCTCCGGCCAGCTTTTGACGGCGAGCTACATGGACTACGCCATGCCGCGCGCCGACGACCTGCCGTCGTTCCAGGTCTCGACCTCGAACACGCCCTGCCCGAACAATCCGCTGGGCATCAAGGGCTGCGGCGAGGCCGGCGCCATCGGCTCGCCACCGGCGCTGATCAACGCCATCACAGATGCCATCGGCAACAACGCGCTTACCATGCCGGCGACACCGCAGAAGGTGTGGGCGGCGGCGCACGCGGCCAAGTGAACGGGAGGACACCTCATGTACGAGACCCAATATCACCGGGCGTCCTCGGTTCAGGACGCCGTCAGCCGAATGGATGCGGCCGGCGAAGGCAAGTACGTCTCCGGTGGCATGACCCTCATTCCGACGATGAAGCAGCGGCTGGCGTCGCCGAGCGATCTGATCGACCTTCGGCACATCGCCGACATGCAGGGCATCTCAGTCAACGGCCGATCCGTGCGGATCGGCGCGGCCACGACACATTATGAGGTCGCCTCGTCGGCGGCGCTCAAAGCTGTGTGTCCGGCGATCTGCAGCCTTGCCAGCCATATCGGCGATCCGCATGTGCGACACATGGGCACGATCGGCGGCTCCATCGCCAACAACGATCCGGCGGCGGATTATCCGGCAGCGATGCTCGGGCTCGGCGCGACGATCGTGACCAACCGGCGGGAGATCGCGGCCGACGATTTCTTCACCGGTCTGTTCGAAACGGCGCTGGAAGACAGCGAGATCGTCGTCGCGGTCAGCTTCGACGCCCCGGCAAAGGCCGCCTACCAGAAATTCGCCAACCCGGCCTCGCGCTACGCGATGACCGGTGTCTTCGTCGCCAAGCGCGACAATGGCGAGATCCGGGTCGCGGTCACGGGTGCGGGCGCAAATGGCGTTTTCCGTCAGGCGGAGATGGAGGCAGCCCTTGCTGCCAACTGGACGCCGGATGCGCTCGGCAATATTAGCGTCGATGCCTCGGAGCTGCTCTCCGACATTCACGCGGATGCGGCCTATCGCGCCAATCTGGTGAAGGTCATGGCCAAACGCGCCGTTGCGGCGGCATGACCAGCCTTCGCCGTCACACCAACATTGAAAAAGGACGGCTTCGGCCGTCCTTTTTTCATCCTTGCTTGACTTCGATCAAGCTTGACGTGATGAACATGCACTAAGGCTTTCTTTGGAATGTTTCAAAACTAGGGCTGTTCCCGTTGAAACGGTTTCAGTGAAAGCAGCGAAGATGCTCAGGCTCAAAAATGCTAGATCATCTCGGATGCACTCGCTGGGAAGGCAGCGCGTCAAGGGCCTTTTGCCGCAGTTGGCAGATGCTGGGCATTCCGAGGTTGACCCCAGGTCGCTTTGATTGAAGAAAAGCGGCCGGGCACTGGAGAAAATGATGGATTTCGAGAATTTCTTTAAGAACGAGCTGGACGGGCTGCATCAGGAAGGCCGCTACCGGGTTTTCGCAGACCTCGCCCGTCATCGCGGCCAATTCCCGAAGGCCGTGCGCCATACGGCTGAAGGCGTTCAGGAAGTCACCGTCTGGTGTTCGAACGACTATCTCGGCATGGGCCAGCATTCTGTCGTCACCGAGGCGATGAAGCGCGCCATCGACGAATGCGGCGCCGGCGCCGGCGGCACCCGCAACATTTCCGGTACCAACCACTACCACGTCCTGCTTGAGCGCGAGCTCGCGGACCTGCATGGCAAGGAATCGGCACTGCTCTTTACTTCGGGCTACGTGTCCAACTGGGCCGCGCTCGGAACGCTCTGTTCCAAGATTCCCGGTGTTATCGTCTTCTCGGACGCCGGGAATCACGCTTCGATGATCGAGGGGATCCGTCACTCCAAGTGCGAACGCGTCATCTTCAAGCATAATTCGGTCGCTGACCTCGAGGCCAAGCTCGCTGCCGCCGATCCGCGTGCGCCGAAGCTCATCGCTTTCGAGTCCGTCTATTCGATGGATGGCGACATCGCGCCGATCAAGGAATTCTGCGACCTCGCCGACAAGTACGGCGCCATGACCTATCTCGACGAAGTGCATGCGGTCGGCATGTACGGCCCGCGCGGTGGCGGCATTGCCGAGCGCGAAGGCCTGATGCACCGCCTGACGGTGATCGAAGGCACGCTCGGCAAGGCTTTCGGCGTCATGGGCGGCTACATCACCGGCTCCGCCGCACTCTGCGACTTCATCCGCTCGTTTGCCTCCGGCTTCATCTTCACGACGGCGCTGCCGCCGACGCTTGCCGCCGGCGCGCTCGCCTCGATCCGCCACCTGAAGGAAAGCCAGGTCGAACGTTTCGCGCACCAGGAACGTGTGCGTCGCCTGCGCTCGCTGCTCGACCAGCGCGGCATTCCGCACATGCCGAACCCGAGCCATATCGTGCCGGTCATGGTTGGCGACGCTGCCAAGTGCAAGTGGATCTCGGATCTCCTGCTCGATAATTTCGGCGTCTACGTGCAGCCGATCAACTATCCGACGGTGCCGAAGAAGACCGAGCGCCTGCGCATCACCCCGACGCCGCTCCATTCGGATGCCGATATCGACCATCTCGTCGGCGCGCTGCATTCGCTGTGGTCGCGCTGTGCGCTGGCCCGCGCTGTCGCGTAAGGCCAATCTTGCCGGCGCCATGCGCGCCGGTCAGAAAGCTCTGAATTACCGAAGCAGCCCGGCCGCCAAGTGCCGGGCTTTTTCGTCGGCGGCAAAGACGTCGTCCATCGTTGCTGCCGCCGGCAGGTCGGCGAGCTTGTCCATGACCTTTTCGACGATCTCTGCCATGGCGAGAAAGCCGGTGCGGCCGGCGATGAACGCGTCGAGCGCGGTTTCCTTGGCGCCGTTGAGGACCGCACCCTGCACCCCGCCTTCGACCATGGCGCGTCGCGCCAGGCGGATGGCCGGGAAGCGCACTTCGTCCGGAGCCTCGAAATCGAGGCGGGACAGCTTGGCGAAATCGAGCCGCTCGATCGGCAGGCTGCAGCGGCTCGGATAGGAGAGCGCATAGCCGATGGCGGTGCGCATGTCCGGGCAGCCGAGCTGGGCGAGCACCGATCCGTCGGTATAGCCGACCATCGAGTGGATCACCGACTGCGGATGCACGATCACCTCGACCTGCGCGGGTTCGAGCGCGAAGAGGTGCTTTGCCTCGATCATCTCCAACGCCTTGTTGAACATAGAGGCGCTGTCGATCGAGATTTTCAGCCCCATCGACCAGTTCGGATGGGCGCGCGCCACGTCCGCCGTCACGTGACGCATTTCTTCCAGCGACTTGGTGCGGAACGGGCCGCCGGAAGCGGTCAGGATGATGCGCTCGACCGCATGGCGCTGGTGTTCTTCCAGAACCTGGAAGATGGCATTGTGTTCGCTGTCGACCGGAAGCAGCCGACCGCCGCCTTTCTTCACCGCGTCGATGAACAGACTGCCGGCGGAAACCAGGCACTCCTTGTTGGCAAGCGCGATGTCGGCGCCGCGGCGGGCGGCGGCAAGCGTCGGCGCCAGGCCGGCATTGCCGACGATCGCCGCCATCACCCAGTCCGCGCTGCGCTCGGCCGCCTCGATCAGGCCGCTCTTGCCGGCGGCAACCTGAATGCCGGTGCCGGCGAGCGCGGCCTTCAGGTTTTCGTACTGGCTATCGTTGGCGGTGACGGCGAGTTCGGCGCCAACTTTCACGGCCTGCTCGGCGAGCAGGGGAATGTTGCCGTTGCCGGTGACGGCGACGACGTCGAAGCGCTCACGGCCGCCAAGGCGCTCGATAACGTCGAGCGTGTTGGTGCCGATCGAACCGGTCGAGCCGAGGATCGTCAGTCGGCGCTTCGCACTGTCGTGGGATGCCATGCCAATACCCATGTTCTTCTTTTCGGACGGGATGCCCGGCTGAGCCTTCGCCGCGGGCGCATGATCTTCACGAGATCGATCCGAGTTTTTATGTTGTTTGCTAGGCTCTACAGGCGAAATCCGCCGGCAACAAGGGCGCGGTCTTCATTCCGTCTCGTCCGCAGGCTAAGAATTGGGTGCCTTGAGTCGGGGTCCGGAGGAGTTCGCGATGCTGAAAATCATAACCGCCGTTTCCTGCGCCTGCGTCGCGATCGAAATGGCATCGATGCAGCCGGTTGCGGCAGAAAACGTGCCGCCGCAGCTCGTCGCCACCTGGCTTGCCGAAGATATCGGTGGGGGTGGGGTCATCGACAATCTCCAGTCGACCCTGGAGATCCGCGAGGACGGGACCTATGGCGGCATGGCCGGCTGCAACCATTTCACCGGTACTTTCAGTCTCTCCGGCTCGAAGATCACCTTCGGCCCGGCGGCATCGACACGCAAGATGTGCGTGCACGCGGTGATGAACCAGGAGCAGAAGTTCCTCAAGGCGCTCAGCAACGAGCTTTCCTGGTCGGTGGAAGGATCGAAGCTCGTGCTTGGCAAGGCCGGCGGCGGCATCGCCCTGAAACTGGCGTCTATGACGGCAGCGTCTGAAGGCGCCGACGTGACGATCCGCGTTCCCGGCGCCGATGCGGTGGACCGGCAATCGGTCCGCTACGACTGCGGCGGCAAGGCGATCGAGGCGGAATACATCAATGCCGGCCCGGTTTCGCTGGTGACCTTCACCATCGACGGCACATTCGTCGTCGCCTCAAACGTGATAGCTGCGTCCGGAGCCAAATATGCCGGCGGGCAATATGTCTGGTGGACGAAGGGCGAGGAAGCAACGCTGTATGATGCCACCAAAGGCGACGAGGATCGGGGAACCGCCTGCAAGCCGGCATCCTGAGCCGGCTTCTCGCCTGAGCGGAAACACCAGGCGCGGCCTGCGCCTGGGTGAACCAGTGGCATAAGTTGTCGCCTCGATTGGAACTTTTTCCTTCGCGTCCTAGTTACAATCCCGACGCCATCGCGGCGCTGTTGTGTGAAAATGGGAGTGTTCCATGGGGCTGCTTATCGGAATTCTGATTACCTTCCTCGTCATCGTGCTGGTGCTCTATCTCGTCCAGCGTCTGCCGCTCGACGCGCGCGCCAAGCAGATCGTCCAGATCATCGTCATCATCATCGGCATCATCTCTCTGTTGAAATATCTCGCCGTCTTCTGATGTGTCGGCTTCCAGCCAAAGGCCGCCGGATCGCAAGGCCCGGCGGCCTTTGACCGTCCGGTTGATGCTGACAGGATCTGACAGCGGCAGTGCCTAGGGTCCGGGCATCGAAAAGGAGACCCGACGATGCTGTCACCGAACCTTATCCTGCTCTATGTCGAAGACCCAACCGGAAGCGCTGCCTTCTATACCGGCCTGCTTGGACGCGAACCCGTTGCATCCTTCCCGACCTATGTCGCCTTCCAACTCGAAAACGGGCTGACGTTCAGTCTCTGGTCCACCGGTGCACGGGATTTCGTTTCGTCGGGAAGCGGTCACCGCTCTGAAGTCGCCTTCATGGTCAAGGACGATGCCGAGGTCGAGCGCCTTTATGCGGAATGGCGCAGCAAAGGGATCACGATCGAGCAGGAGCTGAAGACGGCGGTCTTCGGCCGCACCTTCGTCGCGCTGGACCCGGATGGACATCGGCTGCGCGTGTGCCGGCCCGATGATTGAAATCATCAGGTTTTGGTGGACCGAACGCGGATAGCAACGCTTATTGCGCGGCCGTCGGCGCTCTGCGGTCAAGGATGGCCTGGAACAGGGCGGCCTGACGCTCGGTCGCGGCGCGGATCGCGCTGAGCTGCCGCAGCATCGAGCCGAAAGCCGCGAGAAGTATGCCGCTCAGGATCGCGCTCAAGGCCCAAGGCAGTATGACGAGCGCCCGAAGCTGCGCCGTTGCCGGATCGGCAGCGAGCAGCGCGATCGCGGCGGCCAGAGCGGCCAGGATGATGACGATGGCGATGATTTGCAGAAGCTTACCCATGGTGTCCTCCCGTCAGGCGCGCACCGTCAGGCAGACTGCATCTCCTGTCAAGCCAGCCGCCCAGCGCGGCAACCTTGCGATCGTGATCGAAGGAACGGGACCGGCCCAACAAAAAAAGGCCGGGGCAAACCCGACCTTCCTCATCACCTTCCGTCGATGCCAGTTCATCCGTGGTCATCAGGAAGATGTGAGTGTTGTTTAGCTGTCGTTCGTGACAGGCGCATGACGTCAGCGCGTTTCTTTTCCCCTGCGCCGCCCTGCGCCAGCAACGGGCGCTCCCACTCTACCATTTGCCCAGATGCGCGCCGCCGTCCACGTTCAGCACCTCCCCGGTTATGCGCGGCGCCCCGGTCAGGAACAGGACGGCATCCGCGATCTCGGCCACGCTGGAAATGCTGTGCATCGGCGAGAGCGTGTTCAGGAAATCCCGCGGGTTGTCCTTGTGGAGCGGCGTGTCGACGACACCGGGGGCCACGACGTTGACGCGGATTCCGTCCCTTGCGTATTCCATGGCGATGTTCTTCGAGATCGCGTTGATGCCGCCCTTGGTCAGCATGGCGACCGAAGCGTTCATGCCTGCAATCGGTCGGTCGGCAAGGGGTGTCGTGATGCTGACGATGCTGCCGCCTCTTTTCTGCGAAAGCATCTGCTTGATCACAAGCTGGGTCGTGTGGAGGAATCCCTCGATGTTGGTGGCGCTCAGCTGCCGGTAGTCTTCGGCGGTGTAGTCGACGAAGGGCTTGGTGAAGAAGATGCCGGCATTGTTGACGAGCGCGTCGATCGAGCCGAACCGGGCGATCGCGGTTTCGACCACGCGTTTCGCCGTCTCCGGATCGGCGATATCGCCGTCGACCCGGGCCAGTCGGTCCGATTCGGTGATTTCGCGCGATTGGCTGACATTGCGCGAGGTTGCGACGACGCTGTAGCCCTCTGCCAGAAAAGCGTTTGTGAGGCCCGCGCCGATGCCCTGGGATGCACCGGTGATGATGGCGACTTTGTTTGTCATCTGATCTCTCCGTGGATGGACGGTTTCGGTGAGATCAATATGGCTGCTGCCAGATTGTGCGATTAGGCGGAAATATCTGGAATTACTTTTCCAACGATGCAAAAATCTTCCCATGGTCGATCTGAATGATATCGCGGTCTTTGCGGCCGTTGCCCAATTCGAGAGTTTCAGCCGGGCGGCACGTTCGCTCGGCATGCCGGTCTCCACCGTCAGCCGCAAGGTCACGGCGCTCGAGGAGCAACTGGGCGTCACGCTCATCCAGCGCACGACGCGCAAGCTCAGTCTCACGGCGCAGGGGCGCGCCTATTATGCGGAATGCGGCGAACCGCTGAAGCAGCTTCGCGACGCGGAGCGGGTGCTGAGCGAGGCACAGAGAAGACCGGAGGGGTTGCTGCGGGTCACCGTTCCCATGACCCTCGGGCAGCCGCCCTTCTTTGATTTCCTGTCCGCATTTCTGAAGACGTATCCCGAGATCGAGGTCGATCTGCTCGTCACCAACATGTTCATGGACCTCGTTGCCGAAAACATCGACGTCGCAGTGCGGTTCGGAGACTTGCGCGATTCGTCGCTTGTCGCGCAGCGTTTGGGTCGAAGCACCCATTTCCTGGTGGCCGCACCCGGCTATCTCGACAAACATGGCACCCCATCGCGACCCGAAGACCTGAGTGGCCACCGCTGTGTCCTGGTCAATGCCCGGGGCAACGAGGCCGAATGGCATCTGGTCAAGGGTGGCGAAGCGGCCAGCCTGCGTGTGACCGGGGCGGTGTCGGTCCACGATATCCAGTCGGCGAGTGCCATGACCGAGCGCGGCCACGGCATCGGCCGGCTCCCGCCGATCTTCTGTGACAGCCTGCTTGCGAGCGGCAAGCTTCTGCGCGTGCTTCCGGGATGGTCCGCGCCGGATGTCTTTGTGCATGCGGTCTATCCGACGCGGCGCTTCCTGCCATCGCGGCTGCAGGTGTTTCTGCAGGAACTCAAAGCCTGGGGCGGCCCGGCGTGGCAGCCGCTTCGGTGAGCGTGCGTTAGGGCACGATCTCCTCGAGCTTCTGCGCAAAGGCGCTGAAGCCGGCGCGGCGATAGGTAGCCTGCGCCTTCGGGTGATCCCATTCGTCCGTATGTAGCCAGATCCGGTTTGCACCTCGGTCCCAGACGGCGCGCAGCGCGCTATCGAGCAGAAATGGCCCCAGCCTTTGGCCGTAAACATCCGGGATCAGGCCGAAATGGGTGAGCTCGACATCCCCGGTATCGGCGCGGTCGAATTCACAGAGCCCGACTGCGCGGCCATCCAGCCGGACGATGTAGAGGATCGTGGAGGCGCTTCTGAGAAAGTCGTCGAGATCGGCCGTCGGCATGCGCAGCCGCTGATCCCAGCGCAACGGTTCGCCGACGGCGCGATAGAGCGAAAGAAACGCAGCGGCATCCGGACGTTCGGACGCGACCACCGCTTGCGCGATCGGTGCCGGAAACGCGTCGCCCGCCGGACGTTCGAGCATTTCCATATAGGTCACGAGCAGATGAACCGTGTTTTCTCCGGAGGGGGTTGCTTTGCTGTCATCCACGGCGTCAGCACGGCGTGCGCCGCGTCCAATTCGATTAAGGGGGGTCTTGGAGAATGGTGATCCCGCCGCGATTCGAACGCGGGACCCCCAGATTAGGAATCTGGTGCTCTATCCTGCTGAGCTACGGGACCACTTGAATAGCACCCATACAAAAGCAAGGGCTCTTCGCCAAGTGTTTTTGCGTGCGTGCCCGCGGAAATGCAGGTGGCGGCGAGCTTGGGTCGTCTCGTCCGGGTGGTGTGCCGACGCGGACCGGCAGGCTTGAAAACGACGATGAAACGGGGGCTGGTCTTCCATGTCCTCTGAATGCTAAGCAAAGCAAGCGCCGGCCCGAGGAAGCTGGCGCTCCCCATTGA
Source organism: Ensifer sp. YR511 (assembly GCF_900103045.1). Taxonomy (NCBI): domain Bacteria; kingdom Pseudomonadati; phylum Pseudomonadota; class Alphaproteobacteria; order Hyphomicrobiales; family Rhizobiaceae; genus Ensifer; species Ensifer sp. YR511. The sequence goes on from NZ_FNGR01000004.1 coordinate 389,175, forward strand.
GTCCTTCATCAGAGACCTGATCCACATATGTTCATCGGAATAGATTGGGGCGGCACAAAAATGGAAGTCATCGCGCTTGGCCGCGATGGCGAAACACGCGCCCGTCATCGCGTCTCGACCCCGACCAGCGGCTATGACGATTGCATCCGCGCCGTTCTCGATCTGGTTGCTGCCGCCGAGCAGACGGCGGGCGAACAGGGCTCGATCGGCATCGGCATTCCCGGCAGTCCCAATCCGCGCACCGGAATCGTGCGCAATTCCAATGCGGTGCTGATCAATGGCAAGCCCCTTGGGCGTGACCTCGAAACGGCGCTTGGCCGGCCGGTCCGGCTTGCCAACGACGCCAATTGCCTGGCGGTCTCGGAGGCGGTCGACGGCGCCGGCAAGAATGAGCATGTGGTCTTCGGCGTTATCGTCGGCACTGGCCATGGCGGCGGCCTTGCGATCGACAAGAAGGTGCACGCCGGCTACCAGGGCGTTGCCGCCGAGATCGGCCATTATCCGCTGCCCTGGATGACGCAGGACGAATATCCTGGCCACAAATGCTGGTGCGGCAAGCACGGTTGCCTCGACATGTATGCCTGCGGCACGGGTGTCGAGCTCGACTATCGCCTGACGACCGGCGGCGAGAAGCGCGGGCGCGATATCATCGAGGCGAAGCGGGCGGGCGATCCGGTTGCAACGGGCGTCTATGAGCGCTTCGTCGACCGGCTGGCGCGCAGCCTGGCACTGCTCACCAACATCGTCGACCCGGATGTCTACGTGCTTGGCGGCGGCATGTCGAATGTCGACGAGATCTACCAGGACGTGCCGCCGCGGGTCGTCAACTACCTCTTCGGCGACACGTTCGAAACGCCCATTCGCAAGGCCCTGCACGGCGACAGTTCCGGCGTGCGCGGTGCGGCCTGGCTCTGGAAGGAATGACCCCCATGAATATCGACAAGGACCTCGCCCGCATCGCGCGGCAGGAACAGGAATTGCAGTTCGAGCGCTTCGATCTCGATGCGGCGTGGGAGCTTGGCTCACTGCTGCGCAAGATGGCGGCCGAGCGCAAGCTTGGCGTCGTCATCGACATCACGCTCTTCTCGATGCAGGTGTTCTATGCCGCGCTCGACGGGGCTACGCCGGATAATCCGAACTGGGTTCGCCGCAAGCGCAACACCGTGTTCCGCCTGTTCAAGAGCAGCTATGCCACCGGCCGCGAGCTGGCCAAGGCGCAGACCAATCTGCAGGCCAAGCTCGGCCTTGCCGATGCGGATTATGCAGCGCACGGTGGCAGCTTCCCGATCGTCGTCAAAGGTACCGGCTGTATCGGTGCCGTCACCGTATCCGGCCTGCCGCAACGCGAGGACCACAACATGGTGGTCGAAGCGCTCTCGGCCCTGCTCGGCAAGGATCATGGCGCCTTGAAGCTCGAGGACTGAGAATTGGCATTGGATATAATTTCGCAATCACGCGTGCTGTCGGATTGGCTGGCAGACAAGGCCCTGCCGCTCTGGCGCGACAAGGGTGTCGATCATTCAGGCGGCTTCGTCGAGACGATCGATATGGCAGGCGAGCCGACTCGCGCCAACCGGCGTGCACGCGTTCAGCCGCGGCAGGTCTACTGTTTCGCCGAGGCCGGGCGGCGCGGCTGGTCCGGTGATTGGCGCGGTGCCGCCGAAGGCGGGCTTGCCTATTTCGATCGCATTTTCAAGCAGCCGAGCGGCTTTTACGGCGCGCTCGCCGATGCCGACGGCAATCTGCTCGATCCGTCCTTTGACCTCTACAACCAGGCCTTCGCGCTGCTTGCCTTCGCCTATCTGGGCGAGGTCGTGCCGGCCCGCAAGGCCGAGATGATCGAGCGCAGCAATGACCTTCGCTCGCGGATCGAGGCGCATGTCAAGCATCCGGTCGCCGGCTTCGAGGAAGACAATCCCTCGCGCCTGCCGCTCTGCTCCAATCCGCATATGCATCTCTTTGAGGCGTGCCTGGCGAGCGAGACGGTCGAGGGCTTCGATCGGGTTGGCTGGGCGAACCTCGCCGACGAAATTGCGCATCTGGCGATGGATTATTTCATCGATGCCGAGAGCGGTGTGCTGCGCGAATTCTTCGATCACGACTGGGCGCCGATGGCAGGCGAAAAGGGCCGGATCGTCGAGCCTGGACATCTGTTCGAATGGGCGTGGCTGCTTTTGCGCTGGGCGGAGCGCCGCGGCAGCGCCGAGGCGATCGTCAAGGCACGGCGGCTGTTCGATATCGGTGAGGCCCACGGCATCTGCGCGAACCGCAACGTCGCGATCATGACGCTTCTCGACGATCTGTCGGTGGCAGATCCGATCGCGAGGCTTTGGCCGCAGACCGAGTGGCTGAAGGCGGCCGTCCGCTTTGCCGCACTCACCAATGGTGCCGAGCGCGAGCGTTATCTTGCTTCGGCCGCGCGAGCAGCGGCGGCCCTTCAGACGTTTCTGGCGACGCCGATTGCGGGCCTTTGGCGCGACAAGCAGAAGGCCGACGGCACCTTCGTCGAGGAGCCGGCGCCGGCGAGCAGCTTCTACCATATCCTCTGCGCCATTTATGAAACCGAGGACTGCCTAGCCCGGATCTGATTTGCCGATCCAGAGTATCGCTTTCATTATGGCCCGTCGCGATTGCGGCGGGCCATTTTCTTTGCTCCGAGGGGTAAATGTGATTGCCGCATATGTTGACATAAAGATATCTTTATGTGATTGACTTGCCTTAGTGTTTGTCGTTTTCAGAACGGGAGATTTCCCATGTCCGCCATCGACGCCCTTTTCGGCGATGTTTCCTGCAAGCCGGATGGCTCCGAGATCAAGCGGGCGCTGGCCCAGGCCGCGCGCGAACGCATCCTGATCATGGATGGCGCGATGGGCACGGAGATCCAGCAGCTCGGCTTTGTCGAGCAGCATTTCCGCGGCGACCGATTTGGCGGCTGCGCCTGTCATCAACAGGGCAACAACGACCTTCTGACGCTGACCCAGCCGAAGGCGATCGAGGACATCCATTACGCCTATGCCATCGCCGGCGCGGATATCCTTGAAACCAACACGTTCTCCTCGACCCGCATCGCCCAGGCCGATTACGGCATGGAAGACATGGTCTATGATCTCAACCGCGATGGTGCCCGAGTGGCTCGGCGCGCGGCCAAGCGGGCCGAAGCCGCAGACGGTCGCCGCCGTTTCGTCGCCGGCGCGCTCGGGCCGACGAACCGCACGGCGTCGATTTCGCCCGACGTCAACAATCCCGGTTATCGCGCCGTCACCTTCGACGATTTGCGAATCGCCTATGCCGAACAGATCCGCGGTCTGATCGACGGCGGCGCCGACATCATTCTGATCGAGACGATCTTCGATACGCTGAACGCCAAGGCGGCGATCTTCGCGACCAAGGAAGTCTTTGCGGAGAAGGGTATCGACCTGCCCGTCATGATCTCCGGCACGATCACCGACCTCTCGGGCCGCACCCTGTCCGGGCAGACGCCGACGGCCTTCTGGCACTCGGTGCGCCATGCCGAGCCTTTCACCATCGGGCTCAACTGCGCGCTCGGCGCCAATGCCATGCGCGCCCATATCGACGAACTTTCAAGCGTTGCCGATACCTTCGTCTGCGCCTATCCCAATGCCGGCCTGCCGAACGAGTTCGGCCAGTACGACGAAACGCCGGAGCAGATGGCCGCCCAGGTGGAAGCCTTTGCGCGCGACGGGCTGCTCAACATTGTCGGCGGCTGCTGCGGCTCGACGCCGGCCCATATCAGCGCGATCGCCAAGGCCGTTGCCAAGCATCCGCCGCGCGAGATCCCCAAGGTCGAGCCGCTGATGCGGCTCTCCGGGCTGGAGCCCTTCACGCTCACCTCCGACATTCCCTTCGTCAACGTCGGCGAGCGCACCAACGTCACCGGCTCGGCGAAGTTCCGCAAGCTGATCACTGCCGGCGATTATTCGGCCGCTCTCGACGTCGCGCGCGACCAGGTGGCGAACGGCGCCCAGATCATCGACATCAACATGGACGAGGGCCTGATCGATTCGAAGCAGGCGATGATCGAGTTCTTGAACCTCGTCGCCTCCGAACCCGATATCGCCCGCGTTCCCGTGATGATCGATTCGTCGAAGTGGGAAGTGATCGAGGCGGGCCTGAAATGCGTTCAGGGCAAGCCGCTGGTCAATTCCATCTCGATGAAGGAAGGCGAAGAGGCGTTCCTGCACCATGCCAGGCTTTGCCGCGCCTACGGTGCCGCCGTCGTCATCATGGCCTTCGACGAGGTCGGCCAGGCCGACACCCAGGCGCGCAAGATCGAGATCTGCACACGCGCCTACAAGCTCCTGACGGAACAGGCGGGCTTCCCGCCCGAAGACATAATCTTCGATCCGAACATCTTCGCCGTGGCGACGGGCATCGAGGAACACAACAACTACGGTGTCGACTTCATCGAGGCGACGCGCGAGATCATCAAGACCCTGCCGCACGTGCATGTGTCGGGCGGCGTCTCCAACCTCTCCTTCTCGTTCCGCGGCAACGAGCCGGTGCGCGAGGCAATGCACGCGGTGTTCCTCTACCACGCCATCCAGGCGGGCATGGACATGGGCATCGTCAACGCCGGCCAGCTCGCCGTCTATGACGCCATCGATGCCGATCTGCGCGAGGCCTGCGAGGACGTGGTGCTCAACCGCCGCGCCGATTCGACCGAGCGCATGCTGGAGATCGCTGAGCGCTATCGCGGACAGGGCGGCTCGCAGGGCCGCGAGAAGGATCTTTCCTGGCGCGAATGGTCGGTGGCAAAGCGCCTCGAACATGCGCTGGTCAACGGCATCACCGAATACATCGAGGCTGATACCGAGGAGGCTCGGCTTGAGGCAGCGCGGCCGCTGCATGTCATCGAGGGCCCGCTGATGGCCGGCATGAACGTCGTCGGCGACCTCTTCGGTTCCGGCAAGATGTTCTTGCCGCAGGTGGTCAAATCCGCACGCGTTATGAAGCAGGCGGTCGCCGTGCTCTTGCCGCACATGGAGGCAGAAAAGCTCGCCAATGGCGGCGAGGCGCGCGAAAGCGCCGGCAAGATCCTGATGGCGACGGTCAAGGGCGACGTGCACGACATCGGCAAGAACATCGTCGGCGTCGTGTTGGCCTGCAACAATTACGAGATCATCGATCTCGGCGTCATGGTGCCCTCGGCGAAGATCCTCGAAGTGGCGCGCGAGCAGAAGGTCGACATCATCGGTCTCTCTGGCCTGATCACGCCCTCACTGGATGAAATGGTGCATGTCGCCTCGGAACTTGAGCGCGAAGGCTTCGACGTACCGCTGCTGATCGGCGGCGCGACCACCAGCCGCGTGCACACCGCCGTCAAGATCAATCCGCGCTACGATCGCGGCCAGACGGTCTACGTGACCGATGCCAGCCGCGCCGTCGGCGTCGTATCGAGCTTGCTCTCGCCCGAAGCGCGCGACAATTACATGGAGACGGTTCGGGCGGAGTATCGCAAGGTCGCCGACGCGCATGCGCGCAACGAGGCGGAAAAGCGCCGGCTGCCCCTGTCGCAGGCACGTGCCAATCAGCATCGGGTTGACTGGTCGAATTATCAGGCCAAGACGCCCTCGTTCCTCGGCACGCGCGTGTTCGAAAGCTGGGATCTGGCGGAGCTTGCCCGCTACATCGACTGGACGCCGTTCTTCCAGACCTGGGAGCTGAAGGGCGTCTATCCGAAGATCCTCGACGACGAGGCGCAAGGTGCGGCTGCCCGCCAGTTGTTCGACGACGCGCAGGCGATGCTGAAAAAGATCATCGAGGAGAAGTGGTTTGCGCCGAAGGCGGTTGTCGGCTTCTGGCCGGCAGGCACGGTCGGCGACGATATCCGGCTCTTTACCGGAGAGGATCGGGCCGCTGAACTTGCGACCTTCTTCACGCTGCGCCAGCAACTCAGCAAGCGCGATGGCCGTGCGAACGTGGCCCTTTCCGACTTCGTCGCGCCTGTTGATAGCGGCTCCAACGACTATGTCGGCGGTTTCGTTGTCACAGCCGGCATCGAGGAAGTGGCGATCGCCGAGCGCTTCGAGCGCGCCAACGACGATTACTCCTCGATTATGGTCAAGGCGCTGGCCGATCGTTTCGCCGAGGCCTTTGCCGAGCGCATGCATGAATATGTGCGCACCGAACTCTGGGGTTATGCGGCGGACGAGACGTTTACGCCCGTGGAGCTGATTGGGGAGCCCTATGCCGGCATCCGCCCGGCGCCGGGTTATCCGGCCCAGCCCGATCACACGGAAAAGGCAACGCTCTTCCGGCTGCTTGACGCAGAAGCAACGATCGGCGTCAGCCTCACCGAGAGCTATGCGATGTGGCCGGGTTCGTCGGTTTCCGGCCTCTATATCGGCCATCCCGAAGCCTATTACTTCGGTGTCGCCAAGGTCGAGCGCGACCAGGTCGAGGACTATGCGACACGTAAACGCATGCCGGTGCGCGAGGTCGAGCGCTGGCTGTCGCCGATCCTCAACTACGTGCCGATGCCTGAGACCGAAGCGGCCGAGTAGCGTCGCCTGAGGGCGAGATGACGAGCCGACAAGGGCTCGTCAATGCCGTCATTGCGCGTCGCCTTTGGGCTCGTCTTCGAGTGCGACAAGGAAAGCCGTGAGCGCGGCATTGAAGCGGTCGGGCCGCTGCAGCGGGGCGAAGTGGCTGACGCCATCGAGAAGGATGAACGCGGCGCCGGGAATGCTGCGGGCGAGATGGTCAGCATGCTCGTGTTTGATGAACTCGTCGTTTTCGCTTTGGACGATCACGACCGGCACGCGGATCTTGCCGAGATCTTCCGCCGTGTAGTTCGGCTCGGTTCTCTGCATTTCGCTGACGGCGTCGACGAAGGTGCTGAAATCGTCGGGCGTCGCCGACAGCGCGCGGTAGTCTTCGGCATGACGGCTGAAGCAACGGTCGAGCACCGGGCTCGGCTCGATGTCCTTCGTTCCGCTCGGGTCCATGTTGCAGGCGAAGAAGAAGACGCCGCTGACGCGTTCCGGCGTCTGTGAGGCGAGGATAAGCGCGATGCAGGCGCCATCGCTCCAGCCGGCAAAGGCGGCCTTCTGAATATCCAGCCTGTCCATCACCGCAAGCACGTCCGCCGCCATCAGTTCGTAGGTGTAGGGCTTTCGGTCGCGGGTGCTGCGGCCATGGCCGCGGCTGTCGATCAGGATGACGCGGTGGCCAGTGTCGAGCAGGGCCGGGACTTGAAAGCCCCAGTTGCCGCTGTGGCCAAGGCCGCCGTGCAAGAGGATAACCGGTTCGCCCGATCCATAGGTCGCATACCAGATTCGTGCGCCGTCACGCTCGACACGGCCTTCACCCGTTGCTGCGGGCAGGGGCGTTGCGCCATGCTCGGCGAAGGCCGCAAGGTTGTCATCGCTGTGTTCCATGCATGCGGCCTCCGCTGCCAAATTCGCGGCACGCCTAGTTTACCGGCTGCGGCTCGGGAAAGTACCAGGTTCCGTCGAGGATTTCCTTGCGCGGCCGGTAGAGCCGCACCGTATAGTTCCAGCCGTCGACCACGGGCAGGCAGTTGGCGATCTTGCCGTCGCAGCCGCCGAACTGGATCGAGACGCTGCCATCGTCGCCCTTCTTGGCGGTGATATTGTTGATCGCGTAGGCATTGTAGGCGTTCTTTTCGTAGAAGCCTTGCGCGTCGTAGACGCTGACCGACCAGAAGGCATCGACCGGTACGTCCTTGACGTCGAGCTTGTAGATGGTCTTGCCGTCGTTCTTGGCGGGCGTGACGTTGAGATAGGACGCGTCCTTGTCGGGGTTGCCGCCCCAGCCGGTCGCGGTGCCGATCAGATGGCGGATCGGGTCGACGTCGGCCTTGGTGCCGAAGGCCTTCTTGAAGTCCGGCATGGTGGCGCCGAGCGCAAGCAGGGCTTCGCGCACCTTCTTCTGGCTGGCCGGGTCCCAGGCCGGGATTTCGAACGTGCCTTCCTTCTCCTGGGTCACCTTGATCGCATCCTGCAGGGCGTGGACTTCGGCGATATCCTTCTGGTCGGTCGGATCGACCAGGGTGCGGACGCCGACAACGGCGTAGCGCGTGCCGACCTTTTCCTTGGTCAACGTCACCTCTCCGGCGCCGTAGACGACCTCCGGCACATAGTGGTCCTCATTGACCACCTGCAGCGACATGAAGCGTTTTCCCGCGTCCGGCATGGTGACCGTAACCGGGCCCGCGTCGAGATCGAACACGGCCGATGAATAGAGCGTATCGCGGTTGAGGCGAATGACGGTCTGATTGTCGATCGAAGCCGGTTCGCGCCGATGCACGAATTTGCCGAAGGCGCCGTCCTTGACCATGGAGGCGAGGTACATGTCGCTCTCGGCACGAACGAAGTTGTCGACACCGACGGTTACGGGGTCGGCGGCGCTTGCCTGGGTTGCGGCAGCCATCGCCAGTGCACTGGCAATGAGGAACGAACGATAGTGTTTCATATTCAAATCCTCGTTGATCAGTTGGCGCGCCGCATCGGCGGCGCTTTCCATTTTCCGTCCAATGCGTCCGGCTTTGGCCAGTAGAGCCGCATGGCGGTGAAGAACGGGCCGCTCGGCGCCGGCAGCCAGTTTGCTTCCTTGTCAGGCCCAGGGCTCTCGTGCTGGACGTAGAGCGTCACGCCGCCATCGGCGTCCTTTTGCAGGTTCGGTAGCATCGGCGAGTTGATGAGATAGCGGTTAAGCGGATTGGCGTAGAGCAGGCTCGACGGCAGTTCGTAGAGGGTCAGCGACCAGAAGGCGTTGACCGGCGGCAGTTGCTCGGGTTCGAAGCGCAAGGTGTAGTGGCCCGACCCGGTCAGCGGCTTCTTCTGGTCATCGACGAAATAGGCGGGATAGAGAGCTTCGTCCTTCGAGTTGCCGTAGATACCGAGAACCGCGCCGGACATGCGCTGCATATAGTCGTTCTTCAGGAACTCCCGCGTGCCGAACGCGTCGGCACTCGAAGCCTTGCCGGTGTCGATTTCGGTTTCCTTGTGTTCCTTGAACGCCGCCCAGGCGTCCGCCATGCCGTCAGTGATCGCCTTCTGGATCTCCGGCGAGAAAGCCGTGATGTCGAACGTCTTGCCCGCACCGATGTTCAGATCGGCGAAACGCTGCATCAGCGCCGTTTCGGACGGGTGCGTCGGGCAGTAATGCAGGATAAAATTCAGGACCCTGTAGAAGTCAGGCGAGGTCTTTTCGTCAGCCGCGCTCAACGGGGTGATAAAATCGACGGCCGCGGCCGGTGCCGGAGCCGGCTGACCAAGGAAGCTCGACAGCAGCTCGACCCTGTAGCCCGCCTGGATCTTCTTGACGTTCTCGATGTCGGCGGGATCAAACATCTGCGTGCGGTAAAGCACGAAAGCGAATTCCGTTTCCGACCGGATCACCGCCTTGATCCCGGGCGGGGTTTCACCCTTCCAGCCCGGTCCCGCCAGCAGGAAGGTGCCAGCCTCGCTGCCGGTGGCGCGACTTCCGACATAGGCGAAATTGAAGGTGTACATGTCGACGAACTGGAGCGAGTAGTAGCGCTCCTTCTCGACCGCCGGCACGGTCAGGACCAGCGGCTCGGCGCGCAGGTGCGCGCCCAGGAAGGAGTAGGGCGTATCGGAATTTGGCGTCTGGATCGCCTTGTCGTCAGGCGTATAGACCCGCGCGGTATTGTTGAGCGTATTCCAGCCGCTCTTGAACTCGGGATTGCCGTGATCGACGAAATAGGAATGCTGCACCCTGTAGCTGTCGACCAGCGGGAAACCGTAGATATAGGCGTCCTTGGCAATGGCGCGCGCCTCGTCCGCAGAGAGGCCTGCATCGGCAGCCCTCGCGCTCGTCAACTTGAGTGCGGGAAGTGCCGTGGCAAGAGCGCCGAGCACCAGCAGAGACCGTCGTTTGAGCATGGCAGCTTCCTTCGGATGATCGCCTGTAATCGTGGCACTTCAGCGAGGTCCTGCAAGTACGTAACGGTTACGGCCTGGTCGACGCGTCTCGTCCATGCGTGCCGATGGCGCCGCCCGCCAAGCTGCGGTACCATTGCCTCTGGAGTACATCGCACGTTGAGAGCCCGTCGATGGAGCGCCGTCTCGCAGCCGTCCTGATCGCGGATGTCGTCGGTTACAGCCGCTTGAGCCGGCTGGACGAGGAAGGGACGCGCTTGCGATTCCAGTCGGATCTCGGCGATATTCTCGAGCCGCTTTTCCGCGAGCATCACGGGCGTCTGGTGAAGACGATGGGCGATGGCCTGCTCGTCGAATTCCGCAGCGTTGTCGACGCGACCCAATGCGCAGTCGAGATCCAGCGGCGCAAGGCGGAGGCGGAAGCCGACAAGGCGCCAGATGGCGAGAGGCTGGACTTCCGCATCGGCATCAATCTTGGCGACATCATCGTCGAGGGTGACGACATCCATGGCGACGGCGTCAACATCGCCGATCGGGTCCAGGGACTTGCCGAGCCGGGTGGTATTGCGATCTCCGGCACGGCTTACGACCAGGTCAGCTCCAAGCTGAAAGTCGGATTTGCGTCCCTGGGTCAACAGACGGTCAAGGGGCTTGCCGAGCCGATCCGGGTTTACCGGGTCCTCCTCGATCCGGGGGCCGCCGGCAGGACGGTTGTCGAGAAGCCTCGACGCAATGCGGCCTGGGTGAAGGGATCGGTCGTTGGTCTCGTCGCGATTGCGCTGTCGACTGCGGTCGCCTGGTGGCAGCCTTGGACGTGGATCGGGCAGGAGGGGATGGCGCAGCGCTTCGCCTATCCGCTGCCGGACCAGCCTTCGGTTGCCGTGCTGCCCTTCATCAATGTCAGCGGCGACAGCGATCACGACCATTTGGCCGAGGGGCTGACGGACGATCTCATCACAGAACTCTCGAAAGTGTCCGGCCTCTTTGTCATCGCGCGCCATTCGGTGTTCGCGCTGAAGGGCAGTACCGACAAGATCCAGGACGTGGCCGCCGAGCTTGGCGTACACTATGTGCTGGAGGGCACGCTGCAGCGGGCGGACCAGCGGTTGCGCATCAACGTCAAGCTGATCGATGCGATGAGCGGTCTTTCGCTCTGGGCCGAGCGCTACGATCGGCAATACGCCGACCTCTTTGCGGTTCAGGACGACGTGATCGGCAAGATCATCGCAGCGCTCGAGGTCAAGCTCAGCGAGGGCGAACGCGACCAGCTGGCGCGCATTCCGACGGACAATCTCGAGGCCTACGACAACTACATGCGCGCCGAGCAGCAGGGCTTGATCTGGCGCGACGTCGACACCTATCGCCAGACGCTTTCCTATTATCAGCGGGCGATCGATCTCGATCCGAAGTTCGCCGATGCGCATGCCGGTATCGCCCGGGTCGCCGTCGACGTCTGGCGCAACGACTACAACTATCTCTGGTCCGCGGCCGTGGCGCGCAAGATCGCCTATGATGCGGCGGGACAGGCCCTGAAGCTCGACGCCAACAACGCCCGCGCCCATACCGTGCTGGCGCTGCTGCAGCTGGTGGACGGCCGTCCCCTTGAGGCAAAGGAATCGGCGCTTCGAGCCGTCTCGGCGCAGCCGGGGGATGCCGAGGCGCTCGCCAATCTGGCGCTGATACTGGCCCAGACCGGTGAACACGAGCAGGCGCTCGACGATATCGAGCGGGCGCTGAGGCTTGATCCGTCGCCATCTTCGAGCCTGCAGCTGCTTTCGGGCATCGTCTATTACACGACGCGTCACCTTGAGAAGGCGATCCCCCTGATTGAAGCGGCCGGCGCATCCTTGCCAAAGGCGGAGGCGGTGCGGGAGTATCTGGCGTCGGCCTATGCCCAGCGCGGCGACCAGCAGAGTGCGGCCGCCGAAGCGGACGAGCTGTTGAAGCTCTTCCCGGACACGAACCTGAGCTACTACGGCTATCTCTACGACTACTGGCGCGAAGAGGATCTCTATCGCCACCTCTTCGGCCTTCGCGTCGCCGGTATTCCGGAATGGCCCTTCGGCTTCGTCGGCGCCGCCAGCGACCGGCTCGGCCCGGCCGAGCTGAAACAACTGACCACCGACAAGACCTGGGTCGGCGTGCACAAGAACGGCACGGGCTTTGCGCAGTTTTTCGACAAGGACGGCAACACCGCCTATCGCACCAGCAACACCAACATCACCGGTCGGATTGAAGTGAAGGGCAACCAGCTCTGCGAAAAATATGACGGCTATTTTCTCGACCGCATGGTCTGCGGCTATGTCTACCGCAATACGGCAAAGGGCGAGCGCACGGCGGACTACATCAATGTCACGCCGCAGTCGCTGAAGTTCTTCTCGATCGAGAAGTGACGGTTGTCATCGCCGAGCCGCCGGCCTTCAGGGCCGGGGCTGCGTCCAGTTGATGTTCGCCTTCTCGGTGAGCAGCGTCTGCTCGACCTCGGACCAGTGCTTGCGCGAATCGACCACCTTGTTCGGGTTCTTCACCAGTCCGTCGGCTGCGCCCGGATCGTAGCTGAGATAGAGCTTGTCCTTGATGATGCGCCAGGCTTTGGGATCGATGTTGGTCGTGACCGTGCCGAAGGAGACGCCATCGGCGCAGTAGCCGCCATATTGCGGCGCATAGCGGGTCGGCTCCTTGATGAACTGGTCGCGATGCTCGGCGCTGGCAAACTGCCAGGTGGCGCCAAGCCAGCGATAGCTGAATTCGGGTGATCCTTCGACAGCCTTGTTCTCGGTGAAATAGGCGACGGGATCGTAACCCTTGATCGCCACGTCACCGAAGTAGCCGGTGTTCACGGGCTCTTCTGCCAGTGACGGGACGGCCGGCGCAAGGAACGCCGCTGTCGCCGCGATTATAAATCGTATGGAGTGTCGAGACATGCCGTTTCCTCCGTTTCCGGATCTATTGACGTTTCGTGCATTCGCCGTAGAGCCATTCGCCGACAAGCTCGGCCTTCTGGCAGGTGGCGCCGGCCTTCAACAGAAGTTCGGCGGCCGGCCAATAGGACCGCCAGCCGGCCTGGGTGAGCGGCGTATAGCCGTTGCGCTCCTTGGCTTCGATGTCTGCCTTGTTGGCAAGCAGGAAGGCGACCACTTCGGCGTGGCCTTCTTCGGCTGCTGCATGCAGAGGCGACATCTTGTAGAAGTTGGCGACGTCGTTGACCGCCGCGCCCTTGGCGACGAGTAGTTTGACGGTTTCGAGATTGCCGCCATAGGCCGCGGCGTGAAGCGCGGTGAGACCACCCTTATTGCGGATCTCGATGTCGTTGCCGCGCTCGATGAGAAGGGCGACGACCTCGGCGCGACCCTTGAGAGCGGCAATCAACAGCGCCGGTTCACCGGCCGCATCCGGCTCGGTTATGTCGGTTCCCTGATCGAGCAACTGTTTGACGCGTTCCGTGTCGCCGTCCCGTGCCGCGTCATGCAAAGGACCCGCGTTCGCCGCCGCGGCGAAGAACGCCACCGCGACCAGCGAAGCAAAGAGAGATTTCATCGCGTAACCTCCGCCCCAGCTTCGGTCTCGCCAATTAGGAAGGGCGAAAATACCACAGGGCGGCCGGCGGAAACAGGCATTAGCGCCGCCCGATCCATACTCCTTTTGGGTGTCTGCGATGAGGAATGCCTGTCAGGCGGCGACCTGCATCAGGTCGAGCATGCGGCCGATTGCGCTCGGGATGGGGGCGATGATCGGCGTCGAAAACATCGGCTGGAGCTCGTCGGCCGCCTGGCCGAGCGGGCCGCCGCCGATGATGACGGCCTCGGCGCCGTCGAGCTCGATGCATTGGCGGACCGCATCGCCGAGAGCCGAAAGCAGCCGATCCGGGTGGGCGGAAAGCGCCAGCGGATCGCCCGAAGTGCAACGGATGCCGGTATATTGTTCCCAGACGCCGAGATCGCGGGCGCGGTCGTCGATCGCCTGGATCAGTTCCGGCGTCGTGGTGGCGACGCCGAATTTGCGGCCGCCCTGTGAGGCCTCGATCATCGAGGCCTCACAGATTCCGATGACGGGGATATCGAGCCGGTGCTTGAGCGCGGCAAGGCCGGGATCGCCGAAGGCGCTGACGACGATGCCGAGGCATCCGGCCTCATGCTTTTCGCCGATCTCGACGACCTCGGCAGCGGATGCGTCCAGCTGCTCCGGCGTGACGATCATCGGCGGGTTCCGCATGGCCGTGGCGACTGCCACGGCCATGCGTCCTGATGCCGCCCGGCGTGCGATGGCGACCATCATGTCGCTCGTGGCACGCGAACTGTTCGGGTTGATCAGAAGGATATGTGCGCTCACGTTCTCAGTTCCACGCCGACTTTGATTTCAGAAGTGTCAGCCTTTGCCAGGTCGGCATCGGCAGGCTGGGTGAGGTCTTCCATCGACATGCCGTAGGTTTCGGGGCCGAGCTGGATGCAGAAGGCAAAGACCGCATACATGCCGGCGGCAAGCCCGAAGACACCGACCATGCCGTAGACGTCGAAGAGGGCGCCGGCGATGGTGGGGACGAAGGAACCCGCGGCCGAACCGGTTGCCAGGATCAGCGCCACGCCGAAGGCGCGGATGCGGGTCGGAAAGAGTTCGGGCGCATAGATCCAGATCGAGGTGTTGAGCAGCAGCACGAAGAACTGGAAGATCGCGCCGAACATCAGCACCAGATAGATGTTGGTGCCGAGATAGGCGATCGAGACCGCCGCGAGGCAGGCGAACACGGCGCCGAGCGTCAGCACCTTCTTGCGCGGAAAGTAGTAGCCGAACATCGAGGCGGCGATGGCACCAAGCACGCTGCCGCTCTGGATGATCATGCTGTAGAGCAGGCTGCCCTGCAGCGTGTAGCCCATGGAGACGAAGATGATCGGCATCAGCGTCAGCACGGAAAGCTGGGCGCCGTAGCTCATCAGGATGGCGATGGCGACGGGGATCGTGCGGCCGATGAAGGGCGCGCGGAAGAGTTCCTTCCAGTCGCTCTTGGCCGGCTCTTCGTCCTTCAGGTGATCCTTGGTCAGATACTCCTGGACCTTGAGATTGCGCGGGCGCAACGAGCCGGAGGCAAGGATGGAGAGCACCTTGTTGGCTTCGTCGATCTTGCCCTGCGAAGCCAGGAAGCGCGGGGTCTCCGGCACGAAGCGGCGGTAGAAGACGACGAGCAGAGCCGGGAGCGCGAGGGCGGCGAAGAGCCAGCGCCAGCTGTTTTCACCCGGGAAGAGGGTGAAGATCATCAGGCCGAAGGCGGGCGCCAGGAAGTTGCCGAAGCCGCCGGCGCCGACATTGACGAGGCCGGCCGCCGTGCCGCGGAATTTCGGCGAGCAGAATTCCGACAGCATGGTAACGGCCGTCGAGATTTCGCCGCCGACGCCGAAGCCGACGATGGCACGGGCAAAGCAGAGCGTGGCGAAGTTCGGCGCCATGGCGCAGGCGGCCGAGCCAATGGTGAAGAGCAGGAGGTTGATGGTCAGCATCACGCGTCGGCCGTAGCGGTCGCCGAGGATGCCTGAAAGCAGGCGGCCGATCGCCGCGCTGCCAAAGGTGATGGTGTTGAGGAAACCGATGTCGGTGCCGGTAAGGCCCCAATGTTCTTTCAGGATCGGGCCGGCAACGCCGATGGTGTTCTGTTCGAAGCTGTCGAACAGGCAGCCGATGAGCACGAGGGCGAGAATTTGCTTGTGGGCGCCGGTGACGCCGATCTTGGTGAAGGCTGATTCCAACTGTCTGATGACCGGCGATGACCTGCCGGACGGTACCATATTTTCCGCTGCCATGGTTCGTTCCCCTTTATGGCTTAACAACGTGAAAATGTGAAAACTCAGTTTCATGAAATCTACATCATGAAATCTGAGTTTCATAGGAGATTCTATGACGCGCTGCGAAAGGAAATGGCCGCTCGCAACCCAGGTTATGGAATGCAGATTTCGTGCCACTCGACGGGAAACGACAGTTTCTCGTTTGCCGTCAAAAGCTTGGCGACAGATTGCACTCTAACGGGCGGTTGAAACCCAGATTTCTTGTGCTCGAAAAATGTTCTGCCGTTTCAGGCAAATGCCCAATCGGCGCTCACAATTCGTCGAGAGCGTCGTTGATCGCCTCGATGCCGCGCAGGCGGTTTCGGCCGGCGGGACCGGCGATTTCGATGCAACGCGTGGTGAGCAGATGGCAGAGCGCCATCACCGAGACGTGGTTGAACAGGGGCCCCGGCGCCAGCGTCTGGCAGCGGAAATGCCATTCTGCCTGGTTGAGGAAGGGAACGCCTTCGTCGGTGATATAGAGCAGCCTTGCGCCCGATTTTTCGAGCTGCGCGAGGATCGGTTCCATCAACGTGACGCGCCGGCGCAGGCCGAAAAGGATGACGACGTCGTCGTTGTTGATGCTGACCAGATGTTCGCCGAGCGTCTGGCCGCCGCCGGGAATGGCCGAGATGTGCTCGACCACCTGTGTCATCTGCCATTGCAGATAGGTGGCGAAGGAATGGCTGGCGCGAAAGCCGATGACCCAGACTTTGCGGGCGCCAAGGATGGCGGTTGCCGCCGCCGTCACCTGGGTTTCGGAAATGGCGAGAAAGGTCGCTTCGATATTGGCCACGCCCTGCGCCACATGGGACGTGAGCGACTGCTCGCCGCCGCTGTCGGTGGCGGTTGCAAGGAACAGGCGCGAACCGGTCTGCTTGTCGGCGCGGGCATGCCGACGCGCTTCTTCGTAATTGTCGTAGCCGAGCCGCTGGATGAAGCGAGAGACCGTCGCCTTCGACACATGTGCGAGCGCCGCCAGTTCCTGGGCTGAGTAGCTGGCGACCTCGCCTGGAAAATCGCAGAGGAAGTCGCCCAGCCGCCGCTCGGCCGGATGCAGTTCCGGCAGCACTTGGCGAACACGGGTGAGGAAGGAACGTTCTTTCGGGCTCATGCGATGTCCATGAAACTGGCGTTTCACGGCAATCTCTGATTTTCGCGGGGATATTGCAAGCGAGGCGGGCGGATGCCGCCTCGCTTTCAACGGCTGCAGACGCGGGCGGTTGCCCGCGTGCGTCAGTATTTCGACGGCACGTAGAGTTCCGGCGGCAGAACCTTGCGCTCGTAGTCCGGGTTGAAGACGCGTTCCGGCAGGGAGATTTCCTCGTGCGGCACGTCCTCGTAGGGGATCTGCCTCAACAGGTGGTCGATACAGTTCAGACGGGCGCGCTTCTTGTCGTTGCCTTCGACGATATGCCAGGGTGCTTCCGGGATGTTGGTTCGGGCGAAGGTCTCCTCCTTGGCCTTGGTGTAACCTTCCCAGCGCACCCGCGACTGCAGATCCATCGGCGACAGCTTCCACTGCTTCAACGGGTCGTGAATGCGCACCAGGAAGCGCATCTGCTGCTCCTCGTCGGTGATCGAGAACCAGTACTTCACCAGCCGGATGCCGGAGCGAACCAGCATGCGCTCGAATTCCGGCACGTCGTCGAAGAACTGCTCGACCTGGTCCTCGGTGGCGAAGCCCATGACGCGCTCAACGCCGGAGCGGTTGTACCAGGAGCGGTCGAAGAGCACGATCTCGCCGCCGGCCGGCAGGTGCGGCACGTAGCGCTGGAAATACCATTGCGTCTTTTCGCGGTCGGACGGTGCCGGCAGCGCGACGACACGCACGACGCGGGGATTGAGCCTCTGGGTGATGCGCTTGATGACGCCGCCCTTGCCAGCGGAATCGCGGCCCTCGAAGATCACCACCACCTTTTCCTTGTGATGGACCACCCAGTCCTGCAGCTTGATCAGTTCCGACTGCAACTTCAGCAGCGAGCGGAAGTAATCGATGCGCGGGATCGATGGCGGGTGGTTCTTGCGGTAGATCTTGCGGATCTCTTCCGACAGCGCCGGTTCGGAAAGCTCGAGTTCGTAGTCCTCGTCGAGCGTGTCGGCCAGTTCCGCTTCCAGCCAGTCCTGCGTTTCGATCTCGTCGTTCGACCTGTTCATCTGACCCTCCGGATTGCGTGTGTTCGACGACAACTTTGCGTGATGCCATCGTTAGTCGGCTTATTTCACAGCCGCATGAAGGGAATTTGACGCTGACCTCCACGCCCCGATCGGCGCTATCCCTTGATGTACCAGCCCCAGGGCTCGTCGGCGTCGAAACTGGTGATCTGCTTGGTCTCCAGATAATTGGAAAGGCCCCAGCGGCCGAGCTCACGGCCGATGCCCGATTGCTTGTAGCCACCCCAGGGTGCTTCGGTGAAGGTCGGCTGCGAGCAGTTGATCCAGACGATGCCAGCGCGAAAAGCGCGGGCGACGCGCTCGCAGCGGTCCCTGTCGGCCGACATGACGGCGGCTGCAAGACCGAAGCGGCTGTTGTTGGCCATGCGGATCGCGTCGGCCTCTTCGCCAAACGGCTTGACGCAGACGACCGGACCAAAGATCTCCTCGCGCCAGACGTAACTGTCTTCGCGCATATCGGTCAGCACCGTCGGTTCGATGAAGTAGCCGCTGTTGAGGCCGGCCGGGCGGCCGCCGCCGGCAGCCACCGTGGCGCCGTCCTGGCGGGCGCGGTCGATCGCGCCCATGATCTTGTCGTACTGCCCCTTCGAGACGATCGGCCCGAGCAGGTTTCCGTCTTCCAGACCATTGCCGATGGTGATCTTCGCCGCTTCTTCGCAGAGGCGCTTGACGACGGTCTCGTAGATCGTCTCCTCGACGAGCACGCGCGAGGTCGCCGAGCAGACCTGGCCCTGGTTCCAGAAGATGCCGAACATGATCCATTCGACGGCCTTGTCGATGTCGCTGTCGGCAAAGACGACGAAGGGCGACTTGCCGCCGAGTTCGAGGCTGACATTCTTGATGTCCTGGGCACCGGCCATCATCACCTTGCGGCCGGTGACGACGGAGCCGGTGAAGGCAAGCTTGTCGACCAGTGGATGCTCGGTCAGCGGCTGGCCGGCGTCCTGGCCGGTGCCGGTGAGGATGTTGAGCACGCCGGCCGGCAGCCCGACTTCCTCGGCGATGACGCCGAGCTCAAGTGCTGTCAGCGGTGTCAGCTCCGACGGTTTGAGCACGATGGTGCAGCCGGCGGCCAGCGCCGGCGCCACCTTCCACGACACCATCAGCAACGGATAGTTCCACGGGGTGATCGCGCCGACGACGCCCAGCGGTTCGCGCACGGCGCGTGACGTGAAGCGGCTGTCGCCGACGGCGATCGCCTCCTCAGGGCTGGTGTCCAGTTCCTCGGCGAGGCCGGCATAATAGCGGAAGCAGCCTGCAGCATCGTCGATGTCCCACAATGCTTCCGGCAGCGGTTTGCCGTTGTCGGCGACTTCGAGCCGGGCCAGCGAGTGGCGCTTTTCCTCGATCTTGGCGGCGATTGCACGCAGATAGGCGGCGCGCTCGCTGCCCGAAAGTTTTGGCCAGGGGCCGCTATCGAAGGCGATGCGGGCCGCCTTTGCGGCCCGGTCCACGTCCTCGTAGGTTGCCGCAGGTGCACGATGGATGATCTCCTCCGTCGCCGGATCGATCACGTCGAGCGTGCCGCCGCGCCGCGGTTTTTCCCATTTGCCATCGATGAACAACCGGTCCTGCATGCAATACCCCTTTATAGCCCGGTGCGAGTATGGCCAGTCAAAGTGAAACACGCCAGCCGTAAGTTACGGCTGGCGTTGATCTTTTTGCCGCGAGACACTGCTCTGACGGTCGGTCGCCGACCCGCGCCACGCGAGGAACGGCAGAACCGGAAGCACGGCGCAGGCGCTGGCAAAGAGCCAGAACTGCCCGAGGGTCACGAGATCGCTGGTATAGAAGGCTCCCGAGACGATGCCGGCGATCAAGCAGGCATCCATGAGTGGCAAGCTCACGGCGTAAAACACTGCCTGGCGCTCCAGGGACAGGCAGCGTTGCAGGAGGGTAAAGTAGGTAGCGAAAGCGATCATCTCCGGTATGCCGCCGACGATCAGCAGTCCGCTGGCCACCAGGGAGTTGGGGGCAAAAATCAGCGCGAAGGTCGAAAGGCCTTCGAGCAGGCTGGAGAGAAGATAGGCGCGAAGCAGCGCCTGCGTACTGGTCAAAGCTCCCGCCAATCGGTGCGAGACGACGGCACCAATCAGGGCGCCGGCGCCCTGTGCCGCCAGAAGCAAGGTCCACATCTCCGGGCCGAGATGAAACTGGTCACGACTGAGCCAGAACAGGAACGGCTGCAGTGTCCCGAGCGAGACCATGTAGCCGAAGGCCGGGAGCAGCAAAGCCCAGAGCAAGGGGTTCTCGCGAAACATCGCAAGGGTTTCCCGTCCGAAGCCCGATGCGTGCGAGGGTGCCGCGTTCTCCTACACCGGCTTGTCGCGTGGTTGAAGCACCAGCAGAAGGGCTGCCCCGATCTGGGCAAGGGACAGCGCAAGAAGGGTTGTCACGATCGAGGTGGAGGCAGCTGCCAGACCCGCCGCCGGCGGACCGAAAATCTTGGCGAAGCGGTCGATCGCCTGGAAGGCGGTGTTGGCCTCCATGTTGCGGCCGGCTGGAACGACGGCGGCGCGCAGCATCAACAGACCCGGCGTGACCACCGCGTCCGCAGCGCCGATGACCAGGACGATCATGTGCAATGTCATTGCGTCCGGCGCGAACGCAAGGCCGGGAATGGCGATGGCGGTCACCGACAGGCAGCACAGCACCGGAAGCTGCGGGCCGCTGCGCCGTAGGAGCGAGGCGACGATCGGCGCAAGCAGGAGGCTCGGCAGCAGACGCAAGGCAAGACTGCCGACCAGTTCCGCACCGGCGCCGAAGCGGCTTGCAACGACGAGCGGCAGCGCGGCGACGAGCATCCAGGAGCAGAAGGAATCGACGGTGAGGACGAGGCTGATGCGCCGGAAGGCGGCATCGCCCCAAAGATTGGATTTGTCCATAGGAGAGCCCGATGAGACGCAATCGATCTCGGGTCTGCTGTATTGGGCAGGTTTGATGAGATCGAATGCGAACAGGATAAGCCCGCGCAAGAGGCGGACGGTTCTGGGCTCACAGATGCAAGCCCCGCCTTGCGGGGCAAATCAGGCCATCAAATGGGGTTCGCTCGACATGGTCAGCCATTTACCATGGGTGCTTCTCAGGTGACAAGCGGCAGCCTTGATCGTCATGGCTGCCGCTGCCGAGATGCGGCTCTGTGCTATCGCGGCGCGTTGGCCAAGGCCGGCGTGACATTGGCGATCTGGGTGATCACCATGCCGCCGACGATGAAGAACAGGCCGGTCAGCCGCGCCGCATTGACCGGCTTTTGCGGGAAACCCATCAGGCCGTAGTGATCGATCAACATGGAAATGACCATCTGGCCGGCGATGACGGCGACAATGAAGCTTGCCGCGCCGAGCTTCGGCGCAAGGAGAAGAGCCGCAGTGATGTAGATCACGCCGGCGAGGCCGCCGACCCAGATCCACCACGGACCCTTGAATGCCACAGCCAGGCTGGGCAACGGCGCCCGGAAGGCAATCAGCATCGGCAGGATGAGCGCGAGACTGACGCCGAGCGAGACGACCGTCGCCCAGAGCGGATGGCCGAGGAGGCGGCCAAGGTTGGCATTGGCGCCGGCCTGGAGGGGGACGACGGCGCCGGCGAAGATCGCCACGGCAAGCAACAGGAGGGAGGAGAGATTGGGCATTGTTTTTCCTTTTTGTTGCGGCGACCCTCCATCATCTATCTTGGGAATGGAAATTCCAATTTTTCACGTGCTATATTCGTATGATGAATAATCTTGGCGCAATCGACCTGAACCTGCTCGTGGTGCTCGACGCGCTCCTGGCGGAGCGCCACGTCTCGCGCGCGGCTCTGCGGTTGAACAAGAGCCAGCCTGCCGTCAGCCATGCGCTGGCGCGGTTGCGCGCTCTGTTCGACGATCCCTTGCTGGTTCGCCATGGCGGCCATCTCGAGCCGACGGTGCGGGCGCTGGCGATCGCGCCGCAGCTTGCCGAAGCGCTCGCGCATATGCGTCTGCTCATGGGTTCTCAGCCATTCGATCCGGCGCGCGAGCCCCACGTCTTCCGGCTGGCGATGTCCGATTACGCTGCGCTTGTGCTGCTGCCGCAACTGATGACCGTGCTGCGCCGGCAGGCGCCGAACGTCGATCTCCTCGTCAGCCAGGCAAGCCGCGAAGTGATGATGGCGCAGGCCGTCGACGGCGAAATCGATCTGGCGCTCGGGGTTTTCCCGACGCTTGCCGAGGATCTGAGGACATCATTGCTGTTCGAGGAGCACTTCGCCTGCCTGGCCGATCGCGCGAGCCTCGGCGGCGAAACGACGATGGATCTTTCGGCCTATCTGCAGCGGCCGCATATTCTCGTCTCCCTGCGTGGCGATACCGGCAACGAGATCGACCTTGCGCTTTCGGCTATTGGACACAAGCGCCGCATTGCGCTGGCCCTGCCTCATTGGAGTGCGGCGCCGGGTCTCGTTCCGGGAACCGACCTCGTGCTAACGGTTGCGCGCCGGATCCTGCCCCGCGACGGGGAGATCGGGCCGCTCGCCATCTTCGCGCCACCCTTCGCGATCCCGCCCTTCGCCTTCCGGCAGATCTGGCACCGGCGGCGCGACGGCGACCCCGCCCATCGCTGGCTGCGGGATCTGATCACCGGCATCCTCGCGCCGCCGACTGGGGCCCCCGCGGCCGTGTGATTGGACGGCCTGAAAACGAAAAGGCCCGGTGCGGCGATGCCGACCGGGCCTTTTTTCTATAGGCTTTGCTGCGCTTCAGTCGTGGCTGACGCCCTGGATCGCCGAAACCTGCCATTCGGCACCCGGCTTGCGCACGAAAGTCCAGAGCTCGACGGCTTCCGTCAGATTGTCCGGATCGCCGCTGATCACCTTGCCGGTGGTGCGGTCGCGCATGACGTCGATGCTCTCGTAACGCATGGCGACGGTCGCAAATTCGGTACCGTTCTCCGACCAGGCTTCGGCGACGTCGCCCTGAACGAGGTGCACGTCGCGCACATCGTTCTTGACGCCGCTCGTGGCGTTGTCGCTGAGCTCTTCTGCTAGGTACGACATGGCTTCCGGCGTCGTCAGGCGACGCAGCGTGCCGTAGTCTTCCGCGGCGTAAGCCGCCTGCACGTCCTTCAGCATCTTTTCGAACTGCTCGAGGTCAGACCCCTGGACGCCGATTTCATCGGCCGGGCCGTCGGTGACGGGCGCCGCCTGAGGGGCTGCCTGGGGTCGAGCCTGCGCCTGACCGCTTGCCTGGCCGCCGCCGATGCTCGGGATCTTGAACGACGGCATGCCGTTCGATGGCTGCTGGCCCGACGAGCGCTCGGACGGGCCGGCATAGGCTGTCTGCTGGCGGTTGCGGTTAAAGAAGCGCATGGCGAGCATGATCAGGCCACCGATCAGGAGCATCTGCACGATCAGGCCGAGGAAGCCGGCAGCACCGCCGAAACCGCCGCCCATCAGCATGCCGATGAGGCCGCCGACCATCAGGCCACCGAGCAGCGAACCGCCGAAGCCGCTGAAGAAGCCCGGACGGGCGTTCGGCTGGGTGGCGTTCGGGCGCGTCTGGCCGGCTGCCGGATTGGTCGCGGCCGGGCCTGCGTCCTGGCGCGGCGTCATCGAACGGTCGATCGGTGCCGCGTTGGTCGGCGCGGTACGGGTGACCGGCGGTTGCGAGAAGGTGCGGGTGCCGCGGCTACCGAAGCCGCCGCCCGAACGCCGCGCTTCGGCGACGTCCACAACGGTCAGCGCAACGACCATGCCGATCGCCATCATTGCCAGAGTTCGTCCAAAACGCCCAAATCGCTGCATTGCCATCACAACCCCTAAATCTTGCTTGGGCTCAACCGAGCCATCAGGACCTGATATAGGGGCTCAACGCCTGAGATTTAAGCTTTTCGCGTCGCTTTTCGGCCAGTTTACCGTTATCCGACACCGCTAGCTGGCCGAATCCGGCATGGAATCAGCATCTTCGGCGGACGCCCGAGTGCCGCCCGCCCTTGCCGCTGACGCCTAACGATTGACTGCCAGGATCATCGTTGCCGCCTTTTCGGCGATCATGATCGTCGGCGAATTGGTGTTGCCCGAGGTGATCGTCGGCATGACCGAGGCGTCGGCGATGCGCAATCCCTTCAGACCGCGCAGGCGCAGTTCCGGATCGACGACGCTCTCCGGATCGGCGCCCATGCGGCAGGTCCCAACCGGATGGAAGATCGTCGTGCCGATATCGCCGGCCGCGCGCTTCAGGTCCTCCTCGGTCTCGTAGGACGGGCCCGGCTTGAACTCGACCGGGTTGAAGCGGGCGAACGAGGGTTGCTTGACGATTTGCCGCGTCAACCGGATGGCGCTGACCGCGACATCGCGGTCGGCCTCCGCCGTCAGGTAGCGCGGCCTGATGTCCGGCGCGGCGGCAAAATCCGGACCCTTCAGATGTACCGATCCGCGGCTTTCCGGGCGCAGATTGCAGACGCTGGCGGTGATTGCCGGGAAGGAATGAACCGGCTCGCCGAACTTGTCGAGCGACACCGGCTGCACATGATACTGCAGATCCGGCGTTTCCTTTTCCGGCCCGGAGCGGGTGAAGATGCCGAGCTGGCTCGGCGCCATTGCCATCGGCCCGGAACGCTTCAGTAGATATTCGAGTCCGATCGACGCCTTGCCGAACAGCGAGTTTGCCTTTTCGTTGAGCGTCGGTACGCCGGTGACCTTGTAGGCCATGCGGAGCTGCAGATGATCCTGCAGGTTTTCGCCGACGCCGGCGCGTTCGTGGCGAAGCTCGATGCCGTTTGCCTGCAGCACGTCACCACGGCCGATGCCGGAGAGTTCGAGGATATGGGGTGAGCCGATCGCGCCGGCGGAGAGCACAGTTTCGCGGGTTGCGCCGGCGCGCTTGACTGTGCCGTCATGCTGGAATTCAACGCCGGCGATGCGATCGCCCTCGATGATCAGCTTGCGCACATGCGCCTTGGTCAGAACTGTGAGGTTGCCGCGCTTCTGGGCCGGGCGCAGGAATGCCTTTGCGGTGTTCCAGCGGATGCCGGAACGCTGGTTGACATCGAAATAACCGGAGCCTTCGTTGCTGCCGCGGTTGAAATCCGGCGTCTCGGGAATGCCGGCTTCGCTTGCCGCCTTCTGAAAAGCGTCGAGCACGTCCCAGCGCACGCGCGCCTTTTCCACCCGCCATTCGCCGCCGGCGCCGTGCATCTCGTTGGCACCGCGATAGTGGTCCTCGGATTTCCTGAAGAGCGGCAGCACGTCGTCCCAGCCCCAGCCGGTACAGCCGAGCTGGCGCCAGTGGTCGTAGTCCTCAGCCTGGCCGCGCATATAGATCATGCCGTTGATCGACGAGCAGCCGCCGAGCACCTTGCCGCGGGGATAGCCGAGTGAACGGCCGTTCAGGCCCTCTTCCGCTGCGGTCGTGAAACACCAGTCCGTGCGCGGATTGTTGATGCAATAGAGATAGCCGACCGGAATATGGATCCAATGGTAGTTGTCGCGGCCGCCGGCTTCGAGCAGCAGCACGCGATGCCCCGGGTTTTCCGAAAGGCGGTTGGCAAGCACGCAGCCGGCGCTACCTGCCCCAACGACGATGAAGTCGTATATGTCCATGGTTCTCCCTCGATATGTACGGCGCGACCCTTCAGATCCCGGGTTCGGGCGACATCGCTCCTTCAGCCGCGCCCCGGCGCCGCATTCTTGAGCTTCGTCATCTTGTCTTCTTCCTGAACCGCCAGCCGCCGCGAACGAACGCAGGAATACTCCGGCGCCGGATGGTGGCCGCCGGGGGCGTTCGTTTCGGTCTGTTCATATTTGGCCAGACATGCTCCTCAGATGTCCGCTCTGACGCGTACAATCGGGAAAAAACCGCTTGGATGCAAGCGTCCGGAACCGTAAATTGCAAAACAGGATCTGTTCATTTTCGGACAGACGGGGAGTAAGCATGAATCCGAATTTCACCTGGGACGATCTGCAGTTCTTTCTGGCGGTGGCCCGCACCGGGCAACTGTCGACGGCGGCGCGGCGCTTGAGGACCAGCCATGCCACGGTGTCTCGTCGCATCGACAGGCTGGAATTCGCGCTCAAGGTCAAGCTGTTCGAGCGCAATCCGCGCGGCTACATCTTGACCGGCATGGGCCAGCGCTTCGTCGAAACCGCCGAGCGGATCGAGCGCGAGACCGAACAATTGCAGCTCGACATCAATGACGGTCTGACGGCGCAGCGCGGCGTCGTCCGTCTCAGCACACTCGAAGGCTTCGGCAACTTCTTTCTGGCCGACCGGCTGGCGGACTTTGCGGCGCGCTATCCGAACGTCTCCCTGGAGATGCTGGCGATCCAGCAGATCATGTCTCTGTCGCGCAAGGAGGCGGATATCCAGGTGGCGCTGACGGCGCCGAAGGCCGGGCCTTACCAATCCGAGGTGCTGACGCCCTACACGCTGCATGTCTATGGCGCGCGCAGCTATCTCTCGAAGCACCCGCCGATCACCGGGCGCAACGATCTCGCCGCACACCGCTTCGTCGGATATATCGACGACATGATCTTCGCGCCGGGTCTTGATTACCTGGGGGAGCTGCAGCCGGGCCTGCATGCCCATTTCCAGAGTTCGAGCATCCTGACGCAGTTGAAGGCCGTGCGGCAGGGGCTGGGTCTTTGCGTCTTGCCGCACTTCATCGCGCAGCAGGAAGACGACCTGGAGATCGTTCTGCCGGAAGAGATCGAGCTCAAGCGCACCTACTGGCTGGTTTGCCATAGAGACCTGGTTGCCGTCCCGCGGGTAAGGGCGGTGCGCGAATTCCTGATGCAGAGCGTCAGGGAAAACCGCGGCCATTTCACCCGTGAAATGGCACTGCCGACCACAGACGTTAGGCACCTATCGCGCTCCTAAATCCTGCCTGATTGTGGCGATATATGATCTTGCAACCAAGGGCAGTGATTTACGGACCGAAAGACCGGGGTCTCGCGGATCAAAATCGACCTAGTTTATCAACAGCTGGAATTATTGTTTAAATTCAGAGATTTGTCGATTTTTGAAGTTTTTTTGAACGTGGCTGTTGACGTCTGTGAGGATGGGGGTCTATAAGCCCGATCACTGACGAGGGCGGCGGCGCTGCTGGCGACGACGACCTTCGCTCTAGAGTTTCCTG